>CANFZT010000212.1 GCA_947451565.1 Comamonadaceae bacterium | reverse complement strand
ACAGAGTGCGAATGGCGCGTTTCAAGACGCTGGTGTAAGCCACGTCAAACTCATAGCCTTCGGCCTTGAGCAGCTTGCCTGCGTTCTTGGCTTGTTCGATGCCGGTGGGGGTCAGATCCACATCGGTCCATCCGGTGAAGCGGTTTTCAAGGTTCCAAGTGGATTCGCCGTGGCGGATTAATACGAGCTTGTACATGGTTTAAATCAACAGAGTCAGTGAAAGATTGGCTGTGATTTTAGAATGCTGGCCTGACTCGATACTTTTAACCCCCTGAACTGGATTCCCCGTGAAATTTATTCTCGACAACTGGATGTTGATAGCCATTGCCTTGAGCAGTGGTTTCTTTTTGCTGCTGCCCGTGGTGCAAGGCGCTGCAGCCACCGGTATTTCGCCCACCGAGGCGGTGCAATGCATGAACCGCGAAAAAGGCGTGGTGGTCGACGTGTGCAGCGCCGATGAGTTTGCCCAAAGCCACATCAAAGGTGCCGTGAACGTGCCCTTGGACGAACTCGAGGCGCGTCTCGACAAGGCGGTGAAAAACAAAAGCACACCTGTCATCATGGTGTGTGCGGCGGGGGCTCGTTCCAAGCGTGCCCAAGCCATCGCCCAAAAACTGGGTTACGACAAGGTGCATTCGCTGCATGGTGGGCTGAAAGCTTGGAAAGAAGCTAACCTGCCTGTTGCCAAAGCTTAATTGGCAATCGCCCCCAATCACCTCGGAGAACGCACCATGCCAGCCGTCAAGATGTACACCACCGCCGTTTGCCCGTATTGCATTCGCGCCAAGCAACTGTTGAACGCCAAGGGCGTGGCCCAAATTGAAGAAATCCGCATCGACACCGACCCTGAGGCACGCGCCCACATGATGCAAATCACGGGCCGTCGCACGGTGCCGCAAATCTTCATTGGCGAGACGCATGTGGGGGGCTGTGACGATTTGGTGGCCTTAGATGCCAAAGGCGGTTTGCTGCCTTTGTTGCAATCTTGAGCTGACATAATTCAGCCATCCCGATTTGCTGCCCGCTTCGGTATTGCCGATGCGGGCTTTTTTTTGTTTTAGGAAATCACCATGTCAGACGAACAAGCCACGCCCGTGTTTCAAATTCAACGCGTCTATTTGAAGGACCTGTCCTTGGAGCAGCCCAACTCACCGGCCATCCTCACCAGCACCGAGCAACCTTCGGTGGATATTCAATTGGGTGTTGGTATGGAACAAGTGGCCGATGGCATCGTCGAAGTGACCGTCACGGCCACCGTCACCACCAAAATTGAAGACAAAACCGTGTTCTTGGTCGAAGCCAAGCAAGCCGGTATTTTTGAAGTGCGCAATTTGCCTGAAGACCAAATGGGGCCCGTCATTGGCATTGCTTGCCCACAAATCATTTACCCCTACCTGCGCGGCAACGTTGCCGACGTGATCCAACGTGCGGGCTTCCCGCCCGTGCACTTGGCTGAAATCAACTTCCAAGCTATGTACGAACAACAGCAGCAACAAGCGGCTGGTTCTGTTCAGTAATTCCACCTTCTAGGCCATCGCCATGAAGATTGCCGTTTTAGGTGCAGGGGCTTGGGGCACGGCGCTAGCGATCAATGCTGGCGCACACCATGCCGTGACGCTGTGGGCCCGCGATGCGCGCCAAGCGCAAGCCATGCAAGCCGAGCGCGTGAACACGCGCTACTTGCCAGACTTGCCCTTTACCGCAGGCGTGCAAGTGTCTTCAGAGCCTCTCGGCCCTTGGTTGGCCGAGCAAGACTTGGTCGTCATCGGCTCGCCCATGAGCAGCTTGCGCGGCATGCTGACGCAGCTTGCGCCCATCTTGGGTAGTCGTGTGCCTGTGGCGTGGCTGTGCAAGGGGTTTGAAGCGGCGCAAGCCGACGCTTCCGCGGTGGATGTGTCATCCAACGGCCTTGGCCTGATGGCCCACGAAGTCAAAGCCCAAGTGGCCCCCGCCTTGCGCGGTGGCGCACTCAGCGGCCCCAGCTTTGCGCAAGAAGTAGCGCGCGGCATGCCCACCGCCTTGGTGGCCGCCAGCAGCGACGATGCGGCGCGCGACGCCATGGTGCAAGCCTTTCACAACAACAGCCTGCGCGTGTACGCCAACGACGACATCGTGGGTGTGGAAGTGGGCGGTGCGGTGAAAAACGTGTTGGCTATTGCGACGGGCTTGTGCGACGGCTTGCAGCTGGGCTTCAACGCCCGTGCCGCACTCATCACACGCGGCTTGGCTGAAATCACCCGCCTTGGCGTGGCACTGGATGCCAAAACCGAAACCTTCATGGGCCTGTCGGGCTTGGGCGACTTGGTGCTCACCGCGACCGGCGATTTGAGCCGTAACCGCCAAGTTGGCCTCGCACTGGCCCAAGGCCTGACACTGCAACAAGCGGTCGATTCATTGGGTCATGTGGCCGAAGGCGTGTACTCCGCACGCACCGTGGTGCAACGTGCGCAGCACTTGGGTGTGGATATGCCGATTGCTCAGACGGTGGTGGCATTGCTAGATGGCAAGACCACGCCTGCACAAGCCGTGGCTGAGTTGATGGGACGAGAGGCAAAGGGTGAGAATTAAGCGCTTTGCGGCTGGGTCTGTTCTAGCGGGCTTGCTCACTACACCCGCTATTTATGCCAGCCAAGACCGCGCCAACATAGACCCCGTTGATCCATTAAAGCCTGAGCAAGTGGTTGCTTGGAAGGCCACGCTGGGCAGTTACCGTGACTCGGTGATCCAATCCAACGCAACTGACATCAACCTGCGCGGCAACACCAAAGATACTAAATTTTGGTTGGGTTACTACCAAGACCCAAACAACTTCACGCAGTCGCGTACGGGAGTTGAGCAGTCCGCCCGCTTGGCTTCTTATGGTCAGTTGATTTCGTCGTTGCAGGTAGCGAGCGGCGGTTTTGTCGGTGGCAGCATCACATGGGATGGCAAGCAAGACAATGTGGATGGGCTCTCACCATTGCTGGGCTTAGGCCGTACCAACGTGAAGACCTATTACAACTTGAACTTTGACCCGAACGACTCGGTGTT
>CANFZT010000211.1 GCA_947451565.1 Comamonadaceae bacterium | reverse complement strand
TACGCCGCCAACGACTTGCAAGTGGGTCAAACTGGCAAGATTGTTGCGCCTCAGTTGTATGTGGCGTGTGGCATCAGCGGCGCGATTCAGCACTTGGCGGGTATGAAAGACAGCAAGGTGATTGTGGCGATCAACAAAGACCCAGAAGCACCGATCTTCAGCGTGGCAGACTTCGGCCTAGAGGCTGACTTGTTTGTGGCTGTGCCAGAGCTGGTTGCAGCGCTGTAAACCTTCTGTGAAAAGGCACTCTTCGGGGTGCCTTTTTTGTATTGAATTTTGGAGACATCAAACATGAGTTACATCGCCCCCATCAAAGACATGGTGTTCAACATGGAACACTTGGCTGGCCTAGAACAAGTGGCCCAAATTCCTGCGTTTGAAGACATGGGCGTAGAAACCGCCCAAGCCGTGCTCGAAGAATGTGCGAAGTTGAACGAGTCTGTGCTCGTGCCTTTGAACTGGGAAGGCGACAAGAATCCATCGTTTTTTAAAGACGGTCACGTGACCACTACAGCTGGCTTCAAAGAGGCGTATCAGCAGTACTGCGAAGGCGGCTGGCAAAGCCTGCAACACCCCGCAGACTTCGGCGGCCAAGGCTTGCCCAAGACCATTGGCGCAGCCTGCGGCGAAATGCTCAACTCGGCCAACATGAGCTTTGCTTTGTGCCCCATGTTGACCGACGGTGCGATTGAAGCCTTGCTCACCGCAGGCTCTGACGAGCTAAAGGCCACCTACCTTGAGAAGCTCATCTCTGGTGAGTGGACCGGTACGATGAACTTGACCGAGCCACAAGCGGGCTCCGATTTGGCCGCTGTGCGCACGCGCGCTGAGCCTTTGCCTGATGGCACCTACAAAGTATTTGGCACGAAGATTTTCATCACCTACGGTGAACACGACATGGCCGAGAACATCATTCACTTGGTGTTGGCCCGGGTGCAAGGCGCACCCGAAGGCGTGAAGGGCATCAGCTTGTTTGTGGTGCCTAAGTTCATGGTCAACAAAGACGGCTCATTGGGCGCACGCAACGATGTGCATTGCGTGAGCATTGAACACAAGATGGGCATCAAAGCCAGCCCAACCGCAGTGTTGCAGTATGGCGACCACGGTGGTGCGATTGGCTTCTTGGTCGGCGAAGAAAACCGTGGCCTTGAATACATGTTCATCATGATGAACGCCGCACGTTACGCCGTGGGCGTGCAGGGTATTTCCATTGCTGAACGTGCGTATCAAAAGGCCGTCACGTTCTCACGTGACCGTGTGCAAAGCCGCCCAGTGGACGGCAGCATGAAAACCAGCGCACCCATCATTCACCACCCCGATGTTCGTCGCATGTTGATGACCATGCGCGCCTACACCGAAGGTTGCCGCGCGATGGCGACCGTAGCTGCTGCGGCGTATGACGCTTCGCACCACCATCCCGATAGCGACACACGCAAAGACAACTTGGCCTTCTACGAATTCTTGGTGCCTTTGGTCAAAGGCTTCAGCACGGAGATGAGCTTGGAAGTGACCAGCTTGGGAGTGCAAGTGCACGGTGGCATGGGCTTTATTGAAGAAACGGGTGCCGCGCAGTACTACCGCGACGCCAAAATCTTGACGATTTACGAAGGCACCACCGCCATTCAAGCCAACGACTTGATCGGCCGCAAGACTGGTCGTGACGGTGGCCAAACTGCCAAAGGCATTGCGGCGCAAATCGCCAACACCGAAGCTGACTTGCTCAAAAGTGGTAGCGCTAATGCCAAGGCGATGGCAGCACGCTTGAAGGCTGCACGCGAAGCCTTTTTGAATGTGGTCGACTTCGTGGTGGCCGGCGCCAAAGCCAGCCCCAACGCTGTGTTTGCAGGCAGCGTGCCTTACCTGATGCTCACAGGCAACTTGGTGGCGGGCTGGCAAATGGGCCGTGCTTTGTTGGTCGCGGAAGCTGAGTTGGCCAAAGGCAACGAAGCCGTGTTCATGCAATCCAAGATCACCACCGCACGTTTCTATGCCGACCACATCCTGACCAAAGTGCCAGGCATGCGTGACAGCATCGTGGACGGTGCAGACAGCGTGACTGAGTTGGCGCTCGAGGCTTTCTAAACTTCGACACGCTATCGAAAACCAACCAACCATCCTCAGGGCACTTTCGAGTGCCCTGAACTTTCTCAAGGGTCTGATATGTCGCGTTTACCTCCGGTGTTGCAATCGCTCAAGTTCCCCGTCATCGCATCTCCGTTGTTCATCATCAGCAACCCCAAGCTGGTGATTGCGCAGTGCAAGGCGGGTGTCGTTGGCTCTATGCCTGCGCTCAACGCACGCCCCGCTGAACAATTGGAAGCGTGGTTGATCGAAATCACCGAGGCGCTGGCGGCACACAACCGTGAGCACCCAGACCAGCCTGCCGCGCCATTTGCGATCAATCAAATCGTTCACAAAAGCAACGACCGCTTAGAGCACGACATGGCTTTGTGCGTGAAGTACAAGGTGCCCATCATCATTACGTCGTTAGGGGCGCGTGAGGACGTGAATGCGGCGGCGCACAGCTATGGCGGTATCGTGTTGCATGACGTCATCAACAACAAGTTCGCCAAGAAAGCGATTGAAAAAGGAGCGGATGGTTTGATTGCCGTCGCAACAGGGGCGGGTGGGCATGCGGGTGTGAAGAGTCCATTTGCCTTGGTGCAAGAAATTCGCGAGTGGTTTGACGGCCCTGTGGCGTTGAGTGGTTCTATCGCCACCGGCGGCGCCGTGCTGGCTGCGCAAGCGATGGGCGCAGACTTCGCCTACATTGGCTCCGCCTTCATCGCCACGGAAGAAGCGCGTGCAGCAGATGACTACAAACAAGCCGTGGTGGATGGCTCATCAGACGACATTGTGTTGAGTAATTTGTTCACGGGTGTGCACGGCAACTACTTGGCACCTTCCATTGTCAGAGCTGGCTTAGATCCAGAACATTTGCCCGAGAGTGACCCCAGCAAAATGAATTTTGGTGGCGGCGCACAAAAAGCCTGCAAAGACATCTGGGGTTGTGGCCAAGGCATTGGTGCTGTTAAGGCCGTGGTGCCTGTGGCTGACTTCGTGGCGCGACTCAAG
>CANFZT010000210.1 GCA_947451565.1 Comamonadaceae bacterium | reverse complement strand
GCAGCTGAAAAGGCCGGCACCTACATTCCGCACTTCTGCTATCACAAGAAACTCAGCATCGCGGCCAACTGCCGCATGTGCTTGGTCGATGTGGAAAAAGCCCCTAAACCCATGCCCGCATGCGCCACCCCTGTGACGCAAGGCATGATTGTTCGCACCAAGAGCGACAAAGCCATCAAGGCCCAACAGTCGGTGATGGAGTTCTTGCTCATCAACCACCCGTTAGATTGCCCGATTTGCGACCAAGGCGGTGAGTGCCAGTTGCAAGACTTGGCTGTCGGTTACGGCGGTACCACTTCACGTTACGAAGAAGAAAAACGCGTGGTCAATCCTAAGGACGTAGGTCCTCTGGTGAGTATGCAAGAGATGAGCCGTTGTATCCAATGCACACGCTGCGTGCGCTTTGGTCAAGAAGTGGCCGGCATCATGGAATTGGGTATGTCCCACCGTGGTGAGCATGCGCAGATTGAAACCTTCGTGGGCCAATCGGTCGACTCAGAACTCTCGGGCAACATGATCGACATCTGCCCTGTGGGCGCGTTGACCAGCAAGCCATTTCGTTACAGCGCACGTACGTGGGAATTGAGCCGCCGCAAGTCGGTCAGCCCACACGATGCGACTGGCGCGAACTTGATCGTTCAAGTCAAGAACAACAAAGTCATGCGCGTCGTGCCTTTGGAAAACGAAGACGTTAACGAATGCTGGATTGCTGACCGCGATCGTTTCAGCTACGAAGCTTTGGAAAGCGCAGACCGCTTGACCAAACCTATGCTCAAACAAGGTGGCGCATGGAAAGAAGTCGATTGGCAAACCGCCCTCGAGTACGTGGCCAACGGTTTGCAAGGTGTCAAAGCCCAGCACGGCCCACAAGCCATCGGTACCTTGGCCAGCCCACACAGCACCGCTGAAGAGTTGTACTTGGCCGCTAGCCTGACACGCGGCTTGGGTAGCCAAAACATCGATACACGTTTGCGCGCTGCTGACTTCCAACACGACGGCAAAGCACGTTGGTTGGGTACGTCTGTGGCTTCTCTCACCACGCTGCAACGTGCATTGGTGATTGGCGGCAATATTCGTAAAGACCAACCTTTGTTGGCCCAACGCCTGCGTCAAGCGGTGCGCAACGGCGGCAAGGTCAACGCCTTGAACGCACAAGCCTACGACTGGGCCATGCCTGTGGCCAACACCTTGGTGGCAGATGCCGCCAACTGGGTGCAAGCCTTGGCTGACATTGCTGCTGCCGTAGGTGCCATCACCGGTGCTGCTGCACCTGTCGCGGGCAATGCCAACAGCGCAGAAGCACAAGCCATCGCCAAGTCATTGACGGGTGGCGATCGCAAAGCCATTTTGTTGGGCAACGCAGCGGCGCACCACGCCAAAGCTTCCAGCTTGCTCAGCTTGGCCAGCTGGATCGGTGCACAAACCGGCGCGACCGTGGGTTACCTGGGCGAAGCCGCTAACACCGTCGGCGCTCAAGTTGTGGGGGCTTTGCCAAAAGCGGGCGGTCTCAACGCAGGACAAATGTTGGCAGGTGGTTTAAAGGCCGTCGTGTTGCTCAACACCGAACCAGCCTTTGACGCTGCCAACGGCGCTGCAGCTGTACAAGTCATCGGCCAAGCAGAAATGGTTGTCACTTTGTCTCCCTTCAAGGCCAACATGGACATCAGCGATGTGCTCTTGCCCATCTCTCCCTTCACGGAGACTGCTGGTACCTTCATCAACACCGAAGGTCGTGCGCAAAGCTTCCACGGTGTGGTCAAACCTTTGGGTGAGACACGTCCTGCTTGGAAAGTCTTGCGCGTGTTGGGCTCCATGCTCCACGTGCCTGGCTTCGAATTCGAGACCATCGAAGAAGTTCGCGCCCAAGCGATTCCCGCCGATGTCCACGCTTTGCTGTCCAACGCATGCACAGCCAATGTGGATGTGAGTCCCGCAGCAGGTCAACCTGCCAGTGCAACGATTTATCAACTCGACAGCTTGGTGCGTCGCGCACCATCGTTGCAACTCACGGCTGATGCGAAGCAACCTGCGGTTGCGGCCAAGTCTCAAGGAGGCCTGTGATGGTTGACAACATTTACAACGCAGGCTTTGGCTTGATGTCCGATGTGTGGTGGACCACACTGGCTTGGCCCGTTCTGTGGGCTTTGCTCAAGATCGTGGCGGTGCTGTTGCCTTTGCTCGGTTGTGTGGCTTACCTCACTTTGTGGGAGCGCAAAGCCATTGGTTACACCCAAATCCGTAAAGGCCCGAACCGCACTGGCCCTGGTGGTTTGTTGCAGCCCATCGCTGACGCGCTGAAGTTGCTCACCAAAGAGATCATCATCCCAACGCAAGCCACGACCAGCTTGTTCTTCTTGGGCCCCATCATGACCATCATGCCAGCCTTGGCGGCATGGGCGGTTGTGCCATTTGGTCCTGATGTGGCGTTGGCCAACGTCAACGCGGGCTTGTTGTTCTTGATGGCCATCACCTCGCTTGAGGTGTACGGCGTCATCATCGCGGGTTGGGCATCTAACTCCAAATACGCCTTCATTGGCGCCATGCGCGCATCGGCCCAAATGGTGAGTTACGAAATCGCCATGGGCTTTTGCTTCGTGATCGTCTTGATGATCTCGAACAGCTTGAACATGACCGACATCGTCATGGGGCAAGCCAAAGGCATGATGGCAGACAAGGGCTTGGGCTTTTTGTCTTGGAACTGGTTGCCTTTGTTCCCCGTTTTCATCATCTACTTCATCTCCGGTTTGGCTGAAACCAACCGTCACCCGTTTGACGTGGTGGAAGGTGAATCAGAAATTGTGGCTGGCCACATGATCGAATACTCAGGCATGTCTTTCGCCATGTTCTTCTTGGCTGAATACGCCAACATGATCTTGGTTTCTGTGTTGACCGTGGTGATGTTCTTGGGTGGCTGGTTGTCTCCTATCGACAACGCACTGTTCAACATGATTCCTGGCTGGATTTGGCTTGGTATCAAGACCTTTGTGGTCGTTACCATGTTCTTGTGGGTGCGTGCCACGTTCCCACGTTATCGCTATGACCAAATCATGCGTTTGGGTTGGAAGATCTTCATTCCGCTCACCCTGATCTGGTTGTTGGTGGTGGGTGT
>CANFZT010000209.1 GCA_947451565.1 Comamonadaceae bacterium | reverse complement strand
GTCGTTGGCCATGATGTGTTGAAGCATCTCACCGCCCAAGGCCATCGATGAGGGTGACTTGTTGGTGTAGCTCAGCGCTTTGTCATACAGCTTGGCTGCCTTGAGTGTTTTACGCCAACCGTCCAAGCGCTGCAGGGTACGCGGGTCAAGTTGCGCCGCCGCAAAGGCAATGCGTTGGCGGCCGCTTTGGAGCAAATGCTCGGTCAATGTCATCGCCGCGTGTGTTTGCGAAAACCCCACACTGTTGACATCAGGTGACTGAGACAACTCCATCATGTGAACACAAGGAATGCCGCTTTTTTCAATCAAGGCGCGCGCAGCTTCGCTGCGGTCGAGGCCTGTGACCAAGATGCCCGCTGGGCGATGCTGCAATTGCTCGCGCAAGAGTTGTTCTTCTTCACGTGTGTCGTAATGGGTGATGCCAATGAGGGTTTGATAGCCCGCTTGGCGCAGCGTTTTTTGAATGGATTCCAACACGTCTACAAACAGGTTGTTCGACAACATAGGAATCAGCACAGCCACATGGTCGCTGTGGCGCGAGGCCAGCGCGCGTGCGGCGGGGTCTGGCGTGTAGCCCAGTTGCAGCGCGGCGGCTTTGACACGTTCGGTCAAATCGCTGGCCACGGCCCGCTCACCGCGTAACGCCCGCGACACCGTGATGGGGCTGACTTGTGCCAAGGCCGCCACATCCGCCAGCGTGACACGGCCTGTGGCGCGGGAGCGGGTGTTTTTTTGCGTCATAGGAGCTAGGGTTTTTGCTAGGTTGGATACAAAGTGGTTTGTTTATGATAGCGCTATCCGAGAGCTAACGAGGTGATGGTTATCACTGAAGGCTCTCTACTTTTTACCTATTCGGGATAGCGCTATCCTTACTTCAAATGAATGGATCAGAATTGAATTGTCCTGTGGTCATCATGGGTGTGGCCGGTTGCGGCAAGTCCAGTTTTGCCGCGGCTTTGTCGCAGGCCATGGGCTGGCAGTTGATTGAAGGGGATGAGTTTCACCCCGCAGAAAACGTCAACAAAATGCGTGCAGGCATTGCGCTGACCGATGAAGACCGTGCCGGCTGGCTGGACGTGTTGGCGGGCGAGTTGGTTCAACGTGGTCCGCATGCGGTGCTGACTTGCTCGGCGTTGAAAAAAGCTTACCGTGATCGTTTGCGCAAAAGCGTGCCGGGTCTGCGCTTTGTGCACCTAGACCTCACGCGTGAGCAGTCCATGGCCCGTGTGACGCAACGTCCCGGCCACTACTTTCAACCTGCGCTGGTGGATAGCCAGTTTGCGGCCCTAGAAAAACCAGTGGATGAATCGGGTGTGCTCACCGCAGACGCCACACAAAGTATCGAAACCATCCAAGCGCAAGTGTGTGCTTGGTTGCAAACGAAGGAGTGTGTATGAGTACAAATCAAACCACCTCACGCAGTCAATCCATCGCGCAAGTACTGATGGCCGCGTGTCTGGGTGTCATGGCTGTGGCCGTGTTTTTCAACGTGGTGTTGCGGTACGGCTTTGGCAGCGGCATTGCCGCGAGTGAAGAGTTGTCGCGTTTGCTGTTTGTGTGGATGGTGTTCATTGGCGCCACCGCAGCTTATCCAGCGGGTGAGCACATGGCTTTCACCAGCTTTGTGGCGAGTTTGCGCCACCATCCCAAAACCATCCAAGCTTTGACGATCTTGATTCGTGCCTTGGTCATCGTCAGCTGTGTGATGTTGGGTCGCGGGGCTTGGCAACAAGTCGAAGTAGGCTTCTCTAGCAACTCGGTGGTGTTGGGCTATCCCAACTGGCTGTTGCCATTGCCTGTGTTGTTGTCCTCATTGGCAATTGGCCTGATGGCGCTCAAGGAACTGATTCAAAACAAACCGATGGACTTTGACCACGGCGTGGACGTGGAGTAAACAGCATGACACCAGAAGCACAAGCATTCATTGTTTTCTCGGCGGGCATGTTGTTGCTCATGGGCATTGGCCTGAACATGGCCTTTGCCTTGGTTCTCACAGGTGCAGGTATGGCGTGGACCCTCGATTTTTGGGATACCCAGCTGCTCGCGCAAAACTTGGTGGCGGGTGTGGACAGCTTTCCATTGCTGGCCGTACCGTTCTTTATCTTGGCCGGTGAGTTGATGAACTCGGGCGGTATCAGCCGCCGCATCATCGACATGGCACAAGCTTGGGTGGGACACATCCGGGGGGGGTTGGGTTTTGTCGCGATTGGCGCTGCGGTGCTCATGGCCAGCATGAGTGGTTCGGCGTTGGCAGACACGGCGGCACTGGCCACCATCTTGCTGCCCATGATGAAGCGTCAGGGCTACCCCATGCACACCTCGGCAGGCTTGATTGCCTCGGGCGGCATCATTGCGCCGATCATTCCACCGTCGATGCCCTTTGTGATTTACGGCGTGACGACCAACACCTCCATCTCCTCATTGTTCTTGTCTGGCATCGTGCCCGGCATCATCATGGGCATTGGGTTGATCTTCGCGTGGAAGCTTGAGCTGCGTCATATGGATTTGCCTCACGGTGAGAAGTTGCCGTTGATCGAGCGTTTGCACGCCACACGAAAAGCCTTCTGGGCCATGCTGATGCCGCTCATCATCATTGGTGGCATGAAGACGGGTATCTTCACGCCCACTGAAGCGGCGGTGGTGGCAGCGTTTTATGCCTTGGTGGTCGCGTTGGTGATTCACCGTGAAATGAAGCTGATAGAAATTCATGAGGTGTTGGTACGCGCTGCTAAAACTACCGCCGTGGTGATGTTCTTGTGCGCGGGTGCGCAAGTGGCCAGTTACATGATCACCTTGGCTGATTTGCCAACTGTGTTGACAGGTTGGTTAGGTCCCTTGGTGGAAAGCCCTCGCGTGTTAATGGCGGTGATGATGGTGACACTGGTGTTGATTGGTACAGCACTTGACTTGACGCCCACGATTTTGATTTTTGCGCCCGTGATGTTGCCCATCGCTGTGAAGGCTGGCATTGACCCCGTGTATTTCGGGTTGATGTTTGTGCTCAATGGCGCGATTGGTTTGATCACGCCGCCTGTAGGCACCGTGCTCAATGTGGTGGCGGGTGTGGGGCGTTTGTCCATGCATCAAGTCATCAAAGGGGTGAACCCGTTTTTGGTG
>CANFZT010000208.1 GCA_947451565.1 Comamonadaceae bacterium | reverse complement strand
CGGCGGTGCATATAGCCTTGCTCGCTCATCAAGGGGCGCAGGGCGGCAACTTTGCCGGCGTAGCGGCCATCAAGAGGCGACAAGGCGGTGACTTGGGAAATGGCTTGGGATGTATAGGTATGACTCATAGCGCAATTTTAGGTGCTGGGCCCAAGTGCCATGTATACGCAAGCTAGATAAACTAGAGCCCTGATAAATCTGTGAAAAACTTATGAAATTGATTGGTTCAACCACCAGCCCCTATGTGCGCAAAGTGCGCATCGTCATGGCCGAGAAAAAACTGGACTACCAGTTTGTGACGGAGGACGTCTGGGCTGCCGACACCACGATTTCCGCTGCCAACCCCTTGGGCAAAGTGCCTTGCCTGATCATGGAGGGTGGCGAAGCGCTGTTTGATTCACGCGTCATCGTCGAATACGTGGACACCCTCTCGCCCGTAGGCAAACTCATTCCAGACCGCGGCCGTGAGCGTGCCGAAGTCAAAACGTGGGAGGCTTTGGCCGATGGCTTGCTGGACGCAGCCATTCTTGCGCGCTTAGAGGCGACATGGCCTGGCCGTCAAGAAGGCGAACGTAGCCAAGCCTGGATTGACCGTCAGATGAAAAAGATCGAGGACAGCTTGAACGCCATGGGCCGCGCTTTGGCTGAGCGCAGCAACTGCGTGGGCATTCATTTGAGCTTGGCGGACATTGCAGTGGGCGCCGCCTTGGGTTATTTAGATTTCCGTTTTGCCCACCTGGATTGGCGTGCGCAGCACCCCAACCTCGGTGCTTTGTATGAGCGTTTGGCGCAGCGTCAAAGCTTCAAAGACACAGCGCCTGTTTAACTGTTCGCGCGTTTTTTGAGCCAACGCATCAAGCTGCCCACCACGGGCAGCTTTTCGTACAACTCTTCGGCCGCATCCCAATAGTCGCGATGCACGGCCACGCGCCACACACCGGCTTCTTCGCGCAGCACAAAATGCGTGGCACCACGAATGGTTTGCATCGCGCCTTTGTCCATGCGTGGCACCGAGAAGAAAAAATCCCAAGTCACAAAGCACTGCGCGCCATTCTGTACTTGCTGGGTAATCACAAAGCGCGGGGCCTCTAGCGCTTCAAACATGTGACCAAAGATGAGTTCAATCGCTGAGATGCCCTTCACCTCATTGAAGGGGTCTTTGAACTGCGCATCTGCGGTGTAGAAGTGCGCAAGATGCGCCACGTCGCTGGGTTGCAAGTGCTCAAAAAAATGCACCACACTTTGCAGCGCAGCTTCGGGGCTGTCAGGACGGGTGTGGTGAAGTGACATGATGGTCCCCCTACATCCCAGTGCCACGGCGCACCAGGGCAAAGTACCAGCGATAAGGCAGCAAGCGCATCAAAAGCAACATGCGCGTAAAGCGCTTAGGAAAGTGAATGTGAAATTGGCCTTTGCGCCAACCGTTCAAAATTTCAGACGCCGCTTTATCGGGCGTGATGAGCGCGGGCATAGGAAAGTCGTTGTTGGCCACCAGTGGGGTTTCTACAAAGCCAGGGTTGATCAGACTCACGCCAATGCCGTGGGGCGATACGTCGTAATGCAAGGCTTCCGCTAAGTTGATGAGTGCGGCTTTGGTCGGGCCATAAGCCATGCTTTGTGGCAAACCGCGAAAGCCCGCCACGCTAGAAATCAAGCTGATGTGACCACGCTGTTGCGGCAACAATTCGGGCAGCACAGCATCCAGCACACGCAGCGCACCGGTGTAGTTGATGTCAAGGTGGCGTAGCATTTCGGGCAGTGAATACTCGGTCGCGCGCATGGCTTGGTAGTAGCCCGCGCAGTACATCACCACATCCAAACCTTGTTGCGTTTGCACGTAGCGGGCTGCGGTGGCGATGGCGGCGGCATCCGCCACATCCAGCACCACAGCTTGTGCGCCGGGATGGTGGTCGACAAACTGTTGCAGCAACCCGGCATTGCGCGCTGACACCACCACGCGGGCGCCTGCGGCATGCAAGGCTTTGGCCGTGGCCAAGCCAATCCCGCTGGATGCGCCAATCAGCCATACGCTGCGGCCATGCCAGTCGGTGATAGGTGGGTTCAGGGGTTTGATCAAGGGCATGTCAACCTCGGCGAGTGAATGAGTTAGGCATCATTGTTGCGCGCCTGCCAGCAATTGCTGGCGGAGCTGGCGCTGCGAAGTTTCGGGGGCCAGCCAAATACCAAAAAAGCGTTTCGCCAATTCGGCGTCGGGCACGTCACCCAACAGGCGCTCTTGGTGCAAGAGTTGCATGCCTTTGTCGGGCGCGTAGACGCCAGTGATGCGTTCACCGTTGCGCACATTCGGAAGGAGTGATTGCAACACGCCCGACCAGCTTTGTTGTTGGGCAGCACTCAGGGGGCGCTGCCCCTGCATTTCTTCCATCGAACGCTGTGCAATGTCAGCGCCTTTGAAATCACGCAGGTATCGCAGCTCTAGCACCAAGGTTTGCATCGCCCAGTTGTCGGGTGCAAATGCAGTGCTGCTCCACAGGCTGGCGTCGTACACCTCAAAGCCCCAATAGGTGAATCGGTGTTGCCCAATTAGGCGCGGCGTACCGCGAAGCAGGGAGCGCACAAAGTTGGGGACGGTAGATCTTGCGTCTGGCTGGGGCTTGCCCGCTAGGTCAGCGTGTGCGGCTAACGACAGGCCGCCCGCACAGGTGGTCAGCGCCGCATGCATCACATGGGTCAATGCGGCGCGGCGGGTGGTCATGGCTTGACCAAAGTGAACTGCAATACATCGGTGTTGTGCTGCTCAAATGCGGCTTCGCAATAGGCGAGGTAGAACTCCCAAATTCGGATGAAGCGCTCGTCAAAACCGAGTTGCAACACTTGCGCTTTGTCAGCCATGAATTGGTGACGCCAGCGGCGCAAGGTTTCGGCGTAGTCCAAACCGAAAGCTAATTCGTCTATCACTTTCAGGCCTGCGCGTTCGGCGTGTGCGCGGAATTCTCGGGGGCAAGGCAAGCAACCGCCAGGAAAGATGTACTGCTGAATAAAGTCAGTGCTCTTGACATAGCGGTCAAATAGCGCGTCGTCGATGACGATGGTTTGGATGCAGGCTTTGCCGCCCGATTTGAGCAAGCGTGCCACGCTCTCAAAATATGTGGGCCAATACGCTTGGCCGACAGCCTCTAACATTTCGATGGAGCAAATCGCATCGTAAGGACCGTCGT
>CANFZT010000207.1 GCA_947451565.1 Comamonadaceae bacterium | reverse complement strand
TGCAAGGCGGCGGCGCCCAGCGAGGTGACCACACCAATGCCGCGCGGCATGGTTTTGAGGGGACGTTTGCGTTCGGCATCAAACAGGCCTTCGGCTTCGAGCTTGGCTTTGAGTTGCAAGAACTGCTCAAACCATGCGCCCTGCCCCGCCCGCCGCATGTGTTCCACCACGAGCTGCAGTTCGCCGCGGGGTTCATAAACGCCCAAGCGGCCACGCAATTCGACCAACTCGCCGTCAACAGGGCGAAAGTCCAGCATTTGCGCTGCGCGTTTGAACATGGCACAGCGCATTTGCCCGCCAGCATCCTTCAATGTGAAGTAACAATGCCCACTGGCTGCGCGGGTGAAGCCCGAAATCTCGCCGCGCACGGCAATCGGGTTGAAACGCGCTTCCAAAGCATCAGCCACGGCGCGGCACAGAGCGCCAACAGCCCAAATACGCGGCGCCAAAGCTACGGGTTCGGAGGGCAACATAGACGATTCATCCACAAAATTAGAGAACAGATAGTTTTAAGGTCTCAGTCAAGAAAATCACCGTCACACGTAGTAAGTTGTTGATTTTATTAAGAATTTAACTGCTGAATTTTCAGTCATTCTGTTCAACCGTTGGATTCATGCGGCTTGACAAGCCATCTTCGCAAGCTTATCAACAAAGTTATCCACAGATCATGTGAATGGATGGGTGAGCCATAATTGCTTTAAATAAATTCTTTGGAGTGTCGGCTTTGTTCACCATCATACAAGCGGCGGGTTGGCCCATTTGGCCTTTGTTGGCGTGCTCTGTTGTGGCCTTGGCGCTGATCATTGAGCGCATGATGAGCCTGCGCCCCCAGCTGGTTGCCCCTGAAGGTTTGCTGGAACAAGCACTTCAAGCGTCGCACGACAATTTGCCTTCCCAAGAGGTCATCACCCAGCTTCATGACCATTCCATCTTGGGCCGTATTTTGGCTAGCGGATGGCATGCGCTGCAGACTGAGCCACTGATCACGGCAGACGATTTGCGCTCCAGCATGGAGGCCGTTGGCCGCCAAGCCGCCCATGAGCTCGACAAACACTTGGTGGCACTGGCCACCATCGCCTCAGCGGCACCGCTTCTGGGGTTATTGGGAACGGTGATTGGCATGATTGACATCTTTGGCTCACAAGCACCAGGCACCAGCAATCCTGTGCAATTGGCCCAGGGTATTTCCATGGCGCTGTACAACACGGCTTTTGGCTTGATGGTGGCCATCCCTGCCTTGATGTTTTGGCGCTACTTGCGCGCACGCGTCGATGCCTACGTGCTGGGCTTCGAGTTAGATGCAGAGCGTTTTGTTCGCCATCTTTTGGCCATGCGCGCACGCTTAAAGTAAGGCGCATCGCACCACCATGAGCATGAAATTTCATCGTGAAAAGAGCCCAGAGCCTGAGATCAACCTGATCCCGTTCATTGACATTTTGTTGGTGGTCGTGATCTTTTTGATGCTCTCGACCACCTACAGCAAGTTCACAGAAATGCAGCTGAACTTGCCGGTGGCAGATGCTTCTGTCTTGCAAGAACGTCCCCATGAGGTGATCGTCTCGATCAGCAGCGATGGCCAGTTCAGTGTCAACAAAAACTTGGTCAACACCCACGATGTGCAGGGCCTGAGCCAAGCACTGGCACAAGCCACCCAAAGCATCGATAGCCCCATGATCATCATCAGTGCGGATGCCAATGCCAGCCACCAATCGGTGATGATGGTGATGGAAGCCGCACGTCGCAATGGACTGAACCAACTCACCTTCGCAGCCCAGTCTTCCGACGGCAAAGCTGACTGAGCGCCATGAGCGGCACCCACAGCATGCGTAGCTTGACCCAAGCATTGACGCAAGCATGGAATGGCCAAGGCGGTTGGGGTCAAGCAATGGCCATTGCCTTGCTGCCCGTGAGTTGGGGTTTTGGCCTATTGGTCACGATTCGCCGCAGCCTCTACCAAATCGGTGCTTTGCAACAGCACCGATTGCCTGTTCCGGTGGTCGTGGTGGGCAATGTGATGGTGGGCGGCGTAGGTAAAACGCCCATCACGATGGCCTTGGTTCATTACTTAAGCTCACAAGGCTTGCGTGTGGGCGTGCTGTCACGCGGCTACGGCCGCAAGACACGAGGCATCCAAGCTGTCACATCGACCAGCACAGCAGTTGAGGTGGGTGACGAGCCTTTGCTGATGGCCCGCAGCTGTGGCGTTCCTGTTTACGTAGGCTCAAGCCGCGCCAACGCCGGGCGTACCTTGCTGGCACAGCACCCCGAAGTGCAAGTTTTGGTGTGTGACGATGGCTTGCAGCACTGGCAACTGGCCCGCGACTTGGAGCTGTGCGTCTTTGATGAGCGCGGGGTGGGCAATGGGCACTTGCTGCCTGCGGGCCCCTTACGTGAAGCGTGGCCGCGCAAGGCGTGGCGCAACACCGACGAAAAAGTTCCTGTGCCTTGCTTGGTCATCAACACAACAGATCCGGCTGACGCCAATGAATTTGTCGTGCAGCGCCGCTTGGGCGATTTCGCCGTGCAAGCCGATGGCACACAGCGCGCACTCAGCCATTGGGGCAACACCCCTGTGCAAGCCTGGGCTGGCATCGCCAAACCTGAGGTGTTTTTTGGCATGTTACGCGCCCAAGGTTTGACACTGGCACACACACACGCCCTGCCCGATCATGCAGATTTTGAGCAACTTCGCATTGATTTCTCACAAGGCGATGTGCTGTGCACCGAGAAAGATGCCGTCAAACTTTGGACGCACCATCCACAAGCCTGGGCTGTGCCCTTGCAAATCACCTTGTCCACGACGCTACTCGCAGCCATCGATCGACATTTGGCGAAGGCACAACGTGCAAAGTTATCATCACCCTATGGACACAAAACTGCTTGAACTCTTGGTCTGCCCTGTGACTAAAGGCCCTCTTGAATACAAACGCGACACGCAAGAGCTCATCTCCCGCAGCGCGCGCTTGGCTTACCCGATTCGCGATGGCATTCCTGTGCTGCTGGAAAACGAAGCACGCACACTGACCGACGCTGAATTGAAGGCCTAAATGTCGTTTAGTGTTTTGATTCCTGCACGCCTAGCTTCATCGCGATTGCCTAACAAGCCGTTGGCCGATATCGCTGGCTTACCCATGGTGGTGCATGTGGCACAACGCGCCAAGCTTTCGGGCGCATCGCGCGTGGTCGTGGCGGCAGACGACGCGAGCATCGTGACGGCCTGCCAAGCGCATCACATTGACGCGGTTCTCACCCGTACGGACCATGCGTCTGGCAGCGA
>CANFZT010000206.1 GCA_947451565.1 Comamonadaceae bacterium | reverse complement strand
TCTTCGTACGACTCGTACTATTTTTATTCGGAGCCCACATTGAACAATCAATGGTTCTCAAAAGTCGCTGTTTGGTTGGTCATCGCTTTAGTGATGTTCACCGTGTTCAAACAGTTTGAAACACGTCCAGGCGCAGGCTCTGGCTACTTGGGCTATTCAGACTTCCTCGAAGAAGTTCGTGCCAAGCGCATCAAAACCGCCACCATCCAAGAGGGGCAAGGCGGCACAGAAATTACCGCAGTCACCAACGACGAGCGCAAGATTCGCACAACGGCCACTTACCTTGACCGCGGTTTGGTGGGCGACCTCATTGCCAACGGCGTGAAGTTTGACGTCAAGCCCCGCGAAGAAGGCTCACTCCTCATGACCTTGCTGGTCAGCTGGGGCCCCATGCTGCTTTTGATTGGTGTGTGGGTGTACTTCATGCGCCAAATGCAAGGCGGCGGTAAAGGCGGTGCGTTCAGCTTTGGCAAAAGCAAAGCGCGCATGCTGGATGAGAACAACAACCAAGTCACTTTTGCGGATGTGGCCGGTTGCGATGAAGCCAAAGAAGAAGTGAAAGAAGTCGTGGACTTTTTGAAAGACCCACAACGCTTTCAAAAATTGGGTGGTCGCATCCCGCGCGGTTTGCTGTTGGTTGGCCCTCCCGGTACCGGCAAAACATTGCTGGCAAAAGGCATTGCGGGCGAAGCCAAGGTGCCGTTCTTCAGCATCTCCGGCTCTGACTTTGTTGAAATGTTCGTCGGTGTAGGCGCAGCCCGCGTGCGCGACATGTTTGAGAACGCCAAAAAGAATGCACCTTGCATCATCTTCATTGACGAAATTGATGCCGTGGGCCGCCAACGTGGCGCCGGTGTGGGCGGTGGTAACGACGAACGCGAACAAACCTTGAACCAAATGCTGGTCGAGATGGATGGCTTTGAAACCAACCTCGGCGTGATTGTGGTGGCGGCCACCAACCGCCCAGACATTCTGGATGCTGCTTTGCTGCGCCCCGGTCGCTTTGACCGCCAGGTGTACGTGACTTTGCCTGATATCCGTGGTCGCGAACAAATTTTGAACGTGCACATGCGCAAAGTGCCAATCGGCCAAGATGTCAACGCCAGCGTCATTGCACGCGGCACACCTGGCATGAGTGGTGCTGACTTGGCCAACTTGTGTAACGAAGCCGCCTTGATGGCTGCACGTCGCAACGCCCGTGTGGTGGAGATGGTTGATTTCGAAAAAGCCAAAGACAAAATCTTGATGGGCCCAGAGCGTAAGAGCATGGTCATGCCCGAAGAAGAGCGTCGCAACACGGCGTATCACGAGTCGGGTCACGCCTTGATTGGCAAGTTGTTGCCCAAGTGCGACCCTGTGCACAAAGTGACCATCATTCCGCGTGGCCGCGCCTTGGGCGTGACCATGAGCTTGCCTGAAAAAGATCGCTACAGCTATGACCGCGATTACATGTTGAATCAAATCAGCATGTTGTTTGGTGGCCGTATTGCCGAAGAAGTGTTCATGAACCAAATGACCACAGGCGCGAGCAACGACTTTGAGCGTGCTACTTCTATTGCCCGTGACATGGTGACCCGCTACGGCATGACGGAGGCTTTAGGCCCCATGGTGTACGCCGAAAACGAAGGTGAAGTGTTCTTGGGGCGCTCGGTCACCAAGACCACCAGCATGTCCGAAGCCACCATGCAAAAGGTGGATGTCGAGGTGCGCCGCATCATCGACATGCAATACAACTTGGCTCGCCGTTTGATTGAAGACAACTCAGACAAGATGCACACCATGGCCAAGGCCTTGTTGGAATGGGAAACCATCGACAAAGAGCAAATCGACGACATCATGGACGGCCGTCAACCACGTCCCCCCAAAGATTGGACACCCCGCACGCCTTCCGGCGGTGACAGCGGTGGTGGCACTCCAGCGGTGCAAGCAGACCCATCGCCCAGCGCGGCTTAATAAGCCGATTGGGTTTAATTAAAAACGGGGCGCAAGCCCCGTTTTTCATGGAGCATCTATGTTTTGGCAAACCACACGTTTTCGCATTGACCTGAGCCAACCGCAGGTGATGGGCATCGTCAATGTCACGCCGGATTCCTTCTCGGATGGTGGGCAACATGCCACGACGCGTGCAGCTTTGGCGCGTTGCGAACAGTTGCTCAAAGACGGCGCGCATATATTGGACATGGGGGGAGAGTCCACCCGCCCAGGGGCCTCTGCTGTGTCACTCGACGATGAGTTAAAGCGGGTGCTGCCCGTGGTGCGAGAAGCCGTGCGTTTGAATGTACCGATTTCGATTGACACCTACAAAGCGGGTGTGATGCAAGCGGTGTTGGATGCCGGCGCAGACATCATCAACGATGTGTGGGCCTTGCGTCAGGCTGGTGCTCAGCAAGTGGTCGCTGCGCATGCGCAGTGTGGGGTGTGTTTGATGCACATGCATGGCGAGCCACAAACCATGCAAACCTTGCCCATGCAAGGCCTTTGTATTCCCCCCGTGACTGCATTCCTGAAATCCCATGCACAAGCGTTGCAAGCCTTGGGCGTGGCGCACGAACGTATCGCGTTAGACCCCGGCGTAGGTTTTGGAAAAACCGTACCGCAAAACTTTGAGCTACTCGCCCACCAAGACCTATTGCTGGCTTTGGGCTACCCCTTGCTCGTCGGGTGGTCGCGCAAGTCATCCATTGGTGCTGTGACGGGTTGCGATGTGGGCGAGCGGATGGTGCCCAGCGTGGCAGCAGCGTTGTTGGCTGTTGAGCGTGGTGCACGCATTGTGCGCGTGCATGATGTGGCGCAAACCGTGCAGGCACTCAAAGTTTGGCAAGCCGCGCAAGTTTGAGACAATGCATTCAAACCTAGAGCAAACAAAAATAACATCCAAGGCAAAACAAGATGACACGCAAATATTTCGGCACAGATGGCATTCGTGGCACCGTGGGTCAGGCGCCGATCACACCTGACTTTGTCTTGCGTTTGGCGCATGCCGTGGGCCGCGTGCTCAAACAAACAGAAGCCCATCCCACCGTGCTGATTGGCAAAGACACGCGTATCTCGGGTTATATGTTGGAGTCGGCTTTAGAGTCGGGTTTTAACTCTGCAGGCATGAATGTGGTGTTGCTTGGGCCATTGCCCACACCTGGCGTGGCTTATCTCACACGCGCGCAGCGCGCAAGCCTTGGCGTTGTCATCAGTGCCAGCCACAATCCCTTTGCAGACAACGGCATCAAGTTTTTTAGCGCACAAGGCAACAAGCTCAGCGATGCCTGGGAGTTAGCCGTGGAAGCTGCATTGAGCGAAGCGCCTGTGTG
>CANFZT010000205.1 GCA_947451565.1 Comamonadaceae bacterium | reverse complement strand
CAGCACGCAAGTCTTTGCTGTTCATGATGTAAGTGCCGTGCTCGTCTTCCATGATGGGCATGAGCTGGCCTGGGCGGCCTTTTTCTTCGAGCAGGTAAATGTTGTCGGCTGCAGGGTGGCGCTCACCATTGCCGCACGACGAGAAACTGGACTCGGCTTCTTGTTGTGACTTGGCAAAGTCAAAGTCGGCTTGCATCGGAACCGCCATGGCTTCGCCCGTGTTGGGGTCGGTGGCGCTGGCTTGTGTGCCGTACTCCCAGCGACAGGCGTTGGTGCAGGTGCCTTGGTTGGGGTCGCGGCGGTTGAAGTAGCCCGACAGCAAGCAGCGGCCTGAGTAGGCAATGCACAACGCGCCGTGCACAAACACTTCGAGTTCCATGTCTGGGCACTCTTGGCGGATTTTTTCAATTTCGTCAAAGCTGAGTTCGCGCGACAAGATGATGCGCTTGACGCCCACGTTTTGCCAAAACTTCACCGCAGCCCAGTTGACCGTGTTGGCTTGCACCGAGAGGTGAATATCCACCTCAGGCCACTTCTCGCGCACCATCATGATCAGGCCTGGGTCGGCCATGATGAGGGCATCGGGCTTCATCGCGATGATGGGCTCGATGTCGCGTATATAAGTGCGCACCTTGTCGTTGTGCGGCAGCAAGTTGCTGGTCAAAAAGAATTTTTTGCCACGTGCATGGGCTTCGGCAATGCCGATGCCAATTTGCTCAAGGCGGAACTCGTTGTTGCGCGCACGCAAGCTGTAACGGGGTTGGCCTGCATACACGGCATCTGCGCCGAAGTCATAAGCGGCGCGCAATTTGTCGAGCGAACCTGCGGGTAGCAGGAGCTCGGGGGCTTTGAGTGTGGTCATAAAGGTGTGCTGCTTACAGGGCAGCTAAAAAAATCATTCAGGGTCGATTTTCGCATCCCGCACGACTTTTGCCCAACGTGGGGCTTCTGCCTTGATGAGGGCCGCAAATTGCTCGGGCGTGCCACCACCCACTTCGTTGCCTTGGCTCAAGATTTTTTCTTTCACTTCCGCCGTTAGAAGTGCTTGGTTGCACACGGTGTTGAGTTGTTTGATCAGCTCAGGCGACATGCCTTTGGGGCCAATCAGGCCTTGCCAGTTGAGCACCTCGACTTCAGGAAAACCTTGCTCTGCCATGGTGGGGATGTTTGGCAGCAAAGGTGAGCGTTTTTTGCTGGTGATGGCCAAAGCGCGCATCCGTCCGCCTTGAATCGAAGGCATGGCGGCATACATTTGTTCAAACATCATGTGCACTTGGCCGCCCATCAAATCGGTGGCAGCGGCAGAGCCGCTTTTGTAAGGTGCGTGAATCATGTCGATGCCAGCAGAGTGCTCAAACAATGCTCCACTCAAATGGTGTGAGCCTCCAATGCCACCAGAGCCGTAGCTGAGTTTGCCAGGAGCGGCTTTGGCAGCCGCCACGAGGTCTTTGACGGTTTTGTAGGGCGAGTCGTTGCGCACCATCAAGATGAGAGGGCCGCGCTCAATCAGGCAAATGGGGGTGAGATCGTGGAGTGGGTCGAAGTTGAGTTTTTTAAACAAAGCTTGATTCACAGCCAAGGGCGCGAAGTTGCCCATGCCGAGGGTGTAGCCATCGGGTTTGCCGCGCGCAATGGCTTCGGTGCCAATGTTGCCGCCAGCACCGGCCTTGTTGTCGATGATGATGGGCTGACCCAGAATCGTGCCCATGGCCTTGGCCACTTGGCGCGAGCGGCTGTCGGCGTTGCCGCCCGCTGCGTAGGGGCAAATCCACATGATGGTTTTGCTAGGGTTGGGGAATTTGTCTTGGGCCAGTGCGGCGGTGGACACAAGACTCAAGCTCGCAGCTTGCAGCAGTTGACGGCGTTGCATGTGGAGGTCTCCGGTGTTTTTGAGATACCGCAAATCATAGGCGGGACTGCGTGCTTTTAGAGGCTTACAGACATAGCACAATCACGTACATGAATCGAAATATGTTGATTGCGGGCGGTGGTATTGCGGGCATGGCTGCTGGGTTTGCCGTGGCGCGCGCAGGCTGGCAAACCACGGTGTTTGAGCAAGCGGCTGAGTTCTCAGAGGTGGGGGCTGGCGTGCAGCTAGGACCGAATGTGACACGCATCTTGCAAGCCTGGGGTTTGGGTGACGCACTCAAGCAAGTGGCGACTTTTCCTGCAGGCTTGCATGCCCGCAGTCTGGCGACAGGTGAGGTGCTGGCTACTTTGCCATTGACGGATGCTGTGGCTAACTACGGCGCACCTTATGTCACCCTCCATCGGGCTGATTTGCATGGCTTGCTTTTGCAAGCAGCGGCAGGCGAAGGCGTACAAGTGCACAGCGATGCGGTGGTGCATCGTGTCTTTCAAACCTCAGATACCGTTACGTTTGACGTGATGCAACACGGCCAGTTGCGGCAACACACGGCGCCTGCAAGTTTGGCTGCAGATGGCGTGTGGAGCCGATTGCGTCAACAGTTGTTGGGCGATGGCTTACCTGCTTTTACGGGCCACATCGCTTATCGCACATTGGTGGCACAAGCTGACTTGCCCATGCATTTGCGCAGTCAAGATGTGTCGGTTTGGATGGGCGCGCAGGCCCATGTGGTGAGCTACCCCGTGCGCGGCGGCGAGTACCTGAATGTGGTGTGCTTGGCCGAAGGTCGTCTTTTGGATGACGATGCCAACAACCTGCTGGCTTTGCAAACTTGGAATGCGAAGAAGTCTGAGACACAAACCTTGGCCGAGCTTCACCATGCGTTGCGAGGCGCTTGTGCCCCGTTGACCGATTTGATGTCAGCCTGCAGCGACTGGCGTTTGTGGCCCTTGTGCGGCCGACCCGCGATGCAGGGCGCACACGAGCATGTGCAGGACCGGGTGGCTTTGGTGGGCGATGCCGCGCATCCCATGTTGCCCTACCTGGCACAGGGGGCGGGCATGGCCATTGAGGATGCGTTTGAGCTGGCTTTGCAGTTGCGCGATGCCACGGCAGAAGATGTGCCTCAGCGTTTGCAGCAGTTCGCGCAAGCCCGCTGGTCACGCAATGCGCGGGTGCAGGCGAGGGCAGTGCGCAATGGCCAAATTTTTCATGCCACTGGGCCTATGCGCATGGGCCGCGACATGGGCCTGCGCCTGATGGGTGCTCGTTTGATGGATGTGCCGTGGTTGTATAAATTTTGAAATAGCTAGTAAGTTTTATTTTAATAAAAAGTTAATTATTTATAATTATTTTTGGTGAGAATTCATCGGCAAATTTTTGCTTGATAAGGAATTCCTCAATGAAAAAAATCATCACTGCAGCGATCGTCGTGGCTACTTGCT
>CANFZT010000204.1 GCA_947451565.1 Comamonadaceae bacterium | reverse complement strand
TGCAAGCGCGTGTGCAAAAAGTGGCTCAGGCCCATCACCACACCGGCCAGCACGCCCCAATACAAACGCGGGGCTGAGAGCAAGGTAATGACAAACGTCACCACCGCTGTCGCGGCCTCGACGCGGTTGATGTTGTAAAGCCGCACAAACGCGCGTGGCTTGATGAGCCCTATCACCGCCACCACCACAATGGCTGCCAACACCGACTGCGGCACAGGCTGCAACACCGCGGTGAAGAACAAGAGGATGACCAAAATCACCGCTACCGAAAAAATAGTGGCCCAAGCCGACTGCGCGCCCGCATACAGGTTGAGCGCTGAGCGGCCGAACGACGAGCTGGTGGGAAACGCACCGCACAAGCCGGAGGCTATCTTGGCAAGACCTTGGCCAATCAGGTCTTGGTCTTGGTCCCAGCGTTTGCCACTGCGGTCGTTGTCTACCTTGGCGCTGGAGGCAGTTTCTAAAAAGCTCACCAGCGTGATGATCAAGGTGGGCAGCACCAATTGCTTGAACATGTCCCACTCAATCACGCTGGGCACAAACAATGCAGGCAAACCGTCCGGCAATGCGCCCACCACGGGCGTGCCCGAGGCTTCTAGTCCCAGTGCCCCGCTGAGGCCTGCTGTACCCAGCACCACTACCAACACGGTGGGGAAGGTGGGGCGCCAGCGTCGCGCCAACAGCAGCAATCCCAGTGTGACCACGCCAAATACCAAACTGGGCCAGTCCATGCCGTGACCCGTTAGCAAGGTGGACCAGCCCTTTGTCAAACCCAACAACGCAGGCAACTGCGACGAGATGATGAGGACACCTGCGCCCTGTGTGAACGCCATCAACACCGGCGAGCTGACCAAGTTCAGCAGCCAGCCAAAACGTGCAAAGCCCAACACCACTTGCAGCAAGCCCGTCATGAGTGACAGCCACACTGTGAGGTTGACCCACTCGGCACTGCCGGGCGTGGCCATGCCGTTGAGTGATGCAGCAATCAAAATCGATGTCAATGCCGTCGGCCCGACAGACAAACGCTGCGATGCGCTAAACAACACGGCCACCAACGCCGGCAGCAGCGACGCATAAATGCCCGTAATCAGTGGCATACCCGCCAAGGTCGCATAGGCCACGCCTTGCGGAATGACCATCAGGCCCACACTCACGCCTGCGAAGGCTTCGCTTTTGAGCAGTTGTGCGGACGGCCTAGGCCAGTTTAAAAAGGGTAACCCATGTTTTGCAAAGCGCATGCGCTAATCGTAACGGCTGGCTAACCACACGCGGTGAGGTGGTTTGCACAATGTGGCTTTGCGTTGAGGGACGTCATGGTTTTTTTGGGGCGTAAGCACAAGCAAGCGAAGGCTCAGCCTGGCGTGGCCCTTGTGCGTGTGGCTTTTGGATGCCTCGCACTGTTGGCGAGTTTGTGCACCATGACATCAGCTCACGCATGGCTCGGCGTGGTCACACATGTGAGCGATGGTGACACGGTGTGGGTACAGCCGTTGCAAGGTGGTGAGGCCTTCAAAGTCCGGTTAGAGGGCATAGACGCCCCAGAGATCTGCCAGCCTTGGGGACCGCAAGCGCGCGCCGCTTTGTATGCCGTGCTCCAAGGCCAAGTGGTGGATGTGCAAGGGCACGCGCGTGACAACTATGGTCGCTTGCTCGCAAAGCTCTCACGGCAAGGACATGACGTGGGGGCGTGGATGGTGGGGCAGGGTTATGCGTGGTCGTACAGTTTTCAACACCACGCGGGGGTGTATGACGCACAGCAGGCCTTGGCACAAACCCATCGGCTAGGTTTGTTTGCCGATGCCCGAGCATTACAGCCAAGGTGGTTTAGAAAGCGGTTTGGTTCGTGCCACACACCTGGCAGTTAGCGTGGCGCTGTAAACGCACGTCGCTCCAAGCCATGTCACGACCATCCAACATTTGCAGGCGGCCCGTCAGGCGTGAACCCATGCCCGTGATGAGCTTGACGGTTTCCATGGCTTGCATCGTGCCGATGACGCCCACCAAGGGCGCGAGCACGCCCATGGTTGCGCAGCGCACTTCTTCGGGGGCTTCGGTGGGCGGGAAGATGCACGCGTAGCAGGGCGACGCGTCATCGCGTGCGTCGTACACCGCCAACTGACCATCCATGCGAATGGCTGCGCCCGAGACGAGTGGCACCTTGTGTTTCACGCATGCGGCATTCACGGCCTGGCGGGTTTCAAAGTTGTCGCAGCAGTCCACCACCACTTGCACGGTAGGCACGAGGGCGTTTAGCTGGATGGCATCTAGCTTGTGGGCCAGCGCAGTCACTCGCACTTCGGGGTTGAGGGCAAGCATGGCTTGGGAGGCCGAATCGACTTTGGGCTGACCAATACGCGCGGTGCTGTGCGCGATTTGGCGTTGCAAATTGGTGAGGTCGACCACATCGTGGTCGGCAATCGTGATGTGGCCTACGCCGCTAGCCGCGAGGTACAAGGCGACAGGAGAGCCTAGACCGCCGGCACCGACCACCAGCACATGGCTGTCGACCAGGCGCTGCTGGCCTTCGATGCCCACCTCGTCAAGCAGGATGTGGCGCGAGTAGCGCAGCAGTTGGTCGTCGTTCACCGCAGGGTCACAAGTGAATTACTTGTCTTTTTTCTCTACAGGACGCTCCGTTTGCGTCTTGCTGGCTAACACGGTTTGGCCTTTTAGGCGTTTGATCGCTTGCTCAAGTTGGAAGTCTTTGTCGCTGCCAAACTCAGGCGGGCGGCGCTCGCTGTTGGGTTTTTTGGACTCTTCTTCCAAACGCTTCATGGCTTCTTCGCGGGCCTTCTCTTTTTCTTTTTCTTTCGCCGCGTCTTTTGCGTCTTTGCCTTGGCCGCTTTCTAAGTGCTTGTCCAAATCAGCTTCACGCATACGCAGAATGGCGTAAGGGCTGCCTTCGGCAGTGTCGTCCAGCAACACATCGGGCACGATGCCTTTGGCTTGAATGCTGCGGCCACTGGGCGTGTAGTAACGCGCGGTGGTGATTTTCAAAGCGGTATCAGGACCGAGTTGGCGCACGGTTTGCACCGAGCCCTTGCCAAAGGTTTGGCTGCCCATGATGGTGGCACGTTTGTGGTCTTGCAAGGCGCCAGCCACGATTTCGCTGGCCGATGCCGAGCCTTCGTTGACCAGCACGACCAAAGGCACGGTGCGGTAAATGCCTTTGGTGGCTTGGTGAAGACGAGCGATGGGGTCGTTGCCATTGCTGCGGCGGTAAAACTCAGGCGAGGCTTTGTAAACAAACTTGCTTTCCGCCAATTGACCGTTGGTGGACACCACGCTCACGTTCTCGGGCAAAAACACCGCCGACACGGCCACAGCAG
>CANFZT010000203.1 GCA_947451565.1 Comamonadaceae bacterium | reverse complement strand
TAAGGGAGGGATTGGCTTCATACGGAACAATCTAGAGTGAATGCGTAAATTTTGCCTGAGCCCGCCTAAACTCCAGCCATGTTGATACAAATTTTCTCTTTGATCCTGCACTTTGCCGTCGGCTTGGTGGCGGGCACCTGTTTGCTGCGCATGTACATGCATTTGCAGCGCATCAATTTGTCGTCAAGCGGGGGCAACCCATTGGCACCCTTTGTGTTCAGCATCACCAATTGGATTGTGCTGCCCGTGCGCCGCTTTGTGCCCGGGATAGGCCGCTTAGACACGGCCAGCCTGGTCGCCGCCTATGCCGTGTTGCTGGCCAAGCACTCGTTGCTTTGGATCATGGCAGGAGCGACCGCGCATTGGCTGGCTTTGCTGGCGAATGCGGGCTTTGAGCTGGTCAGCGTGATTTTGTCGAGCTTGATGTGGATGGTGATTGGCTACGCGCTGCTGTCTTGGTTCAGCGCGGCATCGGATGTGCGTTATTTTTTAGCGCAATTGGTCGAGCCCCTGTTGCGCCCTCTTCGCCGTGTGTTGCCGCAGATGGGTGGGGTGGATTTGTCACCCATCGCACTGATGCTGTTGATTCAAATCGCTGAAATCGTGCTGCACAACGTGCAGATGCAATTGATTTTTTAAAACCTCTGACCAAGGAATCGCCATGACGCTCCAACAGATTTGGCTTGCTGCATCATTGGTTTTTGCAACGCTGCCGACGGCAGCACAAACTGCCACCTCACCTGTGGTCACCTTGTCACCCGTGCATACCATCGACGTCCTGGATGTGCCGCGCTACATGGGCACTTGGTACGAAATCGCCAAGTTCCCCAATCGCTTTCAACGCCAATGCGTGGCCAACACGCGCGCGCAGTATTTGGCGCAGACCGATGGCTCAGTGCAAGTGCTCAACAGCTGCGTCTCTGTCGATGGCCGCACGATCGACGCTTTGGGCTTGGCCAAACAAGTTGGCCCGGCGACCTCGCCCAAACTGCAAGTCCGCTTTGCCCCCGCATGGCTCAGCTGGCTACCGATGGTGTGGGGCGACTATTGGGTGATTGACCTCGACGCCGACTACCGACTGGCCGCGGTGAGTGACGCTAAACGCGAATACCTGTGGGTGCTGTCGCGCACGCCGCAAGTCGATGCCATGGCCTATGGCGCACTGCTAGAGCGCCTCAAAGCACAAAACTTTGACGTGCAAAAACTCGAACGCACGGTTCAGACTTCCGCCACGCGTTAAAGCTAACAGCCTCAACCCTGCGTTTTTTGACGAAGCTCGTACAAAGTTAAAAGACCACCGGCCAGACCGCTCAAGGTAATCAGGCCAATGCCAAGCAGCGACCCATGGTCTGGCACATGCTGAAAGATCAACCAATCGCCCAACATGGCAAATCCAATTTGCGCGTACATATAGGGCATCAGCGTGCCAGCGGGCGAGCGTTCAAACGCCAAGATGAGTAAAAAATGTCCGATGCAACCGGACACGCCCATCAACACCAACTCTAGCAAGAGCTGCGTGTCGGTCACTGGCATCCAAAACCAAAAGAGTGGCACGGAGGCAAGCGCGGTTCCAATCCATGTGGTGTAGAACTGTGTGGTCATAGCGTCTTCCGTACGCGCCATCTTGCTGGTGAGCAGTTGGAAGGCCGCATTCACGACCACCAGGGCAAGCGGGATGAGCAATGGCCAACCAAAGACTTGTGTACCTGGCCGCACAATGATGAGGGTGCCGATGAACCCACCACACACCAAAACCACACGCTGCGTAGAGACATGTTCACCCAACATGCGCGTCGCCAACAGCGTGACGAGCAAAGGCACCGTCATCACAATAGCCGTGAACTCACCCACGGGCATGAGCTGCAAACTCGCAAAAGCCAAGCCTGTGACGGACACCAGCAACAGGCCCCGCGTGATTTGCTGACGTGGGTTGTTGGTTTTGACGACGTCAAGGCCTTTGATTGGCAACACCACGGCCGTGGTGAGCAAGGCCTGAAAAAAGTAACGTGCCCACACGGCCATCATGAGCGGAATTTCCGTGGTCACCCGCTTGCTCGTGGTGTCTAACGTGGCAAAGCACATGACGGCAAAAAGCAATAAACAGATGCCGATCAACGCGTTGTGCTTTTTTTGATGCGGCATCAGTGTTTCGTTTTCGCGTGTCGCAAGTTGTTACAGCGGTCATGGCTGATCGCCAAATTGTCTTGGTGGCTGTTGCCGCCCTCACTCAGCGGCTGGATGTGCTCTAACGTGGCGTCAGCGTGCGCCACATGCTCGCCGCACACCCAACACGGCACCACGCCATGCAACTGGCGCGCTACCGTTTTGTAGATTTTGTCGCGGGTGAACTTGAGGCGACTCAAGGCGTTACTTGACCCAAGCGGTCAAGGTTTTGGCGTAGGCGTCAAAGTCTTTGATGGGGCGCTTGGCCACACCCGAGGCTTCAGCCGCACGCGCCACCGCAGGCGCAATGCGCTGGATGAGACGTGTGTCGAAAGGCTTAGGAATGATGTTGTCCACACCAAAGGACAAATCCAAACCGGGGTAAGCGGCTTGCACCTCGGCAGTCACTTCTAGCTTAGCCAAGTCAGCAATTTCGCGCACACAAGCAATCTTCATCGCCTCGGTGATTTTGGTCGCACCACAATCCAAAGCGCCACGGAAGATGTACGGAAAGCACAACACGTTATTCACTTGGTTAGGGTAGTCAGAGCGGCCTGTAGCGATGATGCAATCAGGACGCACAGCCTTGGCCAATTCGGGGCGAATTTCTGGCTCGGGGTTGGCCAAGGCCAAGATGAGCGGCTTGGCTGCCATGGTCTTGACCATGTCTTGCGTCAACACGCCGGGGGCTGAACAACCCAAGAACACGTCTGCACCATTGACCGCATCAGCCAAAGTACGCAGCTCGGTCTTTTGTGCGAAGCGGGCTTTGGACTCGTCGTAACCACCGGGGCGGCCTTCATAGATCACACCTTTGGAGTCGCACACATAAATGTGCTCGGCCTTCACGCCCAAGCCCACAAACACATCCAAGCAAGCCAAAGCCGCCGCACCTGCGCCAGACACCGCCACCTTGATGTTGGCAATGTCTTTGCCAGCCAACTCCAAGCCATTCAACATGGCGGCCGCAGAGATGATGGCGGTGCCGTGTTGGTCGTCATGGAAGACGGGGATGCTCATGCGCTCACGCAGCTTTTTCTCGATGTAGAAGCACTCGGGGGCTTTGATGTCTTCGAGGTTGATGCCACCAAAGGTGGGTTCCATGGCGGCGATGATGTCCACCAGTTTGTCGGCGTCGTGTTCGTCGAGTTCGATGTCAAACACGTCAATGCCCGAGAACTTTTTGAACAAGCAACCCTTGCCCTCCATCACCGGCTT
>CANFZT010000202.1 GCA_947451565.1 Comamonadaceae bacterium | reverse complement strand
TGCGCACGCTCAAGCCTTTGGCTTGGGCCATGATGTCTAGCACTTGGTCCCACGGCACTTTATGCAGCTTGAGGGTGAGAGACCCCGTCACGCTGTCAGACGTGATGATGTTCAAGCCCGTGAAATCTGCCAAAACTTGCAAGGCGATGCGCACCTCAATGTTTTGAAAGTTCATCGACATGGGAGCGCCTGTGTACGTGGGATTGACCTCTTCGCTGTGCAAGGGCAAGGCGCATGCACAGCACAAAACAACCCCGCTAAAAAACGCCTGATGAGACAGCAAGCAATTCATGGCACAGACTCCTTCAAAGGCAAGTTCACTTCGCGTGGCTGCCATTCACCTGTCGGTGTCAAAACTAGCTCTTGCAACACCAATCGCTCAGAAGCAACGCTTTGTACGCGGCCAAAGTCTTGGCCCAAATAAGCGCCCACACGCACACGGTGCACGCTTGCCATGGGTACCTCTTTCTTTGCCGCGAGGTGTGGCAAGACTTGAACCAAGGCCTCTATCTCTGCCCCCGATGCGATTTGTCCCACATATTGCAAGCGCTCAAGGGGGTAGGACTCCAAGGGATCACGCGGCCTCATCAGCTCAGGAACCACCCGTTGTGCATAACTGGGATGTTGTTCGGCATAGGCCCGCTGACTAGCCGTCCAACTTTGCGTACTGAAAGGATCTGTAGGCAAAGCCTTTTCCGAATTGCCACTCTTCAGCGTCAAGGAGGAAGGCGTGAGCGTGGACTGCGGCATCAAAGCCACCAACTGCGCTGAAATGCCACCTCGCGGGTCGGCGCTGAGCTCTAACGACGATACGCTGACACCAGGCGCAGAGGTTGGCCACTCTGCCAGCCATGCCACCCAGTCGGTCCATGCCCCTTGCAGTCGGAGGTGCACAGGCAGTTGCTGCATATGCAAAGCGTTCAGGGCCGGTGTGTGCACGGGTTTGTCCAACCCGAATTGCAACACCTGCAAACCATGTTGGTGCGCCAGCTGGGTCAGCACCCCGGCATCCACAAAATCAATCTTGATTTGGGTTTGCAACAACGCCGCGGTCTCAACGCGCAGCGCTTGTGCAGCTTCTTGTTGAAGATGCAACTTGTCTTGCGCCTGCTTCGCGTCATGCCAAGCCTGCCAACGCGGCATCCACCAAGGGCTCAACAGCAACACGCTCACGAGGCCACCCCCCAGGAAGAAAACAGACTGCAAGGCACGCGGCCAAGCCCACGGCTGTCGCCAGTTCAGCGTGCGCAAGGCCATATAAAGCCCATTCATCACGCGCCCGCTTTCAAATTGGCTTCGATTCGGAATTGCCAGACCGGCAAGCCTGCGGAGGACGCAGCGGGCATGGCATGCAATTGCAGCAGCTCGGGGGCTTGCGCCCAAATGTCGAGGGCTTTGAGCTGCGCCACCAGTTGTTGTGCATGACTAGGGGACAAAGCTTCGCCGTGAACTGTCCAGTGCGCTGCTTGCTGTGTCAACCGAACCACCCGCACACCCTGTGACGCCTGACCGAGGACACGGCTCCATTGCAAGCTCTGCGACGGCAAGGCTTGGTGGGCTTTCAGCCAATGCGACTGTTCTGCCCCGCGTTGCTGTGCGGCTTTCGCTTGGGTGTGGGCCTGCTGTGCAGCTTCGTGCGCACGGGCAGCACTCACCCACTGGTCCGTGTGCTGCGGTTTGGTTTCGGGCACAGAGAAAAAGACCCCCGCTGAACCCGTCGTCAAGCTGGTAGCGACGATGACAGACACCCCCACACGCAACCACCAAACATAAGGCAACAACGCCTGCATGAATGACCGATGTGGCAAGAAGTTCACCGCGGTTTCACGCCAAGCCCCCAAGGCCAGCCCAAACGCCTCATCGTATGGGGATGCCAGCGCCGCACGGCGCGGTGCCACCACCAGCGCAAGCCAACCCGCAGACTCAGCCACGCGCAGCACAGTCTCCATACGCGCACGGGATAAGGCTTGGACGTGATAAAGCAACTCGCCAGCTTGGGCAGGCTCAGGGATCACGTCGTAATCCACGCACACCTCTGCCGCCACATCGGACAAAGCCGATTGAACCTCAGCCTGCAACTGAAACACCACATCGTCCTTAGACAATCCCGCCGCCAACGACACGGTGTGATGCGAAACCCAAGCATCGTTCAAACCGATGCACATCGCCTGTGGCTGATAACCTTTCGCCTGCAAATAGGCATGCAGCCATTGACCCAGCGCAAGAGGCTGCAACACCTCGCCATGAGCTACCAAACCTTCCGGCAGGCTCAGCGACTCGGCACAACAAACACTTTCGGGTCGTGTTGGCGTGCCGACCAGCACCGCCAAGCGGAAGACCTCAGGGCCCACATCTAAGCCGACCACACAGAGGCGACGCGGGCGTGAACGGGGCAACCAGAAGGGCCAGCGCATGAAGTGCGTCCTTTTCAGGGGGAGGGAATGCCTTGGATTTCAACGCGTTGACAAGCGATCGCGGAGGTGTTTGACTCGGGACTTTTGTAATAGCAGCGCGGTTTTTATAATCTTCACCACTTATGGCGACAACCCCCACCCCCGAAGGTTCGAAAGAACACGCTGCTGCCTCGACAGCCCCACGTTCCATGGCGGGTCGGCTTTTGCTGTGGACCCTAGGAATTGCAGCCACGGGCATGCTCGTTTTGGGCTTGCTAGTCGCCGTGGCGCTGGCCATGGCCTACCCACAACTGCCTGACATTTCCGACCTCGCCGACTACCGCCCCAAGCTATCCATGCGGGTGTATTCGGTCGAAGGCACACAAATTGGCGAGTTCGGCGAAGAGCGCCGTAACCTGACTCCGTTCAAAGACATTCCCAAAGTGATGAAAGACGCGGTGCTGGCCATTGAAGACGCACGCTTTTACCAACACGGTGGGGTGGACTACATCGGCTTGTTGCGTGCCAGCTTGGCCAACTTAGGCCGTGCCAAGAGCCAAGGAGCTTCGACCATCACCATGCAGGTGGCACGCAATGTCTACCTGTCATCTGAAAAAACCTTCACCCGCAAGATTTACGAAATCTTGCTGACCAGCAAGCTTGAGCACATGCTCAGCAAAGACCAAATTTTTGAAATCTATCTGAACCAAATTTATTTGGGCAACCGCGCTTACGGCTTTGCCGCTGCGTCTGAGGCCTACTTTGGCAAGCCGCTGAAGAACATCAGCATTGCCGAAGCGGCCATGTTGGCAGGCCTGCCCAAAGCGCCGTCGGCCTACAACCCAATTGCCAACCCCAAGCGCGCACGCGCACGTCAGCTCTACATCATTGAGCGCATGGAAGAAAACGGCTTCATCACCAAAGAGCAAGCCGTTGCCGCCAAGCAAGAAGAGTTAAAAATTCGCACCGCCATGAGCAGCCTCAACACCCACGCCGATTACGTGGC
>CANFZT010000201.1 GCA_947451565.1 Comamonadaceae bacterium | reverse complement strand
GTCTGCGGTAGGCTTGCACGTTCGGCCTGAATTTTAAGGGTCAACCCGCAGTGTTTTTTAAGTCCCACATTTTTTTCAAGTCATACAGTTTTGACCACCATGTCTGAAATCGCAGAAACACTTCCTGACGTAACGCCTGCCCCCGAGGCCGGCGCAGCCACGGACGTGCCAAAAGGCACGATGGTCAGCTACCCCGGTTCGCCGTTTGAGCTGTTTCAGCCGTACCCGCCTGCGGGCGATCAGCCCACGGCCATTGCCCAGTTGGTCGAAGGCGTGAACGACGGCGAGGTGTTCCAAACCTTGCTGGGTGTGACGGGCTCGGGCAAAACCTTCACCATGGCCAACGTGATCGCCCAGTTGGGACGGCCCGCCATTATTTTTGCGCCCAACAAAACCCTGGCCGCGCAGCTCTACAGCGAGTTTCGTGAGTTTTTCCCCAACAACGCGGTGGAGTATTTCGTCAGTTACTACGACTACTACCAGCCCGAGGCCTATGTGCCGCAGCGTGATTTGTTTATCGAGAAAGACAGCGCCATCAACGAGCACATCGAGCAAATGCGCTTGAGCTGTACAAAGAGCATCTTGGAGCGTCGCGATGTGATCGTGGTGGCCACGGTGTCGGCCATCTACGGTATCGGTGAGCCCGAGAGTTACCACCAGATGATCATGACGCTGCGTGCTGGCGACAAAGTGGGCCAGCGCGATGCCATCGCCCAGCTGGTGCGCATGCAGTACGAGCGCAACGACCAAGATTTTTCACGCGGCAAATTCCGTGTGCGCGGTGACACGATTGATGTGTTCCCTGCAGAACACTCCGAGTTGGCCATTCGCATCGAGTTGTTCGATGACGAAATTGATAGCCTGCAACTGTTTGACCCACTCACGGGCCGCATTCGCCAAAAGATTCCGCGCTTCACCATTTACCCATCCAGCCACTACGTCACGCCGCGTGATCGCGTGTTGGCAGCGGTGGAAACCATCAAGGTGGAGTTGGCCGATCGTTTGAAAGAACTGGTGGGCATGAACAAACTGGTCGAAGCCCAGCGCTTAGAGCAACGCACACGCTTTGACCTGGAGATGCTCAGCGAAGTGGGCCACTGCAAAGGCATTGAGAACTACACCCGCCATTTGTCGGGTGCGCCCCCAGGCGCGCCGCCCAGCACCTTGACCGATTACATGCCCAAAGATTCGGTGATGTTTTTGGACGAAAGTCACGTCATGATTGGCCAACTCGGCGGCATGTACAACGGCGACCGTGCGCGTAAAACCACCTTGGTGGAATACGGTTTTCGCTTGCCCAGTGCACTCGACAACCGCCCACTCAAATTGGAAGAGTTTGAAAAACGCATGCGCCAAGTCGTGTTTGTTTCGGCCACGCCCGCGGACTACGAAAAGACCCACGCCAGCAAAGTGGTGGAGCAATTGGTCCGTCCCACTGGCTTGGTCGACCCAATGGTGGAGGTGCGCCCCGCCACTCACCAAGTGGACGATGTGCTGCAAGAAATTCGCATCCGTGTGGAGCTCAACGAGCGTGTGCTCATCACCACACTCACCAAGCGCATGGCCGAGCAGTTGACCGATTACCTCACCGACAACGGCGTGAAAGTGCGCTACATCCACAGCGATGTGGACACGGTGGAGCGTGTCGAAATCTTGCGTGATTTGCGCTTAGGCACCTTCGATGTGCTGGTGGGCATCAACTTGTTGCGCGAAGGCATTGACTTGCCCGAGGTGTCGTTGGTGGCTATTTTGGATGCTGACAAAGAAGGCTTCTTGCGCTCAGAACGCAGCTTGATTCAAACCATTGGCCGTGCGGCCCGTAACCTGAGTGGCAAAGCCATTTTGTATGCCGATCGCATGACCGAGTCGATGAAAAAAGCGATTGGCGAAACCGAGCGTCGTCGCACCAAGCAAATCGCGCACAACCTCGAGATGGGCATCACGCCACGCGGTGTGGTCAAGGGCATCCGCGATTTGATCGATGGCGTCTTCAGCGAGAAGGCGGGTAAAGAAGCGCAAGAGCGCGAGATTCAACGCGCCGCCTTCGAAGACATGAGTGAGCGTGATGTGGCCAAAGAAATCAAACGCTTAGAGAAGCTAATGATGGAACATGCCCGCAACCTCGAGTTCGAAAACGCCGCCCGCGTGCGTGACCAGCTGGCTACCTTGCGCGAGCAAGCCTTTGGCGGGGCAGGGCACGACAACGTAGCGGTGCTGGCGCAAAAAGCCTAACGGCAGCTCTTGGGCCTTGTCATCGACAAATAGGGTTATTGACCGAGTACCCGAGCAAATTCGTGGGGATTGAGCTATACTTGACCTAATTAGTCGACAAAGCCCAACCACAGATAGGAGCTTGCCATGCGTCTCACCACCAAAGGTCGTTTTGCGGTCACCGCCATGATTGATTTGGCCTTGCGCCAAAACAGCGGCCCCGTCACCTTGGCGGCTATCAGCCAACGCCAACAAATTTCCTTGTCTTACCTTGAACAGTTGTTTGGTAAGTTGCGTCGTCACGACTTGGTGGAGTCCACCCGTGGTCCTGGCGGCGGCTATTCGCTGGGCCGCAAAGCCTCTGACATCACGGTGGCTGACATCATTGTGTCGGTGGATGAGCCCATCGATGCCACCCACTGCGGTGGTAAAGAAAACTGCTTGGGCGAAACGGGTCGTTGCATGACGCACGAGCTGTGGGCCTCACTCAACCAGCGCATGGTGGAATTTTTAGACTCCGTGACCCTGCAAAAACTGGTGGACGAGCAAATCGCCAAAGGCGTTGAAATTGAAAACAAACCCACCTTGAAGCGTGCGATTCAGCCAATGCCCGTGGTCAAACCCATTCGCGTCAATGCACCCAACTCGGTGTTTGCTTTAGGCAACGCATTTGCCAAGCCCTAAGCCGCAAGACTTTCACGCCTTTTAAATTTTTTGATTGACCCATCATGGACATGACACCCCATTTCCCCATTTATCTCGACTACGGCGCGACCAATCCGTGCGACCCACGCGTGGTAGACGCCATGATTCCATGGTTGCGTGAGCACTTTGGTAATCCTGCTTCCCGCAGTCATGCGTGGGGCTGGGAAGCCGAAGCCGCCGTTGAAAAAGCCCGTGAAGACGTGGCCGCACTCATCGGTGCTGACCCACGCGAAATCGTGTGGACTTCAGGCGCGACCGAGTCCAACAACCTCGCCATCAAAGGCGCGGCACATTTCTACAAGTCCAAAGGTAAGCACCTCATCACTGTGAAGACCGAGCACAAAGCTGTACTCGACACCATGCGTGAGTTGGAGCGTCAAGGCTTTGAAGTGACGTACCTCGACGTGCAAGAAGACGGCATGCTCAGCATGGATGCGCTCAAAGCGGCGATCCGCCCTGACACCATTTTGATCAGCGTGATGTTCGTGAATAACGAAATCGGCGTGATCCAAGACATCGCTGGCATCGGTGCGATGTG
>CANFZT010000200.1 GCA_947451565.1 Comamonadaceae bacterium | reverse complement strand
TGAATGAGCTGATGATCGTCGGCCCCATCACCGTGCGCAGCGCGTGTAGCCACCACTTTTGCCCCGTGATTGGCAAGATTTGGATTGGCGTGTTGCCCAACGAACGCACCAACGTCATTGGCTTGTCCAAATACGCACGCTTGGCCGAATGGGTCATGGGGCGCCCTCAAATTCAAGAAGAGGCCGTGGTTCAACTGGCCGACCTCATTCAAGAAAAAACACAGCCCGATGGCTTGGCCATCGTCATGGAGGCGAGCCACTTCTGCATGTCTTGGCGCGGCGTCAAAGACATGGACAGCAAGATGATCAACTCCGTCATGCGCGGTGCCTTCTTGAAAGACCCCAACTTGCGCCGTGAATTTTTGTCTCTGATTCCTAAAGGTTGATGCCATGCTCGTTCGTCTGTTGTATGTGAGCCGTTCCGTTCACCCCGAAACCCCCGAGCAAACCGAGTCCATCTTGGCCAGCTCCCGTGAACACAACCTGAGCAACGGCATCACCGGTGTGTTGTGCTACGGCGGCGGTATTTACCTGCAAGCCATCGAAGGCGGGCGCAACCAAGTCAATGCGCTCTACACCCACATCGTCAAAGACCCTCGCCACAAAGACGTGGTGGTGCTGGCCTATGAAGAAATCACCGAACGCCGTTTTGGTGGCTGGACCATGGGACAAGTGCGCTTGGACAAACTCAACCCTTCCATCGTGTTGAAGTACTCCGAAACGCCAGAGCTGGACCCCTACGGTGTGTCCGGCAACGTGTCGTTCGCCTTGCTGGAAGAGTTGATGGCCACGGCCTCCATCATCGGTCGCGCCTGACTCGTTGTTGTTTAGCGCTTGAGCGCCAACGCTCTCTCCATCGTTTTGCTTGCAGGGCTGTTGCATGCTCTGTGGAACATCGTTGCCAAAAAAGCGGGTGGTGATGTTCGTTTTGCTTGCTTTGCCGCAGGAATCGGCATCGTCGTTTGGGCGCCTGTAGGGCTTTGGCTTGGATGGGATGTCGTGCCGCAGTGGGGCATTGGGGAGTGGGGCTTTGTCCTGGGCAGCGCACTGTTGCGCATCCTCTATTTCGTGGTTTTGTTACGTGGTTATCGCGCTGCTGATTTGACCGTGGTGTATCCCTTGGCGCGTGGCACGGGGCCATTGCTGTCATCGTTGGTTGCTTTGTTGTGGCTGGGTGAATCGTTGTCCGTCATTGGCGGCTTGGGAATTGCGGGTGTTGTGGGCGGTGTGTTTTTGATCGCGGGCGGTCCTCAGCTGATGGCCGATTGGCGACGTATCGAGCGCATGACGCAAGCCCAACTGACGGCTCAGCGTCTTCGCAGTGCTGGCTTGCGCTATGGGCTTTTGACAGGGGTACTGATTGCCAGCTACACCGTGGTCGATGGCTATGCGGTGAAAGTGTTGCTGATGGCCCCTATCCTGATGCACTATGTTGAGAACGTGATACGAGGCGTGCTTTTGATGCCCGTGTTACTGCGCGATCGCCCAACAGCTTGGGTGTTGTGGCGCGAACAATGGAAATACGCGCTCATAGTCGGCACCGTCACACCGGTTTCTTATGTGTTGGTTTTGTATGCCATGCAAACAGCCCCCTTGTCGTTGATTGCACCTGCGCGTGAGGTATCGATGCTTTTTGCGGCGCTGATCGGAGGTCACTTGTTGGGTGAGGGCGATCGCTGGCTTCGCGTGATGGGGGCATTGCTGATCGCTTGTGGCGTGATGATGCTCGGGTTGGCATGACGGCAGTATCTACTTTGATCGGCTGCGATTTCAGCAGCAGCCCTTCTAAACGCAAACCCATCGTGGTGGCCGTCGGCCACGCGGCCGCTGGCCGTGTGCAGCTGCAAATCTTATTGCGGTTTGACACCCTCGATGCATTTGCCGATTGGCTCAAACAGCTCCAAGCTTGGGTCGGTGGGTTTGATTTGCCATTCGGTTTGCCGCGTGAATTGGTTGAGACTTTGGGGTGGCCCACCGACTGGCTGCCCTGCATGCAGCACTATGCGGCACTTAGCCGCGCGGACATACGTAGCACCTTCAAAGCCTTTTGTGACGCCCGCCCCGTCGGCGGCAAATTTGCCCACCGTGCCACCGACACCCCCGCAGGCTCTAGCCCTTCCATGAAATGGGTCAACCCGCCTGTGGCTTACATGCTGCATGCGGGCGTGCCGCTGTTGATCGACGCAGGCGTCACACTGCCTCGGCTGCACACGCCAGCTGCCACGGCATCGTCCACGCCATTGCGTATCGGACTAGAAGCCTACCCTGGCCTGCTGGCGCGTGAGCTGATTGGCAACACCAGCTACAAAAGCGACGACAAAGCCAAGCAAACCCCAGAGCGCTTGATCGCTCGCAAGCAACTTTTGCAAATGCTGGAGATGGGCCAAACCCGCTTGGGCCTGCGCCTCAAACTCACCCATGCCCAACATGACACCTTGGTTGACGATGCGTCAGGTGACAGCCTAGACGCCGTGCTGTGCATGGTGCAAGCCGCATGGGCGCAAGCTCAGCATGAGGCAGGCGACGCGCACTTCGGGCTGCCTACCTGTGACCCGCTTGAGGGTTGGATCGTTAGCGCCTAAACGGCTTAACGCTCCGACTCCAAATCAGGAATCCGATTGAACGCAATCCGCATTGGCGCATGGTCCAACCCCGCTTGTGCGCTGGCAAAGTACACCGTGTTTTTGCCGTGCTTGCCGTTGAGCGTGTCGATCGTGGCCATGAGTTTGCGGCGGTCCTTCGCAGGTGCGACGCGGGCTGATAACGAGCCTGAAACACTTGGCGCAGTGCCTGCCACCACCGCGTTGGCAGCCTCTTCATCAAACCCAAATAAATCGCCCGTGTGTTGACCCGCCTCAATCAGGCCATGCAGCTGCACACCCACACTCACGGGCTGGCGTAACAAGTGCAGGCCGCTGTGCCACAAGGTGTCAAGCGTGTGCAGCAAAAACGCGGTGTCTTGGGTTTCGCCCACATGCGCGGCGCGGTCGTCGCCCATCAGCCTACGATTGCCGCCGTAGCCGTGTCGGCAACGCACATGCACGCTCATGCTGGTGGCGTACACGTTTTGTTTGCGCAGGCGCATAGCCGCTTTTTGCGTCAGGCGGTTGAGCACCGCAAACGCGCCTGCGGGGTTGCGCAGGTCGGGCGGCAACACATGCGAGTGGCCCAGCGACTGGGCCACCGTCTCGCGCGGGCCATACCACTGGCCGCGCAGCTTGTCGTACATCTCGGCCCCCGCTACGCCGCCCCATGCCGTGCGCAGCAGCTCGCGCGGTGCGGCATACAACTGTTCCATCGTGTGAATGCCGCAGCGCTCTAGCCGCTGCACCATGCGCGGGCCAATGCCGTTGATTGCCTTGGGCTTGAGCCCATACAAACGCTGCGGCAGCTCGTGCGCCTCAATCACCGTCAGCCCATCGGGCTTTTGCATGTTTGACGCCAGCTTGGCCAGCAGCGTGTTGGGCGCTATG
>CANFZT010000199.1 GCA_947451565.1 Comamonadaceae bacterium | reverse complement strand
GTGCAGCGCATGAACGAGCACTTTGCCAACGGCTTAGAGGCCGCGAGCTAAACAACGTCTGTTTCGCTTTTTGCGTGATGCGCTGTTTGCACGGCCATGACCAAACCCACTCCAGACAAAATCAGGATGCCGCCAACCAGATGCTGCCAGCATAGTGGCTCGCCCAACACCAGCCACGCCACCACAGCGGTGTAGAGTGGCGCGAGGTAAAGCGTCATGGCCACACGGCTTGCACCCAGAACCTTTTGTGTCCAGCCATAAATCCAATAAGCACCTACGCCTGGCAACAAAGCAGTGATGGCCATTAAAAACCAAGCGTGTGGGGTAAGCGCCGGTGTGTTGGCTTGACTGAGCTCCCAAGCTGCAAATGGCAGCAGCACTGCCACACCCCCCCAACAAATACAAGCCAACTGAGCCGTGGGGCTAAGCGTGGTGGACCACCTTTTTTGAAGCAAGGCATAAGCCGCCCAAGAAATAGAAGCCCCCAGAATCCACAAATCGCCGGGCACAAGCTGCACCTGAGTTAAATGCGCCCACTCCCCTTTGACCACCACATGCACCACGCCCGTCATGGCCAAAATCACACCCAGTGTTTGTCGTTTAGAAAAGCGCTCGCCCAACCAGAGCACTGACCCTAGCGCAATCAGCACCGGAGAAGATGCATAGATGAGTGAGATGTTCATCCCCACCGTGCTCTCGCCCGCTAAATACACCCACGCACCGCAAATCCACATGCCACAAGCACCCAACGCCACATAGCGCCAGCGGTGTTGCCACACATATGCACGCTGCGTCAACAACTCACGCGCACTGAGCATCGACAAAATAGCGCCTGACAATCCCCAGCGGCCCAAGGCCAACACATGAGGCGACACCACCCCCGGCGCTTGACGCGCTGCCACGATGTTCACGGTCCACACCAAAGGGATGAGCCAAATCATCGCCAATGCCCATCGCCGTGTGCGCGCACTGACCCGCTCAGAGGGCATTGTGATGACTCTCGTTCGAGCGTTCAGCAGCGCCAAGGGCCAATGCCTCGCGAGCAATTTTGAGCACCTCACGCGGTGGCAAAGGTTTAAGCTTGTGGTTACTCCACACCTGACGCCACAACCGTGCGCCGCGTTGGCCATGGAATAGGCCCAGCATGTGACGCGCAATGGGGTACCAAGGGCAGCCATCTTCGGCGTGGGCGCGCTCCATATAGACCACCATCGCCTCCTCCACCGCTTCGCGGCTCAGTGTGTCATGAGGGTCGTTGTAAAACTCGGCATCCCATGTCGTCATGAGCCAGGGGCGGTAGTAGGCTTCACGCCCCAACATCACACCATCCACATGTTGCAAATGTTCAGCCATTTGTGCATTGGTGGTAATCCCGCCGTTGATAGCAATCACCAAGTTAGGGAAGTCTTTTTTGAGTTGGTAACCCAACTCGTAGCGCAGCGGTGGAATTTCGCGGTTTTCTTTGGGGCTCAAGCCATCCAACCATGCATTACGCGCATGCACGATAAACACCTTGCAGCCCGCATCGCTGACAACGCCCACAAAGTCGCGCACAAAGTCATAGCTCTCAATGCGGTCAATGCCAATGCGGTGCTTGACGGTCACGGGCACGCTCACCACATCCAGCATGGCTTTCACGCCATCGGCCACCGTTTGCGGCTCGTTCATCAGACACGCACCAAATGCGCCGCGCTGCACACGGTCAGATGGGCAGCCGCAGTTGAGGTTGATTTCGTTGTAGCCCCATTGCTCGCCCAGCTTGGCGCCGTGCGCCAAATCGGCCGCATCACTACCGCCTAGCTGCAAAGCCACAGGGTGTTCTTCGGCGTTGAAACGCAAATGCCGTTGCGTGTCGCCATGGCGCAGCGCACCGGTGGTGACCATCTCGGTGTAGAGCAAAGTGTTGCGGCTGAGCAAGCGGTGGAAATAACGGCAATGGCGGTCCGTCCAATCCATCATGGGTGCCACTGAGGTGCGCCAAAACGAGGCATCGGGAAAATTCATGGGGCAATTATCCCGACTTCTTCAGTGCCCTATTTGTGGGGGCTGCAAGGAGTTGCAGATGTTGCTGCTGCCTCAGCTTGTAAGTGCCACACGCAAACTACACCGTTGCAAACGGTGCCAAACGCTTTTGCGCGATCAACAGCATAGGAGCGGTCAATTCTATTGATGTAATCGCCCATAGATCTTCTGCAAATTTGCCATATTTGTTATTAAGTTAGACAACTCTAATAAAGTTAAATGACGGATTAGCACCAACGTCCCTTGGGTAATAAAAAAGCCGCAGACGAATCTGCGGCCTTGGTTAAATTTGCAAAACGCCGAAAGCGTTACGCGCATTAACCCATGTGCAAACCACCGTTCACGGCAAAGTCAGCACCTGTGGTGTAACCGCCGTCTTCACTGGCCATCCAAGCAATGATAGAAGCAATTTCGGCTGGCTTGCCCAAACGCTTGACAGGCACCGTGGCGACGATCTTTTCCAACACGTCAGGACGAATGGCGTTGACCATGTCGGTACCGATGTAGCCAGGTGATACGGTGTTGACGGTCACGCCTTTTGTGGCCAGCTCTTGGGCCAAAGCCATCGAGAAACCGTGCATACCGGCCTTAGCTGCGGAGTAGTTGGTTTGACCGGCTTGACCCTTTTCACCGTTCACAGATGAGATGTTGATGATGCGGCCCCAGCCACGTTCCACCATGTCTGGCACGACCTGCTTGGTCACGTTGAACATGGAGTCGAGGTTGGTGTTCATCACTGCGTCCCAATCTTCGCGCGTCATTTTCAAAAACATGCGGTCTTTGGTGATACCGGCGTTGTTGACTAACACGTCAATCGGACCATGCTCTGCTTTGGCTTTGGTAAAAGCCTCAACGGTGGAGTCCCAATCGCCCACGTTACCAACAGAGGCGTAGAAGGTGTAACCCAAGGCTTTTTGCTCATCTAACCATTTGTTGAAATCACGGGTCGGGCCACAGCCTGCGATGACGGTAAAGCCTTCTTTGTGAAGGCGTTGACAAATCGCGGTTCCAATGCCACCCATACCACCTGTGACGTACGCTACTTTTTTGCTCATTTTTTGTCTCCTGATTGATGAGTTTTAGTGAATGAAATTTACAAAACGAAGGGGGACGTTGAATCAACGCTCCAAGGCCAATGACACGCCCATGCCGCCACCGATACACAGCGCAGCCAAGCCTTTTTTAGCGTTGGTGCGTTGCATTTCGTGCAACAAGGTCACCAAGATGCGGCAGCCTGATGCGCCAATGGGGTGACCAATGGCAATCGCACCGCCATTGACGTTGACCTTGGCGGGATCAATGTCCAGTTGTTGGTTCACAGCGCACGCTTGTGCAGCGAAGGCTTCGTTGAGTTCGAACAAATCGACATCTGCTGCTTTCCAGCCCGCACGCTCCAAAGCTTTGCGCGATGCAGACACAGGGCCCATGCCCATGATCTTGGGATCTAAGCCACTGGTGCCAAAAGCCGCAATACGTGCCAAAGGTGTCAAGCCCAAAGCGGCTGCTTTTTTGGCGGTCATCACCACCACAGC
>CANFZT010000198.1 GCA_947451565.1 Comamonadaceae bacterium | reverse complement strand
CGGTTTTTCAGAATGGCGCCTTCGCCTTCGAGCACTTGGATCATGACAGGGCCAGAGACCATGAAGTCAACCAAATCTTTGAAGAAAGGACGTGCTTTGTGCACAGCGTAAAACTGCTCGGCTTCGCCGCGTGACAGGTGAGCCATGCGAGCAGCCACAACTTTCAAGCCAGCAGCTTCAAAGCGTGCGTAGATTTGGCCGATGACGTTCTTAGCAACTGCGTCTGGCTTGATGATGGAGAGAGTACGTTCGGTCATTTGGAATTTCCCTGTTTTGACTGTGATTGAAACTTTTGTGCGCGATGTGCGTAGCCAGCTATTTTAACCGTTTCAAGGGATTTCCCTTGAACGCACAAGCATTTTTGGTGCATGAGAGGTGAGATTTAGCGACCGCCTCGGCCGCGATTACCGCCTGCACCGCCACTATTGCCGCCCCCCGAACGTCCACCGCCAAAGCTGCCCCCCGCAGAACCGCCCCGTCGTGGTGCGGCACTCGAAGGGCGCGAGCCCCCAACCAAGCCGGCTTTGAAGGCTTTTTGGCCATCCTTTTTACGTTGACGTTCGATGGCATAGCTGTCCGCACCGATGTAACCCACCGAGGTTTGCATCGGGTCTGGCTGCGGTGCGCGCTCTGGTGCTTTGCCACCACGGCGACGCTCGGTGCGCACCAAACGCTCTGGGCCGCTGTTACGCTCTTCGGGTGCACGGGGTGTGGATGGACGTGGGCCAATGCTGTTGCCGCGACGGCGACTGTTGGCCCGCTCGCTGCGATCATGCCGTGAGGGGCCGCTTTGCATCGGTGCTTCAGCACCTGCGGCTTCCATCAAGGCACGAATGTCACGCTCGCCCAGCTCCACAAATGCACCGCGCTTCAAACCGCGTGGGAGCACCATGGCGCCATAGCGGATACGAATCAAGCGGCTCACGGCGTGGCCCACGGCTTCAAACATGCGGCGCACTTCGCGGTTGCGGCCTTCAGAAATGGTGACGCGGTACCAGCAGTTAGAGCCTTCGCCACCGCCCTCTTCAATCGAACCAAATTGGGCTGGACCATCGTCCAATTGAATGCCAGTGATGAGTTGCTCTTTTTGGTCTTTGCTGAGCTTGCCCAATGAGCGCACCGCGTATTCGCGTTGCAAACCAAAGCGTGGGTGCATCAGCTGGTTGGCTAATTCGCCTGAGCTAGTGAACAGCAACAGGCCTTCGGTGTTCAAGTCCAAGCGACCCACGGACTGCCATTTGCCTTGGTACAGGCGCGGCAAACGACGAAACACGGTAGGACGGTTTTGTGGGTCATCGGTGGTCACCACTTCGCCCGCGGGCTTGTGATACGCGATGACGCGAGGCGGCGGCGGCGCAATGCGCACCTTGAGCTGACGCCCGTTGACTTTAATTTGGTCACCAAACTGCACGCGTTGCCCGGTGTGGGCCACTTCGTTGTTGACAGACACATGACCTTCGGCAATCAGGCGTTCCATCTCAATGCGTGAGCCCAAACCCGACTGGGCCAAGACTTTGTGCAATTTAGGCGATTCGGGTTGCGGCAACAACACGCGCTTTTCAGGTGCAGCTTCGGCGCGGATCAGCTCCGCATCGAACTCTCCAGAAACCACATCTTCAAAATCAAAAACGGTTTCGTCATCGTCCAAAAACTCGTCGTGTGGCTCGGTTGGCTGGCCACCCAGGTCGTGGTGTTTAGTGTTCATTCGGTGCATCGCCGGTTGGGGCGGGGTCTCTGGGTGAGGAAAGTTCAAAAATAGGCGCGTCTTCGCTGCTCGCAACGGAGACTTCAAGCACAACGGCTTCGCTTTCGGTGGGCTCAAGACCCATGTCCAATTGCAACGAGGGGTCGTCTTCCCCCAAACGAGCAAAGGCGTTGGCTTGCGCCTGAGCGCTGTCAAACACAGGCAATTGGTCGAGCGAAGCCAAACCCAAATCGTCTAGAAACTGACGCGTGGTGGCGTACAAAGAAGGACGACCCACGGTTTCGCGGTGGCCGATGACCTCCACCCATCCACGGTCTTCAAGCTGCTTGAGCACCAGGGAGTTGATGGTCACACCACGCACGTCTTCCATGTCGCCACGCGTCACAGGTTGGCGGTACGCAATGATGGCCAAGGTTTCCATCACGGCGCGTGAGTATTTAGGCGGTTTCTCAGGGTTCAAACGGTCCAAAAATTCACGCATCTCTGGGCGGCTTTGGAAACGCCAACCTGTGGCGACTTGCACCAGTTCGACGCCGCGCTGCGCCCAATCAAGCTGCAGCTCTTCAAGCAAGGTGCGAATAGTGTCTGCACCCAAGGCATCTTGAAACAGGACTCGCAAATCGCGAATCTGAATCGGTTGGTGCGAACAAATCAGGGCGGTCTCAAGTACGCGCTTGGCATCCACGGTGTTCATCGTGAGAGTTCCGGGTCAAGGGTCGAGGAAATGGCCTACGAAAATTCATCTCGAGGCTGGTAAGGGCGATGCGGGGCATCGCCAAGGTCAGAGCCAAAGGGCTCACCGCTTTCACAAGCGTGAGCCCATATTGTAACGGAGCGCGCTTAAAACGCTGATTCGGGCAATTTCAGTCCCAAATCTGCGAGCAAGTGAACCATGTCCTCTGGCAAGGGGGCTTCAAATTTCAGAGGTTTGCCCGTGATGGGGTGTTCAAAGCTCAAGCGAAAAGCGTGCAAAGCTTGGCGGTCAATGCCCAAGGTCATCGGGCCTGCGTATAGCGAATCGCCGACCAGCGGATGGCCAAAGTGCGCCATATGAACACGAATTTGATGCGTGCGCCCGGTGTGCAAAGTGCATTGCACCAAGCAGGCTTCCTCTTGGCTGCTCAAGCACTCAAACGTGGTGTGGGCTTCTTTGCCTGGCAAACGCTCCAAGTCCACCACGGCCATACGCAAACGGTTTCGGTAGTCGCGCCCAATGGCCGCCACAATGTCGCGAACAGGCGTGCCGCTCCACTTGCGGTAAGCCACGGCCAGATATTCGCGGTGAACTTCGCGCTCCGCAATCATGGCCACCAAAGCGTCCATCGCAAGACGGGTGCGCGCCACGATCATCAAGCCACTGGTGTCTTTGTCCAAACGATGCACGATGCCAGCCCTGGGCAGCATCACCGCTTGCGGGTCCAAGGCCAACAGGCCATTGAGCAAGGTGCCGCTCCAATTGCCAGGCGCGGGGTGCACCACCAAACCTGCGGGCTTGAAGAGGACACGCAGATCGTTATCTTCGTAAATCACGTTGAGCGGAATATCTTCGGGTTTGAAGGCTTGGCTTTGCGGCGTAGGCTTCAAAATTAGCCGATACCGTTCGCCCATTCGAACCTTGGCCGAAGCCTTGGTCATCACACGGGCCGTCGGAACAACGCAGCTCACACACCCCTCGCTGAGCAACTGCTGAGAAAAACTGCGCGAAAACTCGGGCAGCAACACAGCCAAAGCTCGGTCCAAACGTTCGCCATGCAAATCGTGAGGGATGGCGAGTTCACGCGTTTCCACCTCGGGGCCATCGATCAGGTCGACATGCTCATCCAATAAAACATCCTCCTGAGTAGGCGCTGGAGAGGGTGG
>CANFZT010000197.1 GCA_947451565.1 Comamonadaceae bacterium | reverse complement strand
TTTCGGGAATGGCCCCAAAGAGGCTGGCAAGACATTGCGTGCCCCCAGGCGTTGCAAAGTTTCACCAATGAACGAGGACTCGCTGGCACCATAGGGCGCGCGACTGACTTCGAAGTAGACGCGTTGACCCTTGGCCTGTGGGGGCATCGATTGCGCGGCGGCACTGACCGCAGCATCGATGTGATGCCACACGCGGTCGCTCTCTTGCACGGGTACATCCAAAGCAAGTGCGACGATACGCATCACGCGTTGCACATCCGCGTGCGAGCGTGGCTCGAGCGCCATGACGTTGAGACCCAAGGCCTGAAAGCGCTCGGCACCGCGAGCCGAAGTGGCCATCAACACCAAATCGGGCTTCAATGCCACCACGCTCTCAATGTTGGGATCAATCCCACCGCCCATGCGTGGCAATTTATCCAGGCTATCGGGCCAGTTGGAATAACGGTCTACGCCCACCAACTTTTGACACTGCCCCAAAGCACACACCGTCTCGGTCAACGAAGGCAGCAAGCTGACAATGCGCTGGGGTGGTTTGGCAAGGATCACTTCCACTTGACGGTCATCGCGCAGCACCACGGCTTGCGTGGCGCTGGTGATGAGCCACAACACACACACCGCAGTTCGATGGAGGTTTGTAAGGCGCTTAAGCATAGATCGCCTCCCACTGCTTCACGATTTGATGCAGCTGCGCTACGCCGTCGGTCAAGGCCGCAGGGCCAGGCTGCAAAATATCAGCAGACTTAATTTCAAAAATTTGGTGGTTGCGAACCGCTGGTACGTTTTGCCAGCCTTCGCGTGCGGCCGCTTTTTCGGGGCGAAACTTTTTGCCACACAGTGAACCAATGATGATGTCGGGCGCGCGCTCCACGATGGTTTGGCCGCTGGCAATGATGCGATCTTTTCCCATAGGCATTTGCGCCAACTCTGGAAAACAATCATCACCACCCGCAATGCCTATCAGCTCAGACACCCAGCGAATGCAGCTGATGTGCGGGTCGTCCCATTCTTCAAAATAAACCTTAGGCCGACGCTTAAACGTAGCCGCTGTGTTTTGGATGGTGTCTAACTGTGCTCGCATTTGCTGCAACCGCTGCAAGCCCTGCTCGGCTTGACCCACCATCGCCGCCACTTGGTACAGCATGGCAAAAATCTCATCCACGCTGCGCTGATTGAATACCGTCACTTGCACACCCGCGCGAATGAGCAAGGCGGCGATGTCGGCCTGTAAATCAGAAAACCCAAACACACAATCGGGTTTGAGTGCCAAAATTTTGTCAATCTTGGCACTCAAGAACGCGCTAACTTTTGGTTTCTGGTCGCGCGCACGGCGTGGCCGTACGGTGTAACCTGAAATACCCACAATGCGCGCCTCTTCCCCCAGCATGTACAGCCACTCTGTCGTTTCCTCTGTGAGGCAAACGATGCGTTGAGGGAAAAGATCATGCATTGAAGTTACTTGGGTTGATATTGCAACGTTGCGTAGATGCCGCGCCCAGGGGGGTTATAGCCATAGGCCAGTTGATAGTCTCGATTGAACGCGTTGTCTAACTTAATGCGAGTCGTCCATTCGTTATCTATTTTCCGACTCACTGAGAAAGACCACATGGAATACCCGGCAAGCATGTGCGTGTTGTAGTGGCTATCTTTGCGCTCGCCTGCCGCATAAAGATGTGCACCCAACTCGTAACCTGAAAAGTAGCGAGAAACATCAGCAGAGCCATAGCGATGCGCACGACGCGCTAAACGTTCGTTGTCTGACACACTCCAAGGATCTTGTTGAACAGCAGAAATTTTGATGCTATGACCACGCCAATTGGTGCGATAGGTTGCTTCAACGCCGCTGTTTTTAGTTTCGCCAATATTTTGTGCCGTCGTCAGGTAATCAGGCGCAGGTCCATCGACATATGCAATCGCGTTAGAGGTATGTGTTCGGAAGTAGACCAAGCGACCATACGCACTGGCGTCTGCATAAACAACGCCAGCTTCCTCTGACTTGAATTCTTCTTGTTTGACAGCCGTGTTGGTTGAAATGTCATAGGCTGTCGGTGCGCGAAACCCCGTAGATGCTGTTCCCGTCAATTTCCAAACTGGATCTAACCGATAACCAACACCAAGCAAAGTAGAGGTGGCTGCAATGTTTGAACTTGACAAAGTGTTGATGACATTGGCCGTATTGTCTAAATCAATTTGATCTCTGCGTATGTTTGCTTGGAAAGTGAAGTTATGCATTGCACTGCTTATCCCACCGTAGTACCCTTTGGTGTAGCGATGTATTTTGTAGCCGTAATTACCACTGCTGTAATAACTGTCCCTCAACACATCAATCCCAGCACTGGCATTGTGGCCTGTTGTAATTTCGTATGAGTTGGCCCAGCGTAATGCATCTTGCGTGCCAGTCAAATAACTTGACGTGTAACTTGTCAAAGGATACGGATTACCGTTTTTCATATCCGCATACTGCAATTGCGAACGGGTTAAATCCAGAGAACTAAACCATGCATCGCTGAATTGTTGACGAGCGTATGCACTGACTGTGTCGTTGATTGACTTTAGCGCATAGGCATTGGCGTCATTTTTGTCATAACTCGTATCACTTCGAGTTGATGCAAGGCGAACACCTAGTCTCAAGCGCTCAGTCAACTGATCCTCGACGCGCATAGAAAAACTGTTTTTTGAGTACCCATTGTCCGAAGGATTGGTATTGGTATTTTGCTTTTTATTCATGCTGGAAAAGCCATCAGATTTTGATACCGCAGCATTCAAATCCAAATTTTTCCCATTCATCTCACCACCGTACCCCACAGACAAATCACGCATGTTGTAGGTACCGTAAGAGACTGCCCCGTAAGGCATCAACTGCCCTTTTCCTTTGCGTGTGAAGATATGGATGACACCACCAATCGCCGCATCACCGTACAGCGCTCCTGCGTTGCCTCTCAAAATCTCAATGCGGTCAATTTGAGACAAAGGTATATCTGTCTGCGTCAGACTTCCTAAACTATCCGTTTGAACACGCACACCATCAACCATGAGTGCTAAGTTGGCGCTGTTTTGCCCTCTTAAAAAAAACGACGTGGTTGTTCCAGGGCCACCATTTCGACCAAATTCAAAACCTGCTTCACCTTGAAGCAAATCAGCCAGCGTGGTGGCTTGTCTTTTTTCAATATCTTGGCGTGTCATGACTGACACAGAAGGCAGCACATCAGACAAGGGTTGCTCCATGCGCGAGGCTGAAACGACCACCGGATTAATTTCAATGCCTTGCGCTTGAGCGCTTGCAGCGACAGCCAAAGACAACACAGAAAGCGCAGGCGCGGATGTACGCGCGAATGCACACGCACGGAGACGAATAAATTTCTTCATGATTTAAATACCAACTTTGTGTGCTCTCACCGCCTTCCCCGACAGTGCTTGAGCGATTTAGCGACGCGTTTTTAGGCGCACCGCCACCTTGTTGGCCGGTATCCGGGCTGGCGAAGACTACCTCTGTCGCCTTCCCAAGCGCTTGTTCAAGGCGCTCAGTGGCTTGTGTGACAGAAGCGGAGCCAAAGGGCTCGTCCGCTTGACCGTTGCGGGGGCAGCGCAG
>CANFZT010000196.1 GCA_947451565.1 Comamonadaceae bacterium | reverse complement strand
GGACACGATTGCTGACAAAGGCATCTTCCACAAAAACAAAGCAGCTCGCGATAAGAGCCGCTTGTCCACCAAGGTGAAAGCCTTGGCACTCGCCGCCTAATTTATTAGGCAACCAGCCCGGGCTGAATGTTCAGCCCGCCGTTTGTAACGGGTGCGCTGTCAGCAAAGAAAAAGCAAAAACCCGCTCTTGAGCGGGTTTTTTGTTGGCGCTTAACGTTTAACTTAACCCGCAGGTGGGTGCTCAGGCAGCAAGCAGGCTTCCACCACTTGCAAGTTGTTGTCACGCGCAAAATTCATCACGAAGTTCCATGCCATGGGCTCTTCGTCGCGCAAGTCGGTGTGCACGATGACGCACTTGTTGTTGTCCAATGTGTTGGGCACACACCAAGGTGAATAACTCAAATGACTGCCGGGGGTGGCCCCGCCCGGGCGAAATTGGCTCATCACGCCCGCCAAACGCTCGGCCCAGTCGCTGGGGCGGAACGTTCGTCCTTCTTGGGTAATTCCCAGAATAAAAACTTCTTTGGCGGAGTGTGAAACCATCGGGTAGATGCTAGAAACGGTTGCGTGGCGAAGGGGGATCTCCCTCAGTCGCTCGTTTGCAAGTATTCTATCTTATATAAGACTTGTGGCGTTTTTGTGAACCTGGGTTCGCCACTGATTTGTCACATCACTGCCTCTAAAATCTCGTTTCAACGGCTCAACCTTCGTTGGGTCGTTTTCTTTTTGGAGTACCTACATGTCATCTGCTACACGCACTGTGCCTTCTGAACCTCATGTCATGCCGACTTTTGGGCGCCTGCCCATCGCCATTGCACGCGGTCATGGATGCCGTGTGTGGGATACAGAAGGTCGCGCTTATTTGGATGCCTTGGCTGGCATTGCCGTCAACACCTTGGGTCACAACCACACCGAGTTTGTGGCCGCCTTGCAGCAACAAATGACCGAAGTCATCCACTGCTGCAACTACTACTACACACCCAATGCCGAAAAGCTGGCCGCCAAGCTGACCGAGTTCTCGGGCATGACCAATGTGTTCTATTGCAACAGCGGCTTGGAAGCCAACGAAGCGGCCATCAAACTGGCACGTAAATATGGTCACGACAAAGGCATCCACAACCCACAAATCGTGGTGTACGAAAAAGCCTTTCATGGCCGCAGCATTGCCACCCTCAGCGCCACGGGCAACGCCAAGATTCAAAAAGGCTTTGAGCCCTTGCTCGAAGGCTTCATCCGCGTGCCTGTAAACAGCATCGATGCACTGAAACAAGCCACCGAAGGCAACCCCAATGTGGTGGCCGTGTTCCTTGAAACCATCCAAGGCGAAGGCGGCGTCAACCCCATGCACATGGACTATCTGCGTGACGTGCGCGCGTTGTGCACCCAACGCGATTGGTTGATGATGGTCGACGAAGTGCAAAGCGGCATGGGCCGCACAGGCAAATGGTTTGCCCACCAGTGGGCAGGCATCGTGCCTGACGTGATGCCACTGGCCAAAGGCTTGGCTTCTGGCGTGCCAATTGGCGCGATCGTCGCTGGCCCCAAAGCAGCTGGCGTGTTGACAGCTGGCACGCATGGTTCCACCTTTGGCGGCAACCCACTGGCCGTGCGTGCGGGCTTAGAAACCATCCGCATCATGGAAAAAGACGACCTGATGGGCAATGCAGCCCGCATGGGTCAATACCTCGCCGACGCGTTCAAGCTCGAGTTTGCCAATGAGTCTGGTGTGAAAGACATTCGCGGCCAAGGCTTGATGATTGGCATTGAGCTCGACCGCGCTTGCGGCGCCATCATGCAACGCGCCTTGGATGCTGGTCTGATGCTCAGCGTGACCGCCGACACCGTAGTGCGTCTGTTGCCACCACTCATCATCACCCAAGCCGAGTGCGATGAGCTGATTTCGATTTTGGTGCCACTGATCAAAACCTTCTTGGCAGAAAAAGCATGACGATCAAACATTATTTGCAGTTCACGGACTTATCTGCAGACGAATACACCTACCTGTTCCAACGGGCTGCGCTGATCAAAAAGAAATTCAAAGCCTACGAAAAGCACCACACGTTGGCAGACCGCACGCTGGCCATGATTTTTGAAAAAGCTTCCACGCGCACCCGCGTGAGTTTTGAAGCAGGTATGTACCAGTTGGGCGGTTCAGTGGTTCACCTCACCACCGGCGACAGCCAATTGGGCCGTGCCGAGCCCATCGAAGACAGTGCCAAAGTCATCAGCCGCATGACTGACCTGGTGATGATTCGCACTTACGGCCAGGACAAGATCAACAGCTTTGCCGCCAGCTCGCGCGTGCCCGTGATCAACGGCTTGACCAACGAGTTTCATCCCTGCCAAATCATGGCGGACTTGTTCACCTTCATCGAACACCGAGGCTTGACCGTGCACCCACTCGAATGCCTCAAAGGCAAAGTGGTGGCGTGGGTGGGCGACGGCAACAACATGGCCAACACCTGGCTGCAAGCAGCTGATATGTTGGGCTTCACTGTTCACGTCAGCACGCCCAGCGGCTACGAAGTGAACCCTGCGATTGCAGGCTTGAGCAACACCCGCTGTTACAAAGTTTTTGACAACCCGATGCAAGCCTGCGAAGGTGCAGACCTCGTCACCACTGACGTGTGGACCAGCATGGGCTACGAGGCAGAAAACGAGGCTCGCAAAAAAGCGTTTGCCGATTGGTGCGTGGACAGCGACATGATGGCGGTGGCCAAACCCAATGCCCTCTTCATGCACTGCCTGCCTGCGCACCGTGGCGAAGAAGTGTCAGCCGAGGTGATCGACGGCCCCCAAAGCGTGGTGTGGGACGAAGCCGAAAACCGCATGCATGTGCAAAAAGCACTCATGGAGTACCTGCTCATCGGGCGTCAGTGATGTCCGGCTGCACCAGTTGCGGCGCATGCTGTGCCAGTTTTCGAGTGGATTTCAGCGTGGAAGAAATGGACACACACAGTGGTTTTGTGCCCACGGGCTTGGGCCAAGAGCTCACTGCCACGATGTGTCGCATGCGTGGTACCGACTACGCACCCCCACGCTGCGCCGCCCTCAGCGGCAAAGTGGGCGAGAAAGCCACCTGTGGCATCTACGAATGGCGCCCCTCCCCTTGCCGAGAATTTGAAGAAGGCAGCGATGCTTGCCTGCGTGCGCGTATGCGTCACGGACTGACAGAACGCCACTAAGCACGTTCAGGCTGAGCAATAGCGGTACAGCCACGGCACATCCATCAAACGAGCCCCCAACAGGCGCAGACCCATGTCACGGCCCATGCGCATCGGCCCCGTCGCATGAAAAATTTGGCCATTGCGCACCGCCCTGGCCTGCACCCGCGCATTGCGTGACCAGCGGGCTTGCGCGAACTGCTGCAAACGCTGAGGCACGTCTTCTGCCGTGGTATCGCGCAACTGCAAAGCCAGCTCAGACGCATCCTCAATGGCCATGCCCGCCCCCTGTGCCAGGTAAGGCAACATGGGATGCGCGACATCGCCCACCAAAGCCACGCGGTCCTGCACATGCTCGTGTGCGCCCTGCATCGCGGGTCGGCCGCACAAGGGCCACAAACGCCAGTCGCTGCAGGCTGACATCAAATCGGTCAACGGGGCACAAGCGC
>CANFZT010000195.1 GCA_947451565.1 Comamonadaceae bacterium | reverse complement strand
CACGGGCACATGCTCGCGGCGCAGGATGTTCAAAAATGGGTCTTGCAACAGTTGGCCTTTGTTCTTTGAGTTGTCGGTGTTCACGATATTCTCCGTGTTGTCGTAGTTGAAAGAAATCCCACGTTACCACAGAGCCCGGGGGCTTTGCAGCTCAGTCGTCTTTGCCCGCATAAGGGTTACTTGAGGTCTTCATCTCAATTCGCAAGGGGGTACCTTCCAAATTAAAAGCCTTACGGAAACGCCCTTCTAAGAACCGTTTGTAGGCCTCGGTCACATGCTCCAGAGAGTTGCCATGAATCACGATGATGGGCGGGTTCATGCCGCCTTGGTGAGCATAACGCAGCTTCGGGCGATACATGCCGCCACGCTGAGGCGATTGGAACTGCACGGCTTCAAGCAACAAACGGGTCAACAAAGGCGTGGGCATCTTGCACATGGCGGCTTTGTGAGCTTGCGCAATGGCACCCCACAACGGCCCCAGACCTTGGCGTTTTTTGGCTGAAATGAAGTGCATGGCTGCAAACTTCAGAAACGGCAAACGCGTCTCAATCGAGCGCATCAGCAATTCGCGCTGGTACGAGTCCACCGCATCCCATTTGTTCACAGCCACCACAACGGCGCGACCGCTTTCCAAAATGTAGCCAGCAATGTGGGCATCTTGGTCGGTCACGCCTTGCGTGGCATCAAGCAAAAGCAGCACCACATTGGCCGACTCAATCGCTTGCAGGGTTTTAACCACAGAGAACTTCTCGATGGCCTCAAACACCTTGCCTTTGCGGCGCAAACCCGCCGTGTCGATGAGTTCGAACATCTGACCGTTGCGCTCAAACGGCACGCTGATCGCGTCGCGCGTGGTGCCAGGCATGTCGAAGGCCACCAAGCGCTCTTCGCCCAACCAAGTGTTGATGAGCGTCGATTTGCCCACATTGGGACGCCCCGCCACGGCCAGTTTGATGATGCCATCGTCGGCATTGGCGTCTGCGTCGTCTGGATCGGCCAAATTCAAAGGTGCCAAAGCGCTGGCCATCATGTCGCGAATGCCTTGGCCATGCGAGGCGGACACAGGCAACACCTCGCCCAAACCCAGCTCATAGAACTCGACCAGCTGCGCACCCTCTTTCATGCCTTCGGCTTTGTTGGCCACCAAAATTGTGGGCTTACCCAAGCGGCGCAAGTAGTTGGCGATATCGTGGTCTTGGGCGGAAATGCCGCCACGGGCATCCACCACAAACACCACCACATCCGCTTCAGCCACAGCCTGCTGGGTTTGGCGAGCCATCTCTTTGTAGATGCCTTGGTCAGCGGTGGGCTCAAAGCCACCGGTATCGATCACGATAAATTCGTGTTTGTCAAAGCGGGCATTGCCGTAGTGACGGTCGCGGGTCAACCCAGCGAAGTCTGCCACGATGGCGTCGCGCGATTTGGTCAAACGGTTAAACAACGTGGACTTGCCAACGTTGGGGCGGCCCACCAGGGCCAATACGGGTTTCAAAACTTAGTCCTTTAACTTCCCAATTACGGGATTTGGAGGCCCACCACGCGACCTTCGCGTGTGACCACCACGTAGCTCCCCCCTGCGAACACAGGAGCGGTTGCCAATTCTTCAGTGTCGAGCTTGATGCGGTTGAGCAAAGCACCATCCGCCAATGACAAGAGGTAGAGCCAACCCCCGTTGTCAGCCACCAACACGCCACGCGGGGTGACCAGAGGTGCGCTCAAAATGCGGTATTTCAAGCGCTCGGTCTCCCACAATCGCTCGCCTGTGGCTCGACTCCAAGCTTGCACAACACCATTCGACAAGGGGGCAATCAGCAAGTTCTCATCACCGCTCACCCCAATTTCACCCACGGAGGGACGTGTCCACACACCTTGCCCACGCTCAGCATTCACGCAGCCAATCGCAGCTTGGAACGCACGGACACACACCACATCACCGACGCGATGAACTGGACTGACCAAGTCGACCAAGCGTTCTACATCGTTCGTGCCACGCGGCGTGGCGATGGCAGATTCCCAACGAATCACGCCAGTGCTGGGGTCAAGCCCTGCCAAGCGGCCAGACAAGCCAACCACCAAAGTATTTTTCACAGCCAGCATCACGCCGGCTTGCTTGAGCACCAAGGGCTCGCCTGGACGTTGCTGGGTCCAAAGTAGGCGACCCGTTGCCCCATCGAAGGCGATCACAGAACGGTCCGCTGTCAACACAAACACCCGAGCCCCAGCCACCAAGGGCGCAGTAAACGATTGGGCAGGCAAGCTCTTGCGCCAATGCACTTTGCCATCTTGCAAGGTGACGAGCTCGTTGTTGCGAGTAACAACAGCCACTTGCTGACCGTCGCTGCCCACGCCAGCCGAAATGGCTTGATCCAGTTTCAAACGCCACACATCTTTGCCTGTCGTAGCGTCCAAGACGGCCACCACCCCTTGGCTGTTGGCCAAAGCAATGCGGCCATCGCGAGCGGACACAACCAAGGGGAAATCCACCTTGCCCACGTTGGCCGTCCAGCGGGTGCGCACGTCTTGCAGCACAGGCACGCCTTGAATTTCTGTGGGTTTTGGACGCGAAGTGCCAGAGCAGGCAGCCAAAACCACGCACACGCTCATCAAGGCAAAGCGCGTCAAGGTGGACCGCATGATGGGTGTCAAGCTAGACATGGTTGTGTTCACTTTTTACTCTCCACAGCAGCAGTGTCTTCGGGGTCAGCACCCAAAGCAGCTAATTTCACAGCGACCAAACGGCGGTACTCGGCATTAGGCTCAAAGCCCTTCCAAGCGTTTTTGTAATGCTGAACAGCTTCGACGGGTTGCGCTTGCAACATGGCCATGTCGCCCAAGCGATCGGCCATCAAAGGAGCGAAAGCTTCAGGTGTTTTGGCGCTGAGTTGTTTGCGGGCTTCATCGTAGGCCTTGTCTTCAATCAACAAGGCTGCCAAACGCAAGCGGGCCAAGGCTTGATAACCTTCGTCGCTGGCTTTGTCGATGACCCAAGTCAGCTGCACTTTGGCGTCAGGTTTGCGGTCTTTTTCTTGGTACACACGCGCTGCCAACAAGGCCGCCTGCTGCGCATACGTGGTGCTGGCAAATTTGTCTTTGATGTCTGTCACTGAGCGGTCAAGCAAGGCCATGTCGTTGCTCAGCGCTGCGCGCTCAACCGTATCGTAAAGAGCCGCCGACTGTGTGGCTTGCTTTGCTGAATATGACTGCCACCCCATCCAAGCGGCGTAGCCACCCAGAACGGCAATCAACACCCAAGTGATGAGATCGCCCCAGCGCTTCCAAAAGTGCTTGAGCTCATCGAGTTGTTCTTGTTCTTCGAGGTCGAGAGGTGATGCCATGGTGATATAGGTATGACTAAAAATTTAGCGAATTGTAGGGCTCGACTTGTTAAGCCAAGGTTTGGGGCTGGGTCGTGCTCTGCGCCAGTTTTTCAGCCACACGGACGGTCACGTCCGCCAACGGCACCGGCTCTTGGGCGCCTGCACCGTCGCGCAGAGACTTGAGGGTGACTTCGCCACGGGCCAGCTCATCGCCGCCAAAAATTAAGCCGAACTGCGCCCCGCTGCCGTCTGCCTTTTTGAACTGCGATTTCATGCTGCCCATCCCCTCGCCTGCACCAGCGTGCAT
>CANFZT010000194.1 GCA_947451565.1 Comamonadaceae bacterium | reverse complement strand
GGGTGCGCGTTCTCACCCTCGCTTTGAACCTGCCAGGCCCAGCCGCTGTGATGCGGCTGCAGGGCATGGGCGCCAAGTGCACCAAACTCGAACCGCTCGCGCCTCGTGGCATAGGCACGGCAGACCCGATGGGCATCTACAAGCCTGCCGCCTACGAGGTGATGCACAAAGGCATGAACGTGTTGCAAGCCGATTTGAAATCTGAGCGCGGCCAAGCGGCACTGCACAAACAATTGGCGCAAACCGACGTACTCATCACCTCCTTCCGCCCCTCAGCGTTGGTCAAACTCGGTTTGGCTTGGAAAGCGTTGCACAAGCGCTACCCTGCTTTGTGTGTGGTGAGCATTGTGGGAGCCCCAGGCGAACGGGCCGAAGAAGCTGGCCACGACTTGACCTACCAAGCCGACAGCGGCTTGGTCAACGGCCTTGAAATGCCCGCCAGCCTGTATGCCGACATGGGGGGTTCGTTGTTCACCACCGAAGCCGTGTTGCAAGCGCTGCTGTTGCGCCAACGCCCAGGCAAAGCACATGGCCAGGGCGTTTTTCACGAAGTCGCGTTGTGCGATGCGTCTTCATACCTCGCCTTGCCTCGCACATGGGGCCTCACGGTACCCAGTGGCGATGTGGGCGGCGCGCATGCAGGCTACAAGATCTACTCCTGCAAAAATGGACGCGTGGCCGTAGCGGCCTTAGAGCCACACTTTGCGGCGCGTTTGTGCGAGGCTGCAGGCTTGCCCAAACTAGCCTCAACGCAAATGCATAAGCGCAGCACGCATGAAGCGATTGCCCAGTTTTTGACCACACAAACACGCGCACAGCTCGACAAGCTGGCGAGCAGCAAAGACATTCCACTGCACACGCTGCCGCGTTAAATCCCGTTCGTATGAGCGGCGTTCACTTAATTCAAGTGACGCAATGGGTGCGCAGACGCAGGCCAAGGACTTTCAAAAAATGGCTGCACTATCTCGGGAGTCACATCGGCAATACGCGCAGGCTGCCATTTTGGGGCATGGTCTTTATCCACGGCTAAAGCACGAATACCTTCCACCGTTTCGCTACGCACACCTCTGCGTGACAGGTGGTCGGTCTGAAAACAATGCCGCACCAAGTCGCGCTCCATGCGCAGGTCTTGCGACAGTGTCATGTGGCGCCCGCGTCGAATTTGCTCTAGCGTGACGCACAGCATCAAGGGTGATTGATGGTGCAAGGCTTTCAAGGTTTGGACTGACCACTCATCGGTACCTTGCAAGGCCTGCTCAATGGCCGCAACGGTCGCCAAACCGAACACCGTATCTATCGGCGCGTTGTGCCATACCGGTATCGCAGCCATGGTTTGCCCCGTACTGGCTTTGCTTTGTTCGCGCAACCAAGCCACGACAGCCTCGCCACTGGCCCAGTCTTGCTGACGCAAAACATCCCACAGCGCAGGTAATTCGGAAGAATTTACACACACATCGGCCAAGCCCGCATGCAACGATTCACCACCACGCAGCACATGGCCTGTCAGCGCCAAATACTCCCCCAGATGACCAGGACAACGGCTTAAAAAATAGCCCCCTCCCACATCGGGAAACAAACCAATGTGCGTCTCGGGCATGGCCATTTTGGTTCGCTCCGTCACCACCCGCAAAGCCGCGCCTTGACTGATGCCCATGCCACCGCCCATGACGATGCCATCCATCAAAGCGATGTAAGGCTTGTTGTAGTTTTGAATCAAATGGTTGAGGCTGTATTCCTCGGTGAAGAAATCTTCCAAGGTGGCATCACCGCTCAGGGCGGCTTGATGGAAGTAACGAATGTCACCACCTGCACAGAATGCGCCAAAGGGCCCTTCTTTGTTGCTACCGCGAACCACCACCGCTTGGATGCGACTATCGTCTTGCCACTGCTGCAACACATGGTGAAGTTCACGCACCATGGCCAACGACAAAGCGTTCAACGCTTTGGGGCGATTCAGCGTGATGAACCCTAAATCACCAACGCGCTCGGAGTGAACCTCAGGGGTGTAAGTTGACATGCGCAAATTCTCCTCGTAAAAAAGCCGAGGTCACGACCTCGGCTTTGATGCAATACCTGTGCTTACTTGTTGCGCTTACGCTCGTGCTCTTTCAAGTAGCGCTTACGCAGACGCACGCTCTTAGGCGTGATTTCAACCAACTCGTCGTCTTCGATGAATTCCACACCGTACTCCAGCGTCAAATCGATAGGAGGCGTGATCTTGATCGCGTCTTCTTTGCCAGACACGCGGAAGTTGGTCAACTGCTTGGTACGCGTGGCGTTGACCACCAAGTCGTTGTCACGGCTGTGGATACCCACAATCATGCCTTCGTAAACGGGATCGTTGGCTTTCACAAACATGCGGCCACGGTCGTCCAATTTGCCCAAGGCGTAGGTGAAGATTTCACCGTCGTCCATGGAAATCAACACACCGTTCTTACGACCACCGATGTCACCTTTGTGTGGCTCATAGCTGTCAAAGATGTTGGAGATCAAACCGGAGCCACGGGTCAAGTTCAAGAACTCGTTGGTGAAACCAATCAAGCCACGGGCAGGAATGCGGTATTCCAAACGTACGCGACCACGGCCATCAGGCTCCATGTTCACGAGTTCACCTTTGCGTTCACCCAAAGCTTGCATGACGCCGCCTTGGTGACCTTCTTCGATATCGGCCGTGACCAATTCGATAGGCTCATGACGCACACCGTCGATATCGCGGTACACCACGCGTGGCTTGGACACAGCCAATTCATAACCTTCACGGCGCATGTTTTCCAACAAAATCGTCAAGTGCAATTCGCCACGACCGGCGACATCAAACACGCCTTCTTCGTCGGTTTCTTTCACGCGCAAAGCGACGTTGTGTTGGAGTTCTTTTTGCAAACGGTCCCAGATTTGACGGCTGGTGACGTACTTGCCTTCGCGACCGGCCAAGGGGCTGGTGTTGACGCAGAAATTCATCGTCAGCGTTGGCTCGTCAATCTTGAGCATAGGCAGCGGTGCTGGGTTCGCTGGGTCTGTCACCGTCACGCCGATATTCAAATCAGCAATACCGTTGATCAACACGATGTCGCCAGGGCCGGCTTCGGTGGCTTGAACACGATCCAAACCTTGGAACTTCAACACTTGGTTGATACGGCCTTTGATGGCTGTGCCATCAGGACCTTCCATGACCAACACATCCATCATGGGTTTGATAGTGCCTTGGCTGATACGGCCCACGCCGATACGACCCACGAAGGTCGAGAAGTCGAGCGCAGAAATTTGCAATTGCAAAGGAGCGGCAGGATCACCTTGTTGGGGTGGCACATGCTTCAACACGGTGTTGAACAGAGCCGACATGTCTGGGCCCCACTGCTCACCGGGTGCGCCTTCTTCAAGCGAAGTCCAGCCGTTGATACCCGAGGCATAGACGACGGGGAAGTCGAGCTGTTCGTCAGTGGCACCGAGTTTGTCAAACAAGTCAAACGCTGCGTTCACCACTTTGTCTGGGTTGGCACCGGGCTTGTCCACTTTGTTCACCACGACGATCGGCTTCAAGCCCAAAGCCAAAGCTTTCTTGGTCACGAAACGGGTTTGAGGCATGGGGCCTTCTTGCGCGTCGATCAACAACACCACGCCGTCGACCATGGACAGGGCGCGTTCCACTTCACCACCGAAGTCCGCGTGACCGGGGGTGTCGACGATGTTGATGTGTGTGCCTTCCCAGCTGACGGCACAGTTCTTGGCCAAGATGGTGATGCCACGCTCGCGTTCGATGGCGTTGTTGTCCATCACGGTGTCGACCACTTTTTCGTGGTC
>CANFZT010000193.1 GCA_947451565.1 Comamonadaceae bacterium | reverse complement strand
GGCTGGCGAGCGTTTCGCGGTGCGTTTGTCTGGCGCGACCGCAGTGGTCGAAGGCACAGGCGACCACGGTTGCGAATACATGACAGGCGGCACAGTCGCGGTGTTGGGTAAAACCGGCCGCAACTTCGCCGCAGGTATGAGCGGCGGTGTGGCGTATGTGTACGACGAAGATGGTCAGTTCGACAAGAAGTGCAACACCGCCATGGTCTCCATGGAAAAAGTGTTGACGGCTGCCGAGCAAGAAGCCGCGTTGCCACGCGCCATTTGGCACCGTGACCAAACCGACGAAGCGCAACTCAAGAAGTTGCTCGAAGACCACCACCGTTGGACGGGCTCCAAGCGCGCCCGTGACTTGCTTGACAACTGGGGCACTGCACGCGCCAAGTTTGTCAAAGTCTTCCCCAACGAATACAAGCGTGCTTTGGGCGAGTTGAACGCAGCCAAGACTGCCAAGGCTCCAGCCGCATCGGCCAAAAAAGCCGTCGCGGCCAAGTAACGCACAACGTATTGCAAAGTACCCGCAAATAGGATTTGAATCATGGGAAAAGTCACTGGCTTCATGGAAATTGAGCGACTCGAAGAGGGCTACAAGCCCGTCAAAGAGCGCCTGAAAAATTACAACGAATTTGTGATTGGTTTGGACGAAGGCCAAGCCAAAAAACAAGCCGCCCGTTGCATGGACTGCGGCACACCGTTTTGTAACAACGGCTGCCCTGTCAACAACATCATTCCGGACTTCAACGACTTGGTGTACCAAGGCGATTGGAAAAACGCGATTGACGTGCTGCACAGCACCAATAACTTCCCCGAGTTCACCGGTCGTATCTGCCCCGCACCCTGCGAAGCGGCGTGCGTGGTGAACGTCAATGGCGATGCGGTGGGCATCAAGTCGATTGAGCACGCCATCATTGACAAAGCGTGGTCTGAAGGTTGGGTGGTGGCGCAGCCTGCGGCACACAAGACGGGCAAGAAGGTGGCTGTGGTGGGTTCAGGTCCTGCCGGTATGGCCGCTGCACAGCAGTTGGCACGCGTCGGTCACGACGTGACCTTGTTTGAAAAGAACGACCGCATCGGTGGTTTGCTGCGCTACGGCATCCCCGACTTCAAAATGGAAAAGTCGCACATCGACCGCCGCGCCAAGCAGCTCGAAGCTGAAGGCGTGACCATCCGCACCAACGTGATGGTGGGCGAGTTGCCCAAGGGTTCGAAGGTTACCAACTGGGCCAAGGAAACCATCAGCCCAGCACAACTGCAAAAAGATTTCGACGCCGTGTTGTTGACCGGTGGTTCAGAGCAGTCACGCGACTTGCCAGCACCTGGCCGCGACTTGGCTGGCATCCATTTCGCGATGGAGTTCTTGCCCCAACAAAACAAGGTCAACGGTGGTGACAAGGTCAAAGACCAATTGCGCGCCGACGGCAAACATGTGGTGGTCATTGGTGGCGGCGACACCGGTTCCGACTGCGTGGGCACCAGCACACGCCACGGTGCAAGCGCTGTGGTTCAGTTCGAAGTGATGCCTATGCCACCCGAGCATGAAAACAAGCCCTTGGTTTGGCCATACTGGCCGCTGAAGCTGCGCACCAGCTCTAGCCACGACGAGAGCGCTGAAAAAGGTTTGCTCAAGCGCGAATTTGCGATTTCGACCAAAGAGTTTATCGGCAAGGATGGCAAAGTCACTGGCGTCAAAACCGTGCGCGTCGAATGGAAAGACGGCAAGATGGTTGAAGTGGCTGGCACTGAAGAAATCATCAAAGCCGACCTCGTGTTGCTCGCGATGGGCTTTGTGAACCCCGTGGCCACCATCTTGGAAGGCTTCGGCGTTGAGAAAGACGCACGCGGCAATGCCAAAGCAACCACTGAGTTCACCGGCGGCTATGCCACCAACGTGCCTAAAGTGTTTGCGGCGGGCGACATCCGTCGTGGCCAATCCTTGGTCGTGTGGGCCATCCGCGAAGGTCGCCAAGCGGCGCGTTCGGTGGATGAGTTCTTGATGGGCGCGAGTGATCTGCCCCGCTAACCCCTCCGCTTTACAAGCATGTGACAGCTTGGTTCTAAAATGACAGAAGCTGGCCTGTTTTATCAATAGGCCAGCTTTTGTTTTCTATGAATACCATTTCCCAATTCAATACAAACCCTGATGCGTTGGTCGAGCTACGCGATATTCGCTTTGGCTATGGCGAACGCCTCATCTTGGATGGCATTTCGCTCACCATTCCACGCGGCAAGGTCACAGCGCTTATGGGCGCATCGGGTGGCGGTAAAACCACGGTGCTGCGTTTGATTGGCGGTCAGTACCGCGCGCAGTCAGGCAACCTCACGTTTGATGGTCAAGAAGTCGGTGCGCTTGATCCTGTCGGTTTGTACGCTGTGCGCAGACGCATGGGCATGTTGTTTCAGTTCGGCGCCTTGTTCACCGATTTGAGTGTGTTTGACAACGTGGCCTTTCCGTTGCGCGAGCACACCGACCTGAGCGAATCCATGATTCGCGACATTGTGTTGATGAAGCTCGAAGCCGTGGGTCTGCGTGGTGCCCGTGATTTGATGCCCAGCGAAGTCTCAGGCGGCATGGCCCGTCGTGTGGCCTTGGCCCGCGCCATGGCACTCGACCCAGAGCTCATCATGTACGACGAGCCCTTTGCGGGTTTGGACCCAATTTCTCTGGGAACCGCAGCGCGTTTGATTCGTCAGCTCAACGACACCCTGGGCCTCACCAGCGTTATCGTGTCGCATGATTTGGATGAGACCTTTCACATCGCCGACCAAGTGATTGTGTTGGCCAACGGCAAAATTGCAGCACAAGGCACGCCCGATGAGGTGCGCCACAGCACCGACCCGCTGGTCAAGCAGTTTGTCACCGCCGCGCCTGATGGCCCCGTGCGTTTTCATTACCCAGGCCCCTCTGTGTCGCAAGATTTTGGTGTGGAGGGTAAGCCATGAAATTCATCGCTAATTTAGGCTTTGCGGTACGCAGTTATTTGGCTGGCTTAGGGCTGGGTGCACGATTGTTTGTGCGCCTTGTCGGTTTGTTTGGCAGCAATATGCGCCGCTTTGGTTTGGTGCGCGACCAAGTACATTTCTTGGGCAACTACTCGCTGGCCATCATTGCGGTGTCTGGTTTGTTCGTGGGCTTTGTGCTCAGCTTGCAGGGCTACTACACCTTGCAGCGTTACGGTTCAGCAGAAGCCTTGGGGCTGTTGGTGGCCTTGAGCTTGGTGCGTGAACTCGGCCCCGTGGTCAGTGCCTTGTTGTTTGCGGGCCGCGCCGGTACATCGCTCACCGCTGAAATTGGTTTGATGAAAGCGGGCGAACAACTCAGCGCCATGGACATGATGGCGGTTGATCCTGTGCGCCGCATCTTGGGTCCGCGTTTTTGGGGCGGCATCATCGCCTTGCCTTTGCTCTCGGCTGTGTTCAGCGCCGTGGGTATTTTGGGCGGCTGGATGGTGGGTGTGTTGATGATTGGCGTAGACGCCGGCTCGTTTTGGAGTCAGATGCAAGGCGGCGTGGATGTATGGAAAGACGTGGGCAATGGCGTGGTCAAGAGCATCGTGTTCGGTGTGACCGTCACGTTTGTGGCGCTGCTGCAAGGCTATGAAGCCCAGCCCACACCCGAAGGTGTTTCGCGCGCCACGACTAAAACGGTCGTGGTCGCTTCGTTGGCGGTGTTGGGGTTGGACTTCATCCTCACCGCCATGATGTTCAGTATTTGATGAATCGAGGAAGCTATGCAACGCTCCAAAGTTGATGTGTGGGTCGGTTTGTTTGTGCTCTTGGGCGCAGCGGCCATTTTGTTTTTAGCCTTGAAGTCAGCCAATTTATTGACGCTGAGTT
>CANFZT010000192.1 GCA_947451565.1 Comamonadaceae bacterium | reverse complement strand
TGATCATCTTGGACCCCGTCAACCGCAACGTGATCGACAGCGCCTTGGGCAAAGGCGGCAAAAACTGGATCGGCGGCAACTGCACCGTGAGTTTGATGCTCATGGGCTTGGGCGGCTTGTTCCAACACAACCTGGTTGAGTGGGTCAGCGCCATGACGTACCAAGCGGCTTCGGGCGCGGGTGCACAAAACATGCGTGAGCTGCTGAGCCAAATGGGCGCTTTGCACGACGCTGTGAAAGACGACTTGGCCAACCCCTCTTCTGCCATCTTGGACATCGACCGCAAAGTGTCAGCCACCATGCGCAGCGCTGAGTTCCCCACAAAGAACTTCCGCAACACCGCCTTGGCTGGTAGCTTGATCCCTTGGATCGACGTACCCGTTGAGCACGGCCAAAGCAAGGAAGAGTGGAAGGGCGGCGCCGAGTGCAACAAGATCTTGGGCAACCCAGCATTCCGCACAGCGGGCTCGATCCCCATCGACGGTTTGTGCGTGCGCATTGGCGCGATGCGCTGCCACTCACAAGGTTTGACCATCAAGCTGAAAAAAGACGTGCCCATGGACGAGATCGAAAGCATCTTGGCTCAAGCCAACGACTGGGTCAAAGTGGTGCCGAACGTGCGCGAAATCAGCGAACGCGACCTGACACCTGCCGCCGTGACTGGCACTTTGACAGTGCCAGTGGGCCGCCTGCACAAAATGGCCATGGGCAACGACTATCTTGGCGCCTTCACCGTGGGTGACCAGCTCTTGTGGGGTGCGGCCGAGCCGTTACGCCGCATGTTGCGCATTCTTTTGGAAGCGTAAAACAAAGTAATATCTCTGCTTATGACACTAGCTGCACTTAACGCTTCTCGTTTGTTCCAGAGATCTGCTTTGTGGGCAGCCCTGTCAGTGTCGTTGCTAGGCAGTGCGCAGGCACTTACTTTGCAACGTCCCGTCGTACAAAGCAAGCAGGGTGAGGCTTTGCGCGCAGAGATTGATGTCAGCGAAATCACTGCTGCTGAACAAATCGAACTCGAAGCCAAAATTGCAAGCCCTGATGTTTACAAAGCAGCACGGCTCGAAGTGCCAATGGCCAACGGCCAACCCATCGATATTCAAGTGCAGCTGTTGCGTAGAGACCACGGTTGGCCCTATTTAAAAATTACCAGTAAGCAGCCAGTGACTGGCAATTTTTTGGACTTGCTGATTGACTTGCGTTGGGCGACAGGTCGCTTGCTACGCGATGTGAGTCTGTCGATTGATGACGGAAGCACCAAAAAACTCTCAACGCCACTGATGCTCACCGATGCAGAGCGCAACGCACAAGCAGCCCGCCCGCCTTCACGACAAACCAAAATGCGTGAGTCTTCTGGGCAAATTTTGGTCAAACGCGGTGATACCGCCAGTGCGTTGACCGTCAGCAAAACACCTGAAAACGTGTCGCTAGAACAAATGTTGGTGGCTTTGTTGCGTAGCAATCCTGACGCGTTTGTGGCATCCAACGTCAACCGCATGAAGGAAGGCGCTTTGCTGACCTTGCCGACTGAGCAAGAGGCCAAAGCCCTGTCGCGCCAAGAAGCGCGCCAAGCCATACAAGTTCAGACCAAGGACTTTGAAGCCTACCGCGCTGAGCTCGCCGCACGCGCACCGGGCGGCACCGTGCCCAAAGTCGCCCGTGATGCAACAGGCAAACTCGAAGCCACAGTACAAAACAAAAAAGCGAAGACAAACCAAGACAAATTGACCTTGGCCAAGCCCGGAAACAAAGACACGGCGGCCGAAGAAAAAATTGTCAAACAACGCGAAGCCCAGGATGTGGCAGAGCGTGCGGCCGAGTTAAGCCGCAACATTGCTGAGCTCGGAAAAATCGCGGCCGCTACGGTGAGCGACGCCGCCGGCCCAGCCTCTGAGGCTGCCTCAGTGGGTGGCAGCTTGCCACTGGAGGTTCCCGCTAGTGCAGCGTCGGCCAACAGCGAATGGCTGAACGAATTGCGCGAACACAGCTTGACCCCCGTGGGCGCTGGAAGCTTGGTGGCTTTGTTAGTCTTGGTCGGCTTATGGCGCCGACGTGCGTTGAGCAAAGGCGATGACGATATTCAAGGCCTGCCCCCCTTGAATGTGAAGTTCAACTTGGATTTGCCAGAGTTTGACAACAAAGATCCTGCTGAGCGCGGTTATATCCATGACATGGCCACGCACATGCACGATGGGCACGAGCGCCCGCACGACCATGCGCAGCGCTATGCGCAAGCAGACGATGCCGACGAAGAAGGACCCACGCCGCACAGCGCTCACACACCTCGCCCCTCCATGGAAATGCCTAACATTTCTCTGGATTTGGATGACCCCCATGCGCCTGTGAGCCCCTACCAAGTGCGTATCGACTTGGCGGATGAACTGTGGCACTTGGGTCAACTGCACACCAGCCGTGCGTTGATGGAAGAAGTGGCCAACGAAGCCTCTGGCGCTGACAAAGAAAAAGCCCTCAAGTGGCTGGCTGAACGAGGCTAAGCCCCATGCGCATCGCCATGGGCTTGAGCTACAACGGCCAAGCCTACGAAGGCTGGCAAAGCCAACTCTCTGGCAAAACGGTTCAAGACAAACTTGAGCAAGCGTTGGCCAAATTCACCCAAACCCCCGTCTCAACCTTGTGCGCTGGCCGCACCGATGCTGGTGTGCATGGGCTCATGCAAGTCATTCACTTTGACACCGAACTCGACCGCACGCCCTACTCGTGGGTACGCGGCACCAACCGCTATTTGCCACTGGACATTGCGGTGCAGTGGGCGCGTGAGATGCCCCGCGAATTTCACTGCCGTGGCAGCGCCATTGCGCGACGCTATGCCTATGTGGTGTTGGAGTCTGCCGTGCGCCCCAGCGTGGAATTGGGTCGTGTGGGCTGGGTGTACCGCCCGCTTGACTTGGAAGCCATGCAAAAAGCCGCGCAGTACCTAATGGGCGAACACGACTTCACCTCATTTCGCGCCTCCAGCTGTCAAGCCCTCACGCCTGTGAAAACCATGACGCGCATCGACATCACCCGCAAAAGCACACAGTCTGGCTCGGCGGTGTGGCGTTTTGAGTTTGAAGCCAGCGCGTTTTTGCACCACATGATTCGCAACCTCATGGGCTGCTTTGTGAAGATTGGCAGTGGCGACAAACCACCCGAGTGGATGGCCGAAGTGCTCGCCGCACGCGACCGCGATGCCGCCGCCCCCACCTTTAGCCCCGATGGTTTGTATTTTTTAGGTCCCCGCTATGACGCACAGTGGGATTTGCCTGACCGTACCCCTGCGTATGATGGATTGCCATGAACCGCACGCGTATCAAAATTTGTGGCCTCACCCGTGAGCAAGACGTCGACGCCGCCGTGGCCGCTGGCGTCGATGCGATTGGCTTTGTGATGTACGCCCCCAGCCCCCGCGCGGTGACGGTGGAACGTGCGGCCGAGCTGGCCCTGCGCCTGCCCGCCTTTGTCACGCCTGTGCTGCTGTTTGTGAACGAAACCGCCGAAGCCATTGCCCACGCCTGCGTGCAAGTGCCGGGCGCATGGTTGCAGTTTCACGGTGACGAAACGCCCGACCACTGCCGCAAAATTGCCCGCACATTGGGCCGCCGCTGGATGCGTGCAGCACGTATTCCGCTAGAAACCCCTGCAGGCGAAGAACCCTTTGACCTCTTAAAATACACGCAAGATTACTCAGACGCCCAAGCCGTGCTGCTCGACGCCCATGTCGACGGCTATGGCGGCGGCGGCAAAACATTCAATTGGTCACAGCTTCCTCCAAACGTCAACGCTCACCTCGTCTTGTCTGGTGGACTCAACGCTGCCAACGTGACCGATGGCATTCGCGCGCTGCGTAACCACGGCCATT
>CANFZT010000191.1 GCA_947451565.1 Comamonadaceae bacterium | reverse complement strand
TCTCAAGGGTCTGATATGTCGCGTTTACCTCCGGTGTTGCAATCGCTCAAGTTCCCCGTCATCGCATCTCCGTTGTTCATCATCAGCAACCCCAAGCTGGTGATTGCGCAGTGCAAGGCGGGTGTCGTGGGCTCTATGCCTGCGCTCAATGCCCGTCCCGCTGAGCAGCTGGAAGCGTGGTTGATTGAAATCACTGAGGCGCTGGCGGCTCACAACCGTGAGCATCCAGACCATCCAGCTGCCCCCTTTGCTATCAATCAAATCGTGCACAAAAGCAATGACCGCTTAGAGCACGACATGGCGTTGTGCGTGAAGTACAAGGTGCCCATCATCATTACGTCGTTAGGGGCGCGTGAGGACGTGAATGCGGCGGCGCACAGCTATGGCGGTATCGTGATGCACGACATCATCAACAACAAGTTTGCCAAGAAGGCGATTGAAAAGGGCGCAGACGGTCTCATCGCCGTGGCGGCTGGCGCAGGCGGTCATGCGGGTGTGAAGAGCCCTTTTGCCTTGATTCAAGAAATTCGTGAATGGTTTGATGGCCCTGTGGCTTTGAGCGGTTCGATAGCCACTGGCGGTGCAGTGTTGGCGGCCCAAGCAATGGGCGCTGACTTTGCCTACATTGGCTCCGCCTTCATTGCTACCGAAGAAGCGCGTGCTGCGGATGATTACAAGCAAGCCGTGGTGGACGGCACATCGGACGACATTGTGTTGAGCAACTTGTTCACGGGCGTGCACGGTAACTATCTGGCTCCTTCTATTCTCAAGGCTGGCTTAGACCCTGAGCATTTACCCGAGAGCGATCCCAGCAAAATGAATTTTGGTGGGGGTGCACAAAAGGCCTGGAAAGACATTTGGGGGTGTGGCCAAGGTATTGGTGCAGTCAAGGCCGTGGTGCCTGCGGCTGAGCTGGTCGCGCGATTGAAGCGTGAGTACCAGGCGGCTAAGCAGCGCCTCGCGCTTTGATGCAAAAATAGTTTTTAAACCAAAGAAAAAGCCGCTCAACAGAGCGGCCTTTTCATCAGCTCGGACGCAAGTTAACGCAAGACCAGCACCGGCACATTGGCGTGTGTCAACACCTGTTGTGTTTCACTGCCCAGCAGCAAGCGCTTAATGCCGCGGCGACCGTGCGAGGCCATCACGATCAAATCGGCTTTGTGTTTCTTGGCTGCAGCAATCAGCGCATCAGACACGATATCGGACTTGACGACCACCGCCTTGCTGGTAACGCCTTTGGCTTTGGCTGACTTCACCACAGCGTCCAAGACTTTTTGCGCGTTGTCGGTCCAGCCTTTTTCAATTTTGGAAACTTCAGTGGCGCTCAAAGGCAGTGAACCTTCAAAGTAACTTTGTGGGTAGCGAGGGGTTACTTTGACGGCAATCAGTTCTGCACCGCTCAAAGCTGCCAGTTCAATGGCGCTGTTAATGGCTTTTTTAGACAAAGTGGAGCCGTCGGTGGCTACCAAAATTCGTTTGTACATAAACTGCTCCTTTTGTTGATTTCGGCCAGAGCTTACCGCATGTCGTGTGTCCCGTGTTGATGCATGTCAAGCTCTGGCAAGACGAAGCCGTTAGGCTACACCTCCTATGCATTCTGATTCTTCAATGGTTGAGCTGCTGGATGACCGCCAAGAGTGGTTACGTTTCAGCCAGCCACACAAAACCGCCAACCCAAGCCATGGTGATGACTGGGATTCGCATGTGGTAATCCAAGGCATGCACTGCGCGGCTTGTGCTTTTACTGTCGAAGAGGCGCTCATGTCAGTGCCAGGCGTGCAATCGGCAGAGGTCAATGCAGCCACGCATCGCGCCAAAGTGGTGTGGTCTGCTGCACGGGTAAAGCCCTCGCAATGGATGGCGGCGATTGCCAAAGCTGGCTATGGTGCGCTGCCAGCGGCCGATAGTAGCTTGCGCCAAGCGCGCCATGAAGAGGGGCGCCGGGCCTTGTGGCGTTGGTTGGTGGCCGGCTTTTGCATGATGCAAGTCATGATGTATGCCTATCCCGCTTATGTGTCTCGCGAGGGTGACATCACGCCTGACATGGTTTTTTTGTTGCGCTGGGCGTCATGGGTGCTGACCTTGCCCGTGGTGTTTTTCTCGTGTGGTCCTTTCTTTGGCAATGCCTTGCGTGACATCCGTGCGCAACGTGTGAGCATGGACTTGCCGGTGGCTTTGGGCATGGTGATTACCTTTTTGCTCAGCTCCATCGCCACGTTCGAGCCCGAGGGGGTGTTCGGTGCCGAGGTGTATTACGACTCGCTCACCATGTTTGTGTTCTTCTTGCTCACGGGCCGGTGGCTTGAGTTGCGTGTGCGTGACCGCACAGCAGGCGCGCTAGAAGCATTGATGAACCGCTTGCCCGACAGCGTGGAACGTCAACTGCCCAGCGGTGATTTTGAGCGCGTGGCCGTACGCCGTGTGCTGGTGGGCGATGTGATTCGTGTGTCGCCCTCAGAGAGCTTCCCTGCCGATGGTGTGATTTTGCAAGGCCAGACTTTGGCTGATGAAGCCTTGCTCACTGGCGAGTCACGCCCGCAAGCGCGTGGCGTGGGCGATACGGTGGTGGCGGGCAGTCATAACCTCAGTGGCATCGTCACCGTGCGGGTGGTGCAAGTGGGCGAGGGGACGCAGTTCTCGCAAATTGTGTCTTTGATGGAAAACGCGTCGCTGCAAAAGCCGCGCTTGGCACAACTGGCAGACCGCATTGCCAAACCCTTCTTGATTGGTGTGTTGGTGCTGGCGGTTTTGTCGGCGGTGTATTGGTGGCCCACCAACCCCGGTCACGCCCTGATGGTTGCGGTGGCTGTGCTGGTGGTGACATGCCCCTGTGCTTTGTCGTTGGCCACACCGGCGGCCATGTTGGCTGCGGCTGGTAACCTCGCACGCCACGGCGTGTTGGTGCGTAACCTACAAGCTTTGGAGTCGTTGGCTGAGATTGACACGGTGATTTTTGACAAAACTGGCACGCTCACCCAAGACGGCCAGCGCATTACGCAGGTGATGACGGCAGAGGGGGTGACGCCTGCATACGCCTTGGGCTTGGCTGCTGCCCTGGCCAAACATTCAGTACATCCCTTGTCTCGGGCTTTGGTTAAAGCGCACGCGGCATCCGGCTTATGTGCAGCGCCCGAAGCACTAAATGTGAACGAAAGAATTGGTCTGGGTCTTGAGGGGCGCGTGGAAGGTGTGCTGCGTTTGGGGTCGGCGACGTTTTGCAATTCAAGAACTAAGGGAATACCCGATAAAGCACAGGTTTGCCAAGTACACTTATGCACTGAAAACGAGTGGCTAGCCAGCTGGCAGTTGTCTGAAGATGTCCGTGCTGACGCGGTGCAAACCGTGCAGGCGCTGAAAAATCTCAACTTGGATGTGTTGTTGTTGTCTGGCGATCGGCCTGAATCGGCACAGCATGTGGCGCAAGAGGTGGGCATTTCCCAAGCATTTGGGGCGTGCACACCGCAAGACAAGCTCTCTCGCATGCAAGCTGCTCAGTCGCGAGGCGCGAGGGTGGCGATGGTGGGTGATGGTCTGAATGACGGTCCGGTGCTTGCTGGTGCGCATGTGTCCATGGCATTTGGCAATGCGGTGCCCTTGGCTCAGTCCAAATCGGACTTGGTCTTGATGGGCGGCAGCTTGTTGGTGGTGGCGCAAAGCGTCCAGTTGGCCAGACATACCCTGCGGGTGGTCAAGCAAAACTTGGTGTGGGCTGCTGCATACAACGCCTTGTGTGTGCCTCTGGCTGTGGTGGGTTTGTTGCCTGCTTGGCTGGCAGGGCTGGGCATGGCGCTGAGCTCGTTGTGGGTCGTGTTGAACTCTTTGCGACTCACCAAAGGATTTTGATGGATATCTTGTATTTGTTGATCCCGCTGTC
>CANFZT010000190.1 GCA_947451565.1 Comamonadaceae bacterium | reverse complement strand
TCGAGCTTCAACAAGCGTGGGCCGACATCTTGAAGCGTGCCAAGCTGGTGCAGCACCACAAAATCAGCCGCGAAGAACTGTCGGTGCGCGAGCACATGAGCATCGTGCTGCGCCGCCTGCAAGGCCAACGCTTTGTGGAATTTGAAAAACTGTTTGAGGCTGAGCAAGGCGTGCCCGTGTTGGTGGTGACCTTCATCGCCCTGCTTGAGCTGGCCAAAGAAACGCTGATTGAAATCACGCAAGCTGAGGCTTTCGCACCCATTTACGTGCGTTTGGCCTACACACCCACGTAAACTCCAAACCTTCTCGGCAACACAGGACTGGCGTTATGCCAGACGTTCTATGAGCAATCCCAACGCCTCGCCCTACGGCACTTTGCCCCCCGCCTCCCCCGTCGCAGCCCGCAAGCCCATCAGCCTGCCCCGCTTGAACGAGCTTCGCGCCCGTGGTGAAAAAATCACCATGCTCACCGCCTACGACGCCACCTTTGCCGCCGTGGCCGACGCTGCGGGCGTGGAGTGCATTTTGGTGGGTGACTCGTTGGGCATGGTCTGCCAAGGCCTGGGCAGCACCGTGGGCGTCACGCTCGACACCATGCGCTACCACGTCGAAAGCGTGGCCCGTGGCATACGCCGGGTACAAGGCACGGCTTGGATCATTGGCGACCTGCCCTTTGGCAGCTACCAAGAATCCAAAGAGCAAGCCCTACGTAGCGCAACGGTTTTGATGCAAGCGGGTGCTCACATGATTAAGCTCGAAGGCGGTGGCTGGACCACCGATATCGTGCATTTTTTGGTAGAGCGCGGCATTCCCGTCTGCGCGCATTTGGGCCTGACCCCACAAACCGTTCACGCCTTGGGCGGCTACCGCGTGCAAGGCCGTGGCGACTCGGCCACCCAACTGCGCCAACACGCCGTTGCTTTGCAAGACGCAGGCGCCACCATGCTGGTGCTAGAAATGGTGCCCGAGCCTCTGTCGACCGCCCTCACCCAAGAGCTGCCCACCTGCCACACCATTGGCATTGGCGCGGGCAACGGCACGGCGGGCCAAGTGCTGGTGATGCACGACATGCTGGGCGTCAACCTCGGCAAGAACCCCAAATTCGTTCACAACTTCATGGAAGGCCACGCCAGCGTGCAAGCCGCCATGAGCGCCTACGTAGCTGCTGTCAAAAACGGCACCTTCCCCGACAACGCCAAACACGCTTGGGCCTAACTCAACGCCTCTCGTTTCATGCACATCGTTCACACCCTCGCGGACCTGCGCCGCGCTTTAAAGCCGGCCGCCCTGCGCGCCTTTGTGCCCACCATGGGCAACTTACATCAAGGCCACTTAGAGCTGATGCAAATGGCGCGCCAAGAGGTCGATCAACGTGCAGGCCAAGGCGGCATGACCGTGGCCAGCATCTTTGTGAACCGCTTGCAATTTGGCCCCCACGAGGACTTTGACACCTACCCCCGCACCTTAGAAAACGACTGCGCGCTCTTGGAAGCCAACGGCTGCGATGTGGTGTTTGCCCCCAGCGAACAAGACCTCTACCCCGAACCCCAAGTGTTCAAGGTGCACCCACCCACCGAGCTGGCCGACATCTTGGAAGGCGCATTTCGCCCCGGCTTCTTTGTGGGCGTGAGCACCGTGGTGCACAAGCTCTTCAACATCGTGCAGCCCGACTTGGCCGTGTTTGGCAAGAAGGACTACCAACAACTCATGGTCATCCGCCGTATGGTGCAGCAAATGGCCTTACCCATCGAGATCATCGGTGGTGAAACCCGCCGCGCCGAAGATGGCTTGGCTTTGAGTTCACGCAACGGCTATTTGAGCGCCGAAGAACGCGCCGAAGCCGTGCATCTGTCGATGGCTTTGAAAGGCTTGGCTGCAGCCGCCCGTGCGGGCAATGCCACAGTCCAGATAGATGTGGCCGCTGCCGAAGCCGCCGCCATGGACACCTTGCGCCAACGTGGCTGGGCCCCCGACTACATCACCTTGCGCCGCCAGCATGACTTGTCGCCCGTGAGCGGCCCCTGCGCTGAGCCGCTGGTGGTGCTAGGTGCGGCTAAGTTGGGTAAGACGCGGTTGATTGATAACCTCGAAGTTTGAGGTTTCTCTTTGGCTTAGGTGTTGGTGTTCGGAGCGGCCTTCTCCGACTAAGGCCGTGTACGTGAGGCACGGCGGCCGCCTCATGCTGGAATACCAGAAATCGTTGGCCGCCGCACCTCACGCACACGACTTTGCGATCCAGAAAAATCTTCGCTCAAACAAAAGCAACGTTGACGCAAATAACCCGCGCCAGAGATTTTTAAAACACCCATTTACAGGCCGCAGTCTTCTCGTCTAGGGAATAGGCGGGTGACGATTTCTGGTACTCCAGCATGAGGAACCTGCCTATTCCCTAAGCGAGAAGCGAGCCCAACAAAAAGAAGTTACTTCTTCAACAACTCACGCTCTTTGCTATATCGGTCGTAATTAGGCAAAGACTTATCGTCTTGCCCCGTGCCCGCGGACTTGGCACGTTCATTCGCGCGAATGCCTTCGTAAAACGATTGCTCAGTCACCACGCCACAGGCACTAACTAGGCAGCAGAGAACCAGAACTAGACGCATCAGAAGCGAAACCCCAAAGCCAAGCGCATGATGTTGGCTTGTGTGAAATTGGCTCTTTGGTCATACGCCATTCGCACAAAGTAATCGCGCAGATCCAAAGTCACCGACAAGCCATTACCTTTGACCTTCGGCTCGCCCACCTCACTGGCACCTGAGCGCGCAAACGCGTCCACCGTCAAACCCATGGCATTGGGCATTGCGCCGCGCCACACCAAGTGCGTCACGCGTTGGCCTGTTTTCAAACGATCATCCAAGATTTGGTAAAACGACAACTGTCCTAGCTGACGCTGGGAATACGTGCCGCCCCACAACACCGAGTCGTTCGGGTCAAAGTTCAAGTTGTAATAGGTCTTCACGTTGGTACGGCCTAAGCCCAGCAATGGTGAGAGCCCATCCACGTTGTCTTGCTTGCCATCCCATGTGATGCTGCCACCGACAAAACCGCCGCTCGCTAGCTGCAACGACGAAATCAACTGGCCATAAGAAGCCAAGCGAGCGGACTGCTCAACGCCCGCACGCGACTGCGTGAAGTTGTTTGGGTCTTGGTAGTAGCCCAACCAAAATTTGGTATCTTTGGTGTTGCCGCGCAGGTTCATGTCAGTTGCGTTGGAGTGGGTCACCGAGTCACGGTAACTACCCAGCGTGGCCTTCCAAGCAACCACTTGATCAGGCTTCAAAGGATCAGCGGGGTCTATGTTGGCGCGGTCTTGGCTGGCATAAATGGCGGTTGTAGTGAGCAAGCCCGCTAGAACAAACCCAGCCGCAAAGCGCTTAATTCTCACCCTTTGCCTCTCGCCCCATCAACTCAGCCACGGCTTGTGCAGGCATGGTCTTGCCATCTAGCAATGCCACCACTGCCTGCGCAATCGGCATTTCCACACCCAAGTGCTGCGCACGTTGCACCACGGTGCGGGCGCAATACACGCCTTCGGCGACGTGGCCCAATGAGTCCACGGCTTGTTGCAACGTCATGCCTTGCGCCAAGGCCAGGCCGACTTTGCGGTTGCGGCTGAGGTCACCGGTGGCGGTGAGCACCAAGTCGCCCAAGCCCGACAAGCCCATGAAGGTTTCGGGTTTTGCACCCAACGCCACGCCCAAGCGTGTCATCTCAGCCAAGCCGCGTGTGATGAGTGCAGCGCGGGCGTTGAGGCCCAGCTGCAAACCATCACACAAACCCGTGGCAATGGCCAATACGTTTTTCACCGCACAGCCCACTTCCACGCCCACGATGTCGTCGTTGGCGTACACGCGCAGGCTGTTGTTGTGAAAGGCTTGCACCATGGCGTCGCGCGCC
>CANFZT010000189.1 GCA_947451565.1 Comamonadaceae bacterium | reverse complement strand
TGGGAACACACCATCCTCGTCACGCCCACGGGCTACGAGGTGTTGACCCTCTCCGACGGCAGTCCCGCTCTGCCCGACTTTGTGACCACCACCTGCTGTTAAGCACCCCACGCGATGAACGCCTTGGCCAACCTTTACCGAAAGGACAAGGCGGCATTGCTGCTGGCCGCGTCTAGTTCTACCACCCCACGTAGTGTGAAGACTTTGCTGCACAAGCTGTGCAGCATGACCGACGACACCCTGCGCAAGTTGTGGGACGCTGCTGGTTTTGACAACAACTTCTGCTTGGCCGCTGTGGGCGGCTATGGCCGTGGCGAGTTATTTCCGTATTCGGATGTGGATGTGTTGCTGCTCATGCCCGATGGCACATCGCCCGAGAAGGATGACGCGCTCAAAGCCCAAATTGAAAAGTTCATCGGCAGTTGCTGGGATACAGGCCTAGAAATAGGCTCTAGCGTGCGCACCGTGACCGAATGCGTGCAAGAGTCCTCCGCTGACATCACCGTGCAAACCTCGCTACTGGAAGCGCGTTTTTTGGTGGGCAGCGTCAAGCTGTTTAAAACATTTCAAAAACACTATGCACTGGCTCTGGACCCTAAGGCCTTCTTCGTGGCGAAGACCGCTGAGATGCGCCAACGCCACGCCAAATTTGAGAACACGCCCTACTCGCTAGAGCCGAACTGCAAAGAATCGCCGGGCGGCATGCGCGACTTGCAAGTGGTGCTCTGGGTGGCCAAGGCTGCGGGCTTAGGCGACAGCTGGGAGAGCTTGGGCCGCAAAGGCTTGGCGACAGACTTTGAAGTCAAGCAACTCAAGCGCAACGAAGACGCGCTGGCCCTCATTCGCACACGCTTGCACTTGGCCGCCAAGCGACGCGAAGACCGCTTGGTGTTTGACTTGCAACATGCCGTCGCGCAAAGCTTGGGGCTGGGCGTGGAGGTGGATGGCACGCTCAATGCGCGCGCCGCCAGCGAAGCGCTGATGAAGCGCTACTACTGGGCGGCCAAAGCGGTGACACAGCTGAATCAAATCTTGTTGCTCAACATCGAAGAGCGCCTCAACAGCAACCCCCATGTGCTGCGCCCCATCAACGAGCGCTTTGCCGACAAAGCCGGCATGTTGGAAGTGACCAGCGACGATGTGTATGTCAACAACCCGCACGCGATTTTGGAAACCTTCTGGTTGTACGAATCCACGGTGGGCATCAGCGGCCTGTCGGCCCGTACGCTGCGTGCGCTCTACAACGCCCGCAGTTTGATGGACGGCAAATTCCGCGCAGATCCGATCAACCGCGAGATGTTCATGCGCATCTTGCAAGCACCCAGCGGTATGACCCATGCGGTGCGTTTGATGAACCAAACCTCGGTGCTGGGCCGCTACCTATGGCCCTTCCGCCGCATCGTGGGCCAAATGCAGCACGACCTGTTCCACGTCTATACGGTGGACCAACACATTTTGATGGTGCTGCGCAATGTGCGCCGCTTCTTCATGGCCGAGCATGCCCACGAATACCCGTTTTGCTCGCAACTGGCCGCCGGCTGGGACAAACCTTGGATTTTGTTTGCTGCCGCCCTGTTCCACGACATTGCCAAAGGCCGTGGTGGCGACCACTCGCAACTGGGCCGTGGCGAAGTGCGTAAATTTGCACGCGACCATAGCTTGGCCAAAGAAGACGCCAAACTCATCGAGTTTTTGGTGGGCGAACACTTGACCATGAGTCACATCGCCCAAAAGCAAGATTTAAGCGACCCCGATGTGATCCAAGCCTTTGCCAAACGCGTGGGCAACGAGCGCAACCTCACCGCGCTGTACCTGCTGACCGTGGCCGACATTCGCGGCACCAGTCCTAAGGTGTGGAACGCCTGGAAAGGCAAGCTGCTCGAAGACTTGTACCGCTACACTGCCCGCGTCTTAGGAGGCCGTGCCCCTGATGCGGACGCCGAAGTAGAAATTCGCAAAACAGAAGCCCTCACCATGCTTGCGCTCTACGCGCTGCCTTTTGAAGCGCACAAAGACTTGTGGGCCACCTTGGATGTGGGCTACTTCATGCGCCACGATGCCGCCGACATCGCGTGGCACACCCGCCAACTTTCGCGTAACTTGTCGATTGCCAAGGCGCAAGGCACCTCCTTGGGTGTGACTGTGCGTGCACGTTTGTCACCCGTGGGCGAAGGTTTGCAGGTGATGGTGTATTCACCCGACCAGCCCGATTTGTTTGCACGCATTTGCGGCTACTTTGACCAAGCGGGTTTCAACATTTGGGATGCCAAGGTGCACACCGCCACCAACGGCTATGCGCTCGACACCTTCCAAGTGGTGAGCAGTCATTTCGAAGAGCACTACCGCAACCTCATCAACATGGTGGAAACCGGTTTGACCGAAACCATCAACGATGCCAAACCACTGCCTACCGTCGGCAAAGGCCGCGTGTCGCGCCGCGTCAAGAGCTTCCCCATTGCGCCACGGGTGACCTTGCAGCCCGACGAACGCGCCCAAAAATGGTTGTTGAGCATCTCGGCCAGCGACCGTGTCGGCTTGCTCTACAGCGTGGCGCGCGTGTTGGCTAACCACAAGGTGAACTTGTTGCTGGCCAAAATCAGCACTTTGGGCGAGCGCGTGGAAGACACCTTTTTGATTGATGGTGCGGCTTTGCAGCAAAACAAAGCGCAGTTGGAGATTGAGACAGAGTTGCTAGCCGTTTTGCAGGCTTAAATCAAACGGGGCCTTGATAGCCCCGTTCTTTTATCAATCGTCTGCGTCATCCAAGCCCGGAAACAGCACATCGGTATAGCCAAAGCGCGTGAAATCGCGCACACGCATGGGGTACAGCACACCGATCAGGTGGTCACACTCGTGCTGCACCACTCGCGCATGAAAGCCCTCGACCGTGCGGTCAATCGGTTGGCCTTCTTCGTCAAAGCCCTGATACCGCAAACGCTTGAAACGCGGGACCACGCCGCGCAAGCCTGGCACAGATAGGCACCCTTCCCAACCTTCTTCCTCCTCGTCACCGAGGGGCGTCAGCACGGGGTTCACGAGCACGGTGTAAGGCACCACCGGTGCATCGGGGTAGCGAGGATTAAGCTCGCCCGAGCCAAACACCACCACTTGCAAGTCCACCCCAATTTGCGGTGCGGCCAAGCCAGCGCCGTTCGCGGCGAGCATGGTGTCGTTGAGGTCTATAAGCAGCGCGTGTAGCTCGGGCGTGTTGAAAGCCTTCACAGGTTGGGCTACGCGCAGCAGGCGCTCGTCGCCCATTTTCAAGATTTCGCGAACAGCCATGTCGTATCCTTATTCGGTCGCGTGTTCAGCCACTAAGGCCAACAAGCCAGCTTCGTCCAGCACCTTGATGCCCAGCTCTAGCGCTTTCTCGAGCTTGCTGCCCGCCTCTGCCCCAGCCACCACACAGTGCGTTTTTTTGCTCACGCTGCCTGCCACTTTGGCGCCTAGGGCTTCGAGCATGTCTTTGGCTTGATCGCGGCTCAAGGTGGGCAAAGTGCCGGTCAACACAAAGGTTTGGCCTGCCAGCGGCAAGCTTGCGCCTGCTGTGGGTTCACCCTCGGTCCATGTCACGCCGCAAGCGCGCAGCTGCTCCACCACTTCGCGGTTATGTGGTTGGTCAAAGAAGGTGCGCAGGCTCAGCGCCACGATGGGGCCTACGTCTGCCACTTGCAGCAGTTGGTCTACGGTGGCATCCATGATGGCGTCCATCTTGCCAAAGTGACGCGCCAACTCTTTGGCCGTGGCCTCGCCCACATGGCGAATGCCTAGGCCAAACAAGAAGCGTGGCAACGTGGTTTGTTTGGATTTCTCAATGCTGGCCAACACGTTATTGGCTGATTTTTCAGCCATGCGTTCTAGCGTGACCAAGGCGGTAAAGCCCATGCGGTACAGGTCGGGCAAAGTTTTGACCACGCCTGC
>CANFZT010000188.1 GCA_947451565.1 Comamonadaceae bacterium | reverse complement strand
CCAAAAAGGCGCACAAGACTTTGATCAGATGTCTGATCTCGCCAAGTCAATGCGCGAAAAGCTCAAAACCTGCGCACAGGTTCAGCCTTTAACCCCCATTTCCCGACACGACTCTGCCGACGGCACCATTAAATGGCTGTTCGATGTGGGTGACGGCAATGCCGTCGAAACCGTGTTTATTCCTGAAGACGACCGAGGCACCTTGTGCATCTCATCGCAAGCGGGTTGCGCGGTGGGCTGCCGCTTTTGCTCCACGGGCCATCAAGGCTTCAGCCGCAACCTCACCACAGGCGAAATCTTGTCGCAGCTGTGGTTTGCCGAGCACACTTTGCGTCAACAGTTCAACACCTCCGAGCGCGTCATCTCCAACGTGGTGATGATGGGCATGGGCGAACCGCTGCAAAACTATAGCGCCTTGGTGCCTGCTTTGCGCGCGATGTTGGACGACCACGGCTATGGCCTGTCACGCCGTCGTGTGACGGTGTCGACCTCGGGCGTCGTGCCCATGATGGACCGTTTGGGGGTGGATGTTCCCGTCGCTCTGGCAGTGTCGTTGCACGCGCCCACCGATGCCTTGCGCGACAACCTGGTGCCGCTCAACCGCAAATACCCCTTGCATGAGTTGATGGACGCTTGTCGCCGCTATTTGGCGCACGCCCCACGCGACTTCATCACCTTCGAATATTGCATGTTGGATGGTGTGAACGACCAGCCCGAGCATGCGCAAGCCTTGATTGATTTGGTCAAGCCCAAACGCGGTTTAGGTGAATCCGTGCCTTGCAAGTTCAATCTGATTCCGTTCAACCCATTTCCTGCCTCTGGCCTCACACGTTCGAGTGCGGCCACGGTCAAAGCGTTTGCGGCGCAATTAAGCGAGGCCGGCATCATTACGACCGTGCGCAAAACGCGCGGTGACGACATTGACGCCGCTTGCGGCCAACTCGCCGGAGACGTGAAAGACCGCACCCAGGTGGATGCCCGCATGGCCAAGCAACGCGTGATTCCACTCACACAGGTCGCGTCATGATGTGGGCGCGTGTTGTCGCTTGCTTAGGTATGGCGTGCATGGCCTTGTTGGGCCTAAGCGCTTGCAGCACAGTGGCATCACAACTCGACACACTGACACACGCCGAGCCCGACAGCACACGCCAACGCGCCATGCGTCGCCTGAGCTTGGCGAGTGCGTATTACGAACAAGGTCAAAACGACGTGGCACAGCAAGAGGTGCGTGCGGCCTTGCAAATTGATCCCCAGTTCGCCGATGCCTACAGTTTGCTGGGCTTGATTCACCAGAGAGCCAATGCACCTGGTTTGGCGCAACAAAGTTTTGAGCAAGCTTTGCAATTGGCTTCCACACCGCCTGCGCGTTCGGCCGAGTTGGCGGCTATTCAACACAACTACGCTTGGTTTTTGTGCCAACAAAATCGTTTCGTTGAAGCGCAGGTGCAGTTTGATCGCGCGGTCTCCCAACCGGGCTATGGTCAAGTGGATAAAACCTCAAAGGCCATCCGCTTGTGTCAAGCAAGAGCAGCTGTCAAAGTTGATGGGCTTAACAGCAATAATTAACCCGAAAATTTCCAATTCAGCGCAAGCCAACGCTTGGGCTTAGACAAAATCGAAGACTGATGACCGAAGAAACCACCACTCCTACAACCCCCAGCATGACTGCGGGTGCTTTGTTGCGCCAATACCGTGAAGTCCATGGTTTTAAGGTGGATGTGTTGGCTCAGGCCCTGCGTGTGTCGCCCGCGAAGTTGGAGGCATTGGAAACCGATCGCTTAGATCTGTTACCCGATGCCATGTTTGCCCGTGCCTTGACTTTGGCGGTATGTCGCCAACTCAAGGTGGATGCTTCGCCTGTGTTGGCCTTGTTGCCTGGTCAAGATGTGTCGCGTTTGGCGCCCAAAAACGAGCGCGGTTTGGACTTTCCACTAGACCGTCCTTCATTCTTGCCACAATCCAGTTTTTTGGTGGTCGCGCATTTATTCACGCCCATGCGCTGGGCGGCTTTGTTGCTTTTGGTGCTAGCTTTGATACTTGGCTTGTGGCCCGAAATTCACGGTTTATTGGTCTTCAAAGAAGACCCCGTCGCTGGCTCCGTGGTGGCACCTGTTGAAGTGCCCGTGATCGCTTTGCCTGCGGTGGAAGATACAGTGCCAGTGGTTGATGTCAAATCTGCCAATGTGGTGCTTACCACCGTTCATTCACCGGCTGTGGCCGCTCACGCAAGCCCTGCTGCTATGCCTAATAGCGCCTCGGCCAGCGCACCAGGAGTTTCAGATGCCCGCTGATACGCAGACACAAGGCATTGCCTTGTCGCAACCCAAAGCACGCCGCAGCTTACAAGCGCGCGTGGCGTGGGGCGACCATGTGGTCACCGTGGGTGGCGATGCGCCGGTGCGCGTGCAGTCCATGACCAACACCGACACGGTGGACGCCATTGGCACTGCGATTCAAATCAAAGAATTGGCCTTGGCCGGCTCAGAGCTGGTGCGCATCACCGTCAACACCCCCGAAGCCGCCGCCGCTGTGCCACATGTGCGCGAACAGCTCGACAAGATGGGCATCAACGTTCCCTTGATTGGCGACTTTCATTACAACGGTCACCGCTTGCTGACTGAGTTTCCCGATTGCGCGCAAGCCTTGTCCAAGTACCGCATCAACCCCGGCAACGTAGGCAAGGGCGACAAGCATGACAAGCAATTCGGCCAAATGATTGAAGCGGCGATGCGCTTCAACAAAGCCGTACGCATCGGTGTGAACTGGGGCAGCCTAGACCAAGAACTGCTGGCTAAGTTGATGGACAATAACGCGTTGCGGGCTCAGCCATTCGAGGCCAAGCAAGTGATGTATGAAGCACTCATCACCTCGGCCATCGACTCCGCCAAACTGGCGCAAAGCATGGGCATGGCGCCTGAACAAATTTTGCTCAGCTGCAAAGTCAGTGGTGTGCAAGACCTGATTGCCGTCTACCGCGAGCTAGCTCAGCGTTGCAATTACCCACTGCATTTGGGCCTGACCGAAGCAGGCATGGGCACGCGCGGCACGGTGGCTTCTGCCACCGCTTTGTCCATCTTGCTGCAAGAAGGCATTGGCGACACCATCCGTGTCTCACTCACGCCGCAGCCCGGTGAGGCGCGCACGCAAGAGGTGGTGATTGCGTCTGAAATTTTGCAAGCCTTGGGCCTGCGCACCTTTGTGCCTAGCGTCACGGCTTGCCCCGGTTGTGGCCGCACCACCAGCACCACCTTCCAAGAAATGGCCAAGTCGATCGACGACTTTTTGCGCGCCCAAATGCCTGTGTGGCGCACCCAATACCCAGGGGTCGAAAACCTCAAAGTGGCGGTGATGGGGTGTATCGTCAATGGCCCGGGTGAGAGCAAACACGCCGACATTGGCATCAGCTTGCCCGGCAGCGGCGAAGCGCCTGCGGCGCCCGTGTTCATAGACGGCGAAAAAGCCATGACTTTGCGCGGCGACAACATCGCGCAAGAGTTCCACCAGATTGTTGAAACTTATATTGAAAAGCGCTTTGGTTAAACCCCGCGCATGCCTACCGTGACGACCGAAAACAAAACAACAACAGCCAAACCCGTCAAAACGCAAGCCCTGACCGCTGTCAAGGGCATGAACGACTTGCTGCCCCCAGCGTCGGCCCAATGGGAATGGCTGGAAGACAAAGTACGTGGCCTGATGGCTCGCCACGCCTACCGCAATCTGCGCACGCCCATCGTCGAACCTACAGCCTTGTTTGTGCGTGGCTTGGGCGAGGTGACCGACATTGTGGAAAAGGAGATGTACTCCTTTGAAGACCGTCTGAACGGCGAGCAGCTCACTTTGCGTCCTGAAGCCACGGCGGGTGTTGTGCGTGCCGTGGTTGAACACAACATGCTCTATGACGGCGGCAAGCGCCTGTATTACATG
>CANFZT010000187.1 GCA_947451565.1 Comamonadaceae bacterium | reverse complement strand
CTGGCGCTGGCTGTCTTGTTGAGCCTGCCTGTGGGTGACGGCGCCTTGTTGATGGTCTTGGCGGCGAGTGCCTCTTATATTGCTGTGCCTGCCGTTCTGCGGTATGCGCTGCCAGAGTCGAATCCGTCCCTGTACTTTGGCTTGAGTCTGGGCGTGACCTTTCCCTTGAACATTCTATTCGGTATTCCGGTTTATGTGTTCTTGGCGCAAGCCTTTTTAAGTTGAGGTTGGCATGGCAAAGTGTGCAACGCTCGTTTACCAAGGCAGTCAAGTCGCATTTCTCACGCAACACGGCAAAGAGCAGTTGGTCCGTGATCGCCTAGAAGATGCCTTAGGTTGCCAACTGGTGCACACGTCGTCCTATGACACGGATCTGTTAGGCACTTTCACAAACGAGGTGGTTCGGCAAGGTTCGCAACTCGATGCGGCCAGAATCAAAGCAGAAATTGGCATGCGGCTGACGGGTATACATATTGGCATTGCCAGTGAGGGTTCGTTTGGCCCAGATCCCTTTGTGGGCTTCACCCCTTGGAACTCTGAAGTTTTATTGTGGATTGATCAAACACTTGGCATTGAAGTGCAAGGTTTTGCACATGGTCCCGCTCAGAGCCTGCAAAGAACCATCCAAACCTTGGATGAACTGCACAGTTTCGTGACTGAGGCTAATTTTCCGAGCCACCACTTGAATCTGCGCCCCGAGCATGCCCTCGGTGCGCAATGGCAAAAAGGCATCTGTGATTTGCAGGAACTCATCCACGCATTTCATTTGGCCCAGTCGCAGACAGCAGGGGGTGGGGTGCTGATTGAGAACGATCTCAGGGCATTTTCAAACCCAACGCGACAAGCTTTGATCTGTCAAGCCACAGAGGATTTGATTCAAAAATTGCGGTCAGCTTGCCCTCAATGTGCCATGCCAGGCTTTAGCCTGAAAAAGAAATTGTCGGGTTTGCCATGTCGACTCTGTACTCAACCAACTCAGCTTCCTATCGGTGAGGTTTGGCAGTGTGTGTCTTGCACTTTTCAAGAACAAATATTAGCTAATACGCCTGAATTTGCAGACCCTGCGCGATGCAACTATTGCAACCCCTAAACCTTGACACTAAGACGCGCCAATGGCTTTCTGTGTGGCACCGTTTTGCATGGCCAACACCCCGTTAAATACATCTCCAACGACGATGACCGATGGGCTAGCCAGCTGCTCGCGAATGATGGTGTCATGCAACTGCTGCAGCTCGCACACCACATGGCGCTGCGTAGGCAGGCTCACTTGGTGAATCACGGCCACGGGCGTATCGGCGCGCATGCTTTGTAGCAGCGCTTCTTGCAGCTGCGCTGCGCCACTCACGCCCATGTAAATCACCAGCGTGAGTTTGGCTTGTCGTGCGGTCTTGCCCAATGCCACCCAGTCCACGCTGTCAGCCGCACCTCGCTTGGCGTGGCCGGTGATGAACACCACGCCATGCGCGTGTTCGCGATGGGTGAGAGGAATCCCCAGCGAAGTCACGCCCGCCAAGCCGGAGGTGATGCCGTTGATGACTGTGACCGTGATGCCTTGTCCGTGCAAGTGCTCCACTTCTTCACCCCCACGGCCAAAGATGAAGGGGTCCCCGCCTTTGAGGCGCACTACGGTTTCGCCCGCCAGTGCTTCTTGCGCCATGAGCTTTTCAATGAAGGCTTGCGGGGTCGATTTGCAGCCACCGCGCTTACCCACATAGATGATGCGTGCCGTGGGCGAAGCATGGGCAGTGATGGCGTCGCTCACCAAATCGTCAACCAACAAAACGGTGGCCGAGGCAATGGCTTTGACCGCTTTGAGTGTCAACAGTTCAGGGGCGCCAGGGCCTGCGCCGACCAAGGTGACATGGGGTTGGAATGGGTGTGTCATGGTCAAAGGCTCAAGGCGTTCAGTACGGCTTGCACTTGTGCAGCCAGAGGTTCTGGCACGGTCAGTTCGCCGCTGAGCACAGCTTGTGTGTAGCGTGCGGTGGTAGCTGCGTCTATGTTGGTGGGTAGCTCTGGCAGTTTCACGAGCGAGCCCGCTTGGGTTTCTACCAAGAGCGTGCGCGTGCCATGCGCAAAAGCGTCCATTTGCGGTGTGCGGCGAGCATCGGCCACCACTTCGCCTTCGGTGCCGCGCAAGAGCAGGGCGCGTGCGCCGGTCAGCTCTAACGTGGCGGCCATCGATAGGGCGTATTCGGGGTGTGTGTAGCTGCTCACCAGCAGGGCATCTGCTGTCGTGGTGGGGTTCATCAGCTTCACTAAGCTGTGGGCGGGATTGCGCAGGCCGACCACGCGGCGCACGTCTAGCAAACGTTTCAGGCCGGGGCAGAGCACTTCGGTGGGGGCAAACACCACCTCGCCAACCTGCACCGCGCGCGCTTGGGTCAAGGCCTGCACGCCCATGGCGCTGAGCACTTCTTGGCTGCTGATACGGGTGGATTCTGTAGCCGTGCCATGCATGACGACAGCCAAGCCTTCGCGGGCCAGCAGGTGTGCCAGTAAGGGGGTGAGCACGGGCAGCTTGCGTGCGCCGTTGTAGCTGGGCAGCACCACGACAGGGCTGGAGGCGCCGATGTGTTGCAGACGAGCATGCGTGGCATCTAAAAAGCCAGCCATTTCTTGGTCGGTTTCACCCTTGATGCGCATGGCGATGCAAAAGGCTCCGAGCTCTAAGTCTGTGACATGGCCATCCAAGATTTGCCCCATCAGGTCTGCGGCCTGTGCGCGGTCAAGCGCCCGCGCGCCGTCGCGCCCGCGTCCGATGTCTTTGATGTAATGGCTGATGCTCATGCTGCGATTGTCTCGCAGACTAGATAACTTATGGCTATATGGCTAGTTACATGGGCTGTCGTTCCAATAGTTCATGCGAATTGGTCCAACAACAGCCCGTGAAGTTTGTTGGGCTGGTGTACATCGTGGGGTAAATATTCGTACGTAACCTTTCTGACTACTTCGCCAGAGGTTTTGTCGGTCATCACCACATTCAATGATTTGGTGACGCTGTCAAACGCAAAAGACAACGCTACGTCGCTGCCGATATAGATCGGCTCGTTGGCCTCCAAGCGGGGTTGCATCGTTTTGAGTTGGCTATGCGCGAAGCTGTTCACTGCATCATCATGATGCACAGGGGCAATCGGTGGCAGAGAGAGTGGCGATGACATACAAGCTTTCGATAGGGAAGGTTCATCTAACTATCGGTTCTCGCGAGCACACAATGAGTGACAAGATGTTCATGCGCAATTTGATGACGCAGATGTCATTTTGAGTAGGTGCAATACGTCGATTGACCGATTGAAAATGAGATGTCAAAAAACAAAGGTGGCTCCAATTGAAGATTTTGTTAATTGAAGATGAGCCAAAGATTGCGGAATTCGTCATCAAAGGCTTGGCCTCGGCAAGTTATGACGTGACCCATGTGGACGATGGCGAAAGAGGTTTGTCATTGGTTCTTGAGAATTGCCATGATTTGGTGATCTTGGATTTGATGTTGCCCAAGCTCAATGGACTTGAGTTGTTGCAGCAAGTGCGTGCAACAGGCAGCACAGTGCCCATCATCATTTTGAGTGCCAAGGTTGATTTACCTGATCGCTTGATGGGCTTTGACAAAGGTGCTGACGATTACTTGCCCAAACCATTTTTTGTGGAAGAGTTGGTGGCACGTATCAAAGCACTTTTGCATCGCAAAACACCAGAGCAAATTCAGCAAATTTCAGTGAACCATTTGCACTTAGATGTGGTGAGCCGCAAGGTGCAATGGTTTGGCACCACGGCGTTGTTGAGTCAACGTGAATTTAGTTTGTTGGCATTTTTGGCGCGTTCGCCGGGGCATATTTTCTCAAGGCAACAAATTCTCAAACACGTGTGGGATATCAGCTTTGATCCAGAGACCAACGTGGTCGATGTGTGTGTGTTGCGTATCAAACGCAAACTCGCCAGAGG
>CANFZT010000186.1 GCA_947451565.1 Comamonadaceae bacterium | reverse complement strand
GCTTGTAAAAAGATCAACTACCGCGGTGCGGGCACGTTTGAGTTCTTGTACGAAAACGGCGAGTTCTATTTCATTGAAATGAACACCCGCGTGCAGGTGGAACACCCTGTGACGGAATACATCACCGGCATCGACATCGTGAAAACACAAATCATGGTGGCAGCTGGCTTGAAGTTGCCTTTCGTACAGCGCGACATCCAAGTGCGCGGCCACTCGATCGAGTGCCGTATCAACGCGGAAGATCCGTTCAAGTTCATCCCGTCTCCTGGCCGCATCACCATGTGGCACGCTCCTGGTGGCCCGGGGGTGCGCGTGGATTCGCACATCTACACGAACTACTACGTGCCGCCAAACTATGACTCAATGATTGGCAAGATCATTGTGCACGGTGACACCCGTGACGAAGCTTTGGCACGGATGCGCACGGCCTTGGCGGAGACGCTGGTCGAAGGCATCAACACCAACATTCCGCTGCACCGCGAGTTGATGGTGGACGCCAAATTCATGTCCGGTGGTACTAACATTCACTACTTGGAAGAGTGGCTCGCCGCTCACAAGCGCTGATGTTCGAGCTGCGGCTGATGTGCCCCGAAGACAGCGTTGAAGCTGTCTGCGAGGCGCTGGATGCACTCGATGCGTTGAGCGTGTCCGTCGAAGACGCGGATGCGCAAACCGATGCCGAACAAGCTTTGTTTGGCGAGCCTGGCATGCCGCCCCCCAAAGAAGGCTGGAAGCGCTCGCGCATCGTGGCCTTGTTTGCCGAGGAGTCGGTGGCCAAGGACGCTTCACGTTTGTTGGCTTTGCAAGATTTCTTCGCCAGTAGCGACGTGTTGGGCATTCAGCCCGTGGCTGACCAAGACTGGGTGCGTTTGACGCAGTCGCAGTTTGCGCCTGTGGAAATTACACCGGCGTTTTGGATTGTTCCGACATGGCATGAGCCACCTGAGCAAGCTCAAAAAGTCATACGCCTAGACCCAGGTCTGGCGTTTGGCACAGGCACACACCCCACCACACGCATGTGTTTGCGTTGGATTGCCACACACGATGTGGCTAGCCAACGTGTGCTCGACTACGGTTGTGGCTCCGGCATTTTGGCGATTGGCGCAGCTTTGCATGGTGCCAGCACCATCGACGCTGTTGATATTGACGACGCAGCCGTGACAGCCACGGTTCTCAATGCCGACGCCAACAACGTGCGTTTGAATGCAGGCTTGCCCGACAAAGCCTCCGGCCACTACCAAACGGTGCTGGCTAACATCTTGGCGACACCGCTCAAAGTGTTGGCGCCGCTGCTGCGCAGCCATGTGGCCGCTGGCGGAAATTTAGTCTTAGCGGGTATCCTTGAGCGCCAAGCGCAAGAACTCAAAGACGCTTATGCGCCGTATTGCACGCTAGAAGTGAGCGACACGGAAGATGGTTGGATTTTGATGACCGCTCACTGCTGATGCATATCACCCACTGCCCCCAATGCGAGACCGCCTTCAAGGTGTCGCCCCAACAGCTTGAGCTGGCGAAAGGGTGGGTGCGGTGTGGTCGGTGTTCGCATGTGTTTGAGGCAGCCCTCCATTTTGAGACACCGCCAGATATGCCTGCCGCACCGCTGCCCAGTGCGGATGCGCCTTCGTTGTTTAGGGCTGCCATGGCGCCTGCGATAGCGGCTGCTGAGGTTCAACCTTCAACGTCTGCAGATCGTGCACCTCAAACGCCGATGCCTTTGAGGTGGCTGTTCGGTGCTGGGCTATTGGTGTTGGCGTTGATGTTCCAAGCCTTGATGGCGCAACGCAATTGGTTGGCTGCAGAAGAACCCGCTTTGCGCCCCGTACTGTCTGCTTTGTGTGCTTGCGAAGTGACATGGCCGCGCGAGCCTGAAGCTGTCCTGATTGAAAGTAGCAGTTTCACCGAAAATCCAGAAGGTGGCTACATCGTGCAGCTGCGGCTGAAGAACACACAGCATCACCCTGTGGCCATGCCAGCTTTAGAACTGAGTCTTACCGATTTACAAGACCAAGTTTTGGTGCGCCGTGTTTTCACGGCCAATGAGTTGTCAAGCAAAGACCATGTGCAGGCCTTGCGTGATGTGCGCTCGACGTTGAACTTCGAGTTGGACGACAAGGTGAGTAAACGCATCACTGGGTTTCGTGCTTTTGTTTTTTATCCTTAGCGGTTTTCTTCTTCAATTTTCGAAAGTAGTTTTATGGCATCGCTGATTTGCGGCTCGCTCGCGTTCGACTCCATCATGAGCTTTGAGGGGCGATTTGCTGAACAAATATTGCCTGACCAGCTGCATATTTTGAACGTCTCTTTCTTGGTGCCGGCCTTGCGCCGCGACTTTGGCGGTTGCGCAGGCAACATTGCTTACAGTTTGAAAGCGTTGGGAGGTACACCCTTGCCCATGGCGACCTTAGGGACAGATGCGGCTGATTATTTGCAACGCTTGGAAACATTGGGCATCTCCACAGAGTTTGTGCGCCAAGTGTCTGACACGTACACCGCGCAAGCCATGATCATGACCGACCGCGATAACAACCAAATCACGGCGTTTCACCCTGGCGCGATGATGCAAGCGCACATCACCCAAATTGAAAAACGTCCCGATATCAAGCTGGCCATCATCTCCCCTGATGGTCGTGACGCCATGCTTCAACATGCCGAGCAGCTCAAAGCTGCAGATATTCCATTTGTATTCGATCCAGGGCAAGGCTTGCCCATGTTTGATGGCGCTGATTTGTCACGGTTCATTGACCAAGCCACTTGGGTGACGGTGAATGACTACGAAGGCAAGATGTTGAGCGACCGTACGGGTTTGAGTCATGCCGACATTTCATCTCGCGTGCAAGGTCTGATCGTCACATTGGGCGCCGAAGGCTGTGAGGTTTGGGTGGACGGGGAGAAAACCGTGGTGCCGCCTGTCAAGGCGGCTGCTGTGGTGGATCCCACAGGCTGTGGCGACGCCTGGCGCGGTGCGTTGTTGTTCGGCTTAGAGCAAGGGTGGTCGTTGACCCAATGCGCTGCTTTGGGCAATCAAGTGGGGGCGCTCAAAATTGCCCAACGTGGCCCACAAAACTATGCGGTGGATGGTTTGGTGATTGCGTAATGGATGAGGCGCAGTTGCGCCTTAACTGGTCAAGGCTGACCAATCGGCTTTGGCACAAGCAGCTGCGCTCACTCGCAGCTGTTTTCGTTTAGAGGTCTGCCCGCGAACCAACTCCACATCTCGCTTGGCAATGCCCAAGGTATCTGCCAGCCAAGCCATGAGTGCCAAATTGGCTTTGCCGTCGACGGGTGGCGCGTGCAAGCGCACGCGTAATGCGCCATCGTGCTCGCCATCGGCCTGTGTTCGTGAGGCGTTGGGGATGACGTGGATGTCTATCATCATTGCGCCTGTTTTTTCTAGGCGGAGATAAGCGGCTGAAGGAAGTGTCATAGATAGAGCCAAGAAAAAGCCCGAGGCCTTGCGGCATCGGGCTTGAGCTCACGGTAAACCGTTACCTTGATCGGTGAAGATTAAGGCTTACTAGCTGTTGGGAAAGGCCATGCAGCTTGCGGGTTCAACGTTGTCTGTGCGTGGGCAGCGGGTGCTTTCGCAGCTTTCTTTGCAGCAGGCTTTTTAGCGGCTTTTTTAGCGGCTGGTTTTTTGGCAGCAGGCTTTTTAGCAGCTGTTTTTTTAGCTACTTTTTTAGCCGCTGTTTTCTTTGCAGCAGGCTTTTTAGCGGCAGCTTTTTTAACGGCTGGCTTCTTAGCTGCTGCTTTTTTAGCTGCTGGCTTTTTAGCCGCAACTTTCTTAGCAGCTGGCTTCTTGGCCGCTACTTTTTTAGCAGCTGGCTTCTTAGCTGCAACTTTTTTGGCAGCAGGCTTCTTAGCCGCTACTTTTTTAGCTGCTGGCTTTTTAGCCGCGACTTTCTTAGCTGCTGGCTTTTTGGCCGCGACAGCTTTCTTTGCAGGGGC
>CANFZT010000185.1 GCA_947451565.1 Comamonadaceae bacterium | reverse complement strand
TGCAAGACACCTTCGGTATCAACATGGTGGCCTTGATTGACGGCCAACCCAAGCTGTGCAATTTGCGCGACTTGATTGCTGTGTTCTTGGGTCACCGCCGCGAAGTGGTGACACGTCGCACCATCTTTACCCTGCGCAAAGCCCGCGAACGCGGCCATGTGCTGGAAGGCTTGGCGGTTGCACTCGCCAACATCGACGAGTTCATCCGCATCATCCGCAACGCGCCGACGCCCCCCGTGGCCAAGGCCGAGTTGATGACCAAGTCGTGGGACAGCCAACTGGTGCGTGAAATGCTCACGCGCAGCCGCGCTGATGGTGGCGTGATCAACGCCGATGACTACCGCCCAGATGGCCTAGAGAAAGAATTCGGCATGGGCAGCGATGGCCTCTACCGCTTGAGCGACACCCAAGCCCAAGAGATTTTGCAAATGCGTCTGCAACGCTTGACGGGCTTGGAACAAGACAAAATCGTCAACGAATACAAAGACGTCATGGCCGAGATCGACGACTTGCTCGACATCTTGGCCAAACCAGAGCGCGTGTCCACCATCATTGGTGACGAACTGACTTTGGTGAAAAACGAATTCGGCCAAAGCAAACTCGGCGCACGCCGCAGTGTGATTGAGCACAACGCTCAAGACTTGGGCACCGAAGACCTCATCACGCCCACCGACATGGTGGTCACGCTCAGCCACAGCGGCTACATCAAGAGCCAACCTTTGTCTGAGTACCGCGCTCAAAAACGCGGCGGTCGCGGCAAACAAGCCACGGCCACCAAAGAAGACGATTGGGTGGACCAACTCTTCATCGCTAACACGCACGACTATTTGCTGTGCTTCTCCAACCGTGGCCGCTTGTACTGGCTCAAGGTATGGGAAGTGCCAGCGGGCTCACGCGGTTCACGCGGCCGCCCCATCGTCAACATGTTCCCGCTGCAAGAAGGCGAAAAAATCAACGTGGTCTTGGCCCTCACCGGCGAAGCCCGCACCTTCCCAGAAGACCAATTTGTGTTCATGGCCACGTCCATGGGTACCGTCAAAAAGACCTCACTCGACGAGTTCAACAACCCACGCAAGGGCGGCATCATTGCCGTCAATTTGGACGAAGGCGATTTCTTGATTGGCGCGGCACTCACCGACGGCAAGCACGACGTCATGTTGTTCAGCGATGGTGGCAAAGCCGTGCGCTTTGACGAAAACGATGTGCGTCCTTTGGGCCGCAGTGCCCGCGGCGTGCGCGGCATGATGATCGAAGAAACGCAAAGCGTCATCGCCATGTTGGTCTCTGAGCAAGAAGATCCTAATGCTGTCGCCGACGACAGCACCCCACGCGCCAGCGTTTTGACCGCCACCGAAAATGGCTACGGCAAACGCACCAGCATCACCGAATACACCCGCCACGGCCGTGGTACCAAGGGCATGATTGCCATTCAGCAATCCGAGCGCAATGGCAAAGTCGTGGCCGCCACCTTGGTGCAAGCCGAAGACGAAATCATGCTCATCACCGACACAGGCGTCTTGGTGCGCACCCGCGTGTCTGAAATTCGTGAAATGGGCCGCGCCACGCAAGGCGTGACCTTGATTGGTTTGGACGAAGGCGCCAAGCTCAGCGGCTTGCAGCGCATTGTCGAAAACGATGCCAACGCAAACGACAGCGAAGGCGCTGAAGACGGCGAAGCCGGTGTGACAGGCGACGAGGCTTGATTCACAGATGACGCGTCCGTTTAACTTTTCTGCAGGTCCAGCGGCCATGCCGCTGGAGGTGTTGCAGCAAGCTGCCGCCGAGATGACCAACTGGCACGATGCACAGGGCCGTCCCTCGGGCATGAGCGTGATGGAAATGAGCCATCGCGGCAAAGAGTTCATCAGCATTTACGAACAAGCCGAAGCTGACGTGCGCGAGCTATTGGCCGTGCCCGCCCACTTCAAAATCTTGTTCATGCAAGGAGGTGGTTTGGCCGAAAACGCCATCGTGCCTCTGAACCTCTCGCGCGGCGAAACTGTCGATGTGGTGGTCACCGGCAGCTGGAGCGAGAAATCGTACAAAGAAGCTAGCAAATACTGCACGCCACATTTGGCTGCCACCGGTGCTGACACCCACTTCACTACCCTGCCCGCGACCGCGCAATGGCAGCTCAGCAAGAGTGCGCAATATGTGCACATTTGCACCAACGAAACCATCCATGGCGTGGAATTCCACAGCCTGCCCGACCTCCAAGCCTTGGGCTGTGATGCACCGCTGGTGATCGATTTTTCCTCGCATGTGCTCTCGCGCAGCGTCGACTGGTCCAAAGTGGGCTTGGCTTTCGGCGGCGCCCAGAAAAACATTGGCCCTGCAGGTGTGACGTTGGTGATCGTGCGCGAAGACTTGCTGGGCCATGCACTCAAAATTTGCCCCAGCGCGTTCAACTACAAAACAGTAGCCGACAACGGCTCGATGTACAACACGCCACCTACGTACAGCATTTACATGGCAGGCCTGACCTTCCAGTGGCTCAAGCGCCAAAAAGCTGGTGAACTCTGTGGTGTGGCTGCGATGGAGCAACAAAACATCGCCAAAGCCAAGCTGCTGTATGACTTCTTAGACAACTCCAGCTTTTACAGCAACAAAGTGGCGCACGACTGCCGCTCACGCATGAACGTGCCCTTCTTCTTAGCCGACGAGTCGCGCAACGACGCCTTCTTGACAGGCGCCAAAGCCGCCGGTCTGTTACAACTCAAAGGCCACAAGTCCGTCGGCGGCATGCGTGCCAGCATCTACAACGCCATGCCCATCGAGGGTGTGCAAGCGCTGGTAACTTACATGCAAGCGTTTGAAAAATCCCAGGCGTAAACACGCACAAAACGAAATACATGAGCCAACAACCCATCCAGTCTGATGCCCTCGCCGCTTTGCGTGTGCAAATCGACGCACTCGACAAACAGTTGCTGCAGTTGGTCAACGACCGCGCCAAAGTGGCGGAGCTTGTTGGCGAGATCAAACGCGCTGAAGGTTCTCCCTTCTTCCGTCCTGACCGCGTGGCGCAAGTGATTGACAAAATCACCCAAGCCAACCCAGGCCCCCTGAAAAACGAACACATCGCGTCCATTTGGCGCGAAATCATGTCGGCTTGCTTGGCACTCGAAGCCCCACAACGCGTGGCGGTGCTCGGCCCCCAAGGCACGTTTTGCGAACAAGCCGCGATTGAGTTTTTCGGCAGCGCGGCCAATCTGATTTACTGCGCCAACTTTGACGAAGTCTTCCATGCCACCGCCGCAGGCACCGCGCAATACGGCGTGGTGGGCATGGAGAACTCCACCGAAGGCGTGGTGGCCCGTTCACTCGACTTGTTCTTGCGCTCGCCCGTGCATGTGGTGGGCGAAGTTAGCTTGCTAATACGCCACAACCTCTTGCGCCAAAGCAACGCAGATGCCGGCATTGAGGTGGTCATGGCCCACCCCCAAGCTTTGGCGCAGTGCCAAGGTTGGCTGTCGCAACACTTGCCACATGTCGAACGCCGCGCTGTGACCAGCAACGCGGAAGGCGCACGCTTGGCTGCCACCAACCCCGCTTGGGCCGCTTTGGCCAGTGAACGTGCAGCCAGCCAGTTTGGCCTGCACATCGTGCACCACGCCATCCAGGACGAGGCGTACAACCGCACGCGGTTTGCCGTCATTGCCCTGCCACAAACTTTGGCTACGCCACCCGCATCTGGCAACGACTGCACCAGCTTGGTCGTGTCGGTTCCCAACCGCCCGGGCGCTGTACACGACTTGCTCGTACCGCTCAAAAACAACGGCGTGTCTATGACGCGCTTCGAGTCACGCCCCGCCAAATCGGGCCAGTGGGAGTACTACTTCTACATCGACATCCAAGGCCACATCAGCCAGCCCCATGTGGCGGCAGCCCTGCAAGAGCTGCAAGGCTTGTGTGCGTTTTACAAAGTCTTGGGTTCTTACCCCGTCTCTGAATGACGTTCCAGCGGCT
>CANFZT010000184.1 GCA_947451565.1 Comamonadaceae bacterium | reverse complement strand
CACAACAAAGCGCGGCCTTCGCGTTGCTCTTTTTCGAGGGTTGGCTTTTTGGCTTTGAGCGACTCGATGAACTGGGTGGCTTCAGAGGTGGAGTGGTCGCGTTGAAAAATCGACATGGTGGATTCCTAATAGATTGAGAAGATTTTAACGACCGAGGGCCAGCACCAAACCACGGCTCAAATCGGGCACCAGATCGGTGTCAGGTAAGGCGTGTAGCAGACCACAGCGCTGCGCCATGTCCAAGGGTTGATGTGCCAAGCCGCAGACGATGAGGCGGACTTGTTTTTTCTTGCATGAGCGGGCCAAGGCCAACAGGGCATCCGCGCCGGATGAGTCTACATAAATGAGATTCTTCAGGTCTAGCACGACGGCTTGGGTGGGCAGGTTTTCTTCGATGGCCTCGACCAGTTTGACCGCCCCAAAAAACAAAGCGCCATACAAACGGTGGGCTTGCACATGGGCTTCATGGCCAACCAGTTCGGGGAAGGCTTCAGCTTGCACATGCTCGGCGCGGCTGAGGCTGGAGATGCGGTAAATGAAGGTGAGGCAAGCGGCCATCAGCCCAACCTCTACAGCCACCGTCAAATCGACGATCACGGTGAGCAAAAAGACCGACAGCAGCGTGGCACGGTAAGGCATGCGGAACTGGCGCAGGTGGACAAACTCATGCCATTCGCCCATGTTCCAAGCGACAAACATCAAAATAGCGGACAGCGCAGCCAAAGGCACATCGCCCGCCAGAGGGGCTGCCACCAGCATGACCACCAGTAAGGTGACGGCATGCACCATGCCGGCCACAGGGCTATTTCCACCATTTTTGACATTGGTCACCGTGCGAGCAATCGTGCCGGTCGCAGGCATGCCGCCAAAGAACGGGGTGATCAGGTTGGCAATGCCTTGAGCCATCAGCTCTTGGTTGGCATCGTGGCGGTCGCCATAGGGGCCATCGGCCATCATTTGGTCGGCGATACGGGCGCACAAGAGGGATTCAATTGAGCCCAGCAACGCCAGCGTGGTGGCGGGAATCAACAAGAATTTGGCTGTTTCCCAGCTGAAGTCAGGCCATGAAAATGCGGGCAGGTTGCTGGGGATGCTGCCAAAGCGCGAGGCAATGGTTTCGACATCCAAGCCCATCATCTTGCTGGCCATGGTGGCGCCCACCAACACCACGACGGAGCCGGGAATGGTGGAGAAGCTTTTGGTGCTGGGCATGGCGTTGGACAAGCGCGGCAAGGCCAGTTGCCAAAATACCAGCACCACCAAGCACGCGACAGCCAAACCCAAGGCCTCGCCGTTGTAGGTGCCGATGCTGGCGCTGAGCGTGTGCAAGATGCCAAAGAAGTCAGCCGGCATGGTTTTGACTTGCAAGCCAAAGAAGTCTTTGAGTTGCGACACCATGATGAGTACCGCAATCCCGTTGGTAAACCCAATCACCACTGCCACGGGAATGAAACGAATCAGCGTGCCCAGGCGCAGCAAGCCCATGGCAAACAACATCACGCCCGACATGGCGGTGGCGATGATCAGGTTGGCCAAGCCATAGCGTTCCAAGATGCCGTACACGATGACAATGAACGCGCCCGCAGGCCCGCCAATTTGCACACGGCTGCCACCCAAAGCGGAAATCAAAAAGCCCGCAATGATGGCGGTGAACAAACCCGCTTCAGGCTTGAGCCCCGACGCAATGGCAAACGCCATGGCCAGCGGCAAAGCTACTACGCCCACCGTGATACCCGCGCCCACGTCTTGGTAAAAACGCTGGCGCGTGTAGCCTTTCAAGGCGTCGACCAAACGAGGGCGAAAGAAAGAGGAGAAAGATAAGCTCATCGTTGCCAAGCAGTCTTGAAGTCGTCAATGATGGGGCGCAAGGCCAAAGTCCAAAGCAGCAACGCCAGCGGTAGCGTGGTGATGTAGCCCCAGCCTTTAAAGCCCAAAGCGCCTACCAATCCACCACAAAAAAAACAAGTAATCAGTAACGCTTGCAAGCTCAAACGTTGACGGTTGGCACGTACATGCGGTTGGCCTAGTGCGGCGGTTTTGCTGCGGTTGATGTACAGCAGCTTACCCAGTTCAATACCCAAGTCAGTCACCAAACCGGTGATGTGTGTGGTGCGAATTTCTGCGTGAGAAATTTTGGTGATCACTGCGTTTTGCAAACCCATCATGAAGCACAGCAGCATGACGGTAAGTGGCAGAAAAAAGCTAGCAAAACTGCTGATGGCAGCCCCAAATAAACCAAACACAAGCAGCGCCAAAGACTCTAAGACCAATGGCAAGCTGTATGCGCTAGCGAGTTGACGACGCTGTCCCCAATTCACAAGCACTGCCGTGCACATCGCTCCTACGACAAACGCCACCAAACTGCCCAAACCAGTGGCCACCAAGTCGAGATGGTCAAGTACCAAATCATCGGCCACCGACGACATCACGCCCGTCATGTGTGAGGTGTAACGGCCTACCGCTAAAAATCCACCCGCATTGGCCGCGCCTGCGACAAAGCACAGCACGCCACCCAACTTGACGTTGGCTTGGGTTGACCGTGTGGTGCTGGTCCAGCCGTGAATGAGTGGAAACATGCCGAGTGTTAGTGGATACGCATACCGGGTTTTGCACCAGGCCATGGGTGCAGCACGTAAATCCCGGCATCGGTTTTGTCGTCTGCATGGCTGGCGGCGAGCACCATGCCTTCACTCACACCAAACTTCATCTTGCGCGGGGCCAAGTTGGCCACCATCACCGTGAGCTTGCCTTTGAGGTCTTCGGGCTTGTACATGCTGGCCACGCCGCTGAACACATTGCGCGTTTTGCCTTCACCCACATCCAACGTGAGGCGCAACAGCTTGGTGGAGCCTTCCACCGCTTCGCAGTTGACGATTTCGGCAATGCGCAAATCCACCTTGGCAAAGTCGTCGATGCTGATGGTGGGGGCGATTTCTTCGCCGCCTGGGGTGACTTTTTCTTCCACCACGGCTGGGGGTTCAAACAAGGCTTCGAGTTGTTCGGGGGTGACGCGTTGCATGAGGTGTTGGTAGGGTTGAATGTGGGCCACGTTGCCTGAGGCGTTCCAGTTTTGCATAGAGGTGCCGGTGAAGGCTTCGACCGCTTGGGCCAATGACGGCAGGACAGGGGCCAAGTAGCGGCTCAGCTCCGCAAAGGCATTGATGAGCAACGAGCACACTTGGTGCAGGGCTTCGTTGTTGGCGGCATCTTTGGCCAAGTCCCAAGGCTTGTGCTGGTCCACATACGAATTGACCTTGTCGGCCAACAGCATGATTTCGCGGGTCGCTTTACCGTATTCGCGGGCGTCGTAGGCGTTTGCAATGCTGTCTTTGGCGGCGTGAATGTCGTTCAGCAAAGCTGAACCTTGTTCGCCAAAGCTTTGCGTGAGCTTGCCTTCAAAGCGCTTGGTCAAGAAGCCGGCGGCGCGCGAGGCGATGTTGACAAACTTGCCAATCAAATCGCTGTTCACGCGCAGCATGAAGTCTTCGGCATTGAAGTCGACGTCTTCGTTTTTGTTGTTCAGTTTGGTGGCCAAGTAGTAACGCAGCCATTCGGGGTTCATGCCCAGGCTCAGGTACTTGAGCGGGTCGAGGCCCGTGCCACGGCTCTTGCTCATTTTCTCGCCGTTGTTGACGGTGAGGAAGCCGTGCACAAACACGTTGTTGGGCGTCTTGCGTCCGCTAAAACGCAACATGGCGGGCCAGAACAAGGTGTGGAAAGTCACGATGTCTTTACCGATGAAGTGGTATTGCTCCAGCTTGTCGTTGGCCATGTAGGCGTCGTAGTTCTCGCCGCGCTTGTCGAGCAAGTTTTTCAGCGAGGCCAAGTAGCCCACGGGTGCGTCGAGCCAGACATAAAAATACTTGCCCGGCGCGTCCGGAATTTCAATGCCAAAGTAAGGCGCATCACGCGAAATGTCCCAATCGCCCAAGCCTTCGCTGGTGGTGCCATCGGGGTTGGTGCGCACGGTGAACCACTCTTTGACCTTGTTG
>CANFZT010000183.1 GCA_947451565.1 Comamonadaceae bacterium | reverse complement strand
CGCGCCCAAGTGGGCGGTGCTGTGGGCGGCCCGGGCAAAGCGCTGCAAGGCAATCTGGACCCGAACGCCTTGTTTGCCCCTGCCGACGCACTGGCCGCTGAAGCCCGCCGCGTGTTGGATGCGTTTGGCAAACCCCACACCGACACAACCACCACCGGCCCCACCCAAATTTTCAACTTGGGCCACGGCATCAGCCAATTCACACCGCCAGAGAGCGTGGGCGTGTTGGTCGAAACGGTGCATGCCCACTCTCGCTTCCTAAGAAAACCTTGACAAACGCTCAAAAATTGCGTGTCAAGTCACCAAAAGTTCTACTTCGATTTCGCACTTATGCACAAAAAAGTTGATCCCTCGCACCAAGATGAAGTTTTCTTTTGCAAGGTGTAAAAACTTTTTAAAATTTCGTAAGTCATTGATTTATATGGACTTCTAAGCCTGCATTTTTTTCAGGCAATTTGTTGAAAGCCTTGATTTATGCGCCTTCGGGGGCACTCAAGTGTAGATATCAACAAAGTTATCCACAGAAATACTGGGTTAGCTCTGAATCCCATTGAAATCAACGACTTAAAGCGTTTTCTGCCAAATTACCTGAGCAAAACACCTCAACTCACCGCTTGACATGTCGCACCAAATTTCAGTGATGGTTCACACACCCGCACACAGCGGGTTGGGTGGCGCACTCACGTATGCCTGCGACACGGTGCCCCCACCCGGCACCTTGGTAAGGGTGCCTTTGGGCAGCCGAGAGTTGCTGGGCGTGGTCTGGGACAACGCCCCTGCCAGCGACGAAGTGGCCGAGCCGATGCAGCTGCGTGCCATTGCCAGCGTACTGGAGGGCCTCACGCCCCTGAACGCCAGTTGGCGCCAACTGGTGCAATTCGCCGCCAGCTATTACCAACGCAGTGCCGGCGAAGTGGCCTTAGCCGCCCTGCCCAGCCAGCTGCGCGACCTCAGCACCGAGCAATGGACCCGGCGCTTGAAACGAAAGCCCAAAGCGGTTGCGGCTTATGAAGGCCCGACACCCGCCATCCCCACCCCCACTGACGAGCAAGCCCAAGTGTTGGCCGATATCGCTGCGCACAAAGGCCCATTCTTGATCTTTGGCAACACGGGCAGCGGCAAGACCGAGGTGTACTTGCGCGCCGCCCAAGCCTTGCTGGCGCGTGACCCGCAGGCACAAATTTTGGTGATGGTGCCCGAAATCAACCTCACGCCGCAGCTGGAAGAACGGTTTCGCGCCCGCTTCGCGCCGCAGTGGGGGGCCGACTGTTTAGTCGCCATGCACAGCAGCCTCACCCCCGCACAGCGCCTGAAAAACTGGCTGGCCGCGCACAGTGGCGAGGCGCGCATCGTGCTGGGCACACGCATGGCGGTGTTTGCGTCGATGCCGCATTTGCAGCTCATCGTGGTGGATGAAGAACACGACCCCAGCTACAAACAGCAAGAAGGCGCACGCTACTCCGCGCGTGACTTAGCGGTGTATCGCGGCCAACTTGAAGGCGCCAAAGTCATCTTGGGCTCCGCCACCCCCTCGCTGGAGAGCTGGCACCACAGCCGCCCCGCCACGGCCGCTGAACCTGCAGGTCGCTACATGCGCCTGGCCATGCCCTCACGCGTGGGCCAAGGCGCCTTGCCTTTGGTACGCCGTGTGGACATGAACCGCCAGCCCTACAAAACCGTGTTCTCCAACCACCTGCTCGACGCCATGCGCGAGCGCGTGACGCGGGGCGAACAAATCTTGGTATTGCTCAACCGCCGTGGCTATGCGCCCGTTTTGAACTGCAACGACTGCGGGTGGAAAAGCGAATGCCCGCATTGCAGCGCTTACCGTGTGTTCCACAAACTCGACCGCACCCTGCGCTGCCACCACTGTGGCTTCACACAACCCGTGCCACGGGCCTGCCCGAGTTGCGGCAACTTAGACATCAGCCCCTTGGGCCGAGGCACCGAACAACTCGAAGAACACTTAGCCGAACTTTTAGCCGATGTGCGCCGCCCTGATGGCCAACCCATCCGTATCGCCCGCATCGACGCCGACAGCACACGCCTCAAAGGCGAACTCGAACGCCAGCTGGCCGAGGTGCACGCCGGCGCCGTGGATGTGCTGGTGGGCACGCAAATGATTGCTAAGGGCCACGACTTCAGGCGCGTCACCTTGGTGGCCGCGCTCAATCCCGATGGCGCTTTGTTCTCCAGCGACTTCCGTGCGCCCGAGCGCTTGTTCAGTTTGCTCATGCAAGCCGCGGGCCGTGCCGGTCGCGATGCCAGCATGCGCTTGGTCAGCCCCTGTGAGATGTGGGTGCAAAGCTTTCACCCCATGCACCCGCTGTTTGAAGCCCTCAAACAACACGACTACCCCGCCTTCGCTGAGCAACAACTCAAAGAGCGCGAGCAAGCCACCTTGCCGCCTTTCAGCTTTCAAGCCTTGGTGCGCGCCGAGGCCCGTAGCCAAGAAGCCGCCCAAGCTTTTTTAAACGCCGCCCGCGATGCAGGCGCGGCACTGGCCGATGAACTGTTGGTGGATTTGTACCCCGCCGTGCCCATGACGATTCAGCGCGTGGCCAACATCGAGCGTGCGCAGATGTTGATTGAATGCACCTCACGCAAAGCACTGCAACACTTCTTGGCGCATTGGCAGGCTGATTTGCACGCCATGCGCAACGCCCATCGGCAGGTGATTCGCTGGGCCGTGGATGTGGACCCGCTGGCGATTTAACACGCATGCGCGAGATGCGCCGTTGACTCAACCGGTCAGCAGCGCCACCGCTCCAGAAAAAGTAAAAAAGGCGGCTGCCGTGGTGACCAAAATAATCATGGCAATGCGCCCCGTGTCTGCGCCAAAGCGCTCAGACAACAAAGCCACATTACTCGCGCTGGGCAAGGCCGCCACCAACACCACCACGACCATGGTGAAGCGCTCAATCGGAAACCCCATTTGCACCACTGCCGCCAGCACTAGCAAGACCAGCACTGGGTGCAACACCAATTTGAAAAAGGCCACAGGCAAAAAGTCGCGCCACAAAATGGGCGGATGTCCGGTTTCTTTCACACGAATTTGCGAGCGCGCCAGCACCGCGCCAATGGTGAACAAAGCCACCGGCGACGCCGCATCGGCCAACAAGCCGACGGTCTTGGCGAAAGGGCCGATCAGCTCATAGTTCATCGCAGACGCCAAAGCGCCCAAGCTGATGGCCCAGGGCATGGGGTTGGTCAACACCCCTTTGAGCGCATTTTTGGCGGCGCGGCTCGCGCCATGTTCGTCTGCGCCGTCTAAGCGCGACAGCGCAATACACAGGGAGGTGGTGATGACCAAGTCCACCACAATGGTGACGATGGCAGGGCCAGCGGCAGACGCGCCTAGCAAGGCCACCAACAGCGGCACGCCCATGAACCCCGTATTTGGAAAAGCGCCGACCAAGGCGCCAAACGAGGCGTCGTTCCAGCCCACGCGTTTGCTCAAACTAACGGCGACCACAAAGCCCACCATCAACAAAGCGCAAAACAAATAGGCAAAAAATAAGGTGACGTCCAACAGCTGGACGATGGGCGTACTGGCGCCAAACCGATACAACATGCACGGCAGCGCAAAAAACAGCACGAAGCCGTTCAGTCCAGGAATCGCGTCTAGCGGCAACATGCGGCGATGCGCCGCCACATAGCCAGCCAACACCAGCGCAAAGAAGGGAAAGGTAACAAGAAGAATGTTCAGCACAAGCCTATTTTGCCTTGTAAGCCGACCGGTATCATTGCCCGCTTCTCTATCTATGTGTCCTGAATGTCTGCTGGTCTGAATCTCGCGCAACAAGAAGCCGTCAATTTCTTGCACGGTCCTTGTTTGGTCTTGGCGGGGGCGGGCTCGGGCAAGACGCGCGTCATCACGCACAAAATTGGCCGCCTCATCCAAACCGGGCTGGCGCCCAAGCGTATTGCGGCAATCACCTTTACGAACAAGGCCGCCACCGAAATGCGTGAGCGTGCCAAGGGCCTCATTGGCAAAGCCGCCAACGACGTGATGATTTGCACCTTCCACGCCTTAGGTGTGCGCATGCTGCGCCAAGACGGCGGCG
>CANFZT010000182.1 GCA_947451565.1 Comamonadaceae bacterium | reverse complement strand
GGCAAGCTGACCGACTTCTGCCCGCTGTACCAACAGCCCGGCAGCGAATCGGCGGTGAGCCAGTTTGACAAAGATGATGTGGAAGCCGCAGGCTTGGTGAAGTTCGACTTTTTGGGTTTGGCCACGCTGACCATTTTGGAAATCGCGCGTGAGTTCATCATGCAGCGCCACAAGGGTCAAGAAAACTTCGCGTTTGAAAATATTCCACTCGACGACAAACGCACTTACGAACTGTTTCAAGACGGCAAGACCGAGGCTGTGTTCCAGTTTGAAAGTCGCGGCATGCAGGGCATGTTGCGCGACGCGCGGCCTACGCGTTTGGAAGACTTAATTGCGCTGAACGCTTTGTATCGCCCAGGCCCGATGGATTTGATTCCAAGCTTCGTGGCGCGTAAGCACGGACGTGAGGAAATTGAGTACCCGCACCCGATGGTGGCACAGATGCTGTCCGAGACCTACGGCATCATGGTGTACCAAGAACAGGTGATGCAGACCGCGCAGATTTTGGGCGGCTACTCGCTCGGTGGTGCGGACATGTTGCGCCGTGCGATGGGTAAGAAAAAGCCCGAGGAGATGGCAGAGCACCGCGAGATCTTCCGTGCAGGGGCGGCCAAGAACAACATCACCCAAGACAAAGCGGACGAGATTTTTGACTTGATGGAGAAGTTTGCGGGTTACGGCTTTAACAAGTCGCACGCAGCTGCCTATTCGCTGCTGGCCTATCACACGGGCTGGTTGAAGGTGCATTACACGGCTGAGTTCTTCTGCGCCAACATGACGGTGGAGATGGACAACACCGACAAGCTCAAGGTCTTGTTTGAAGATGCGCACAAGATGGGCCTGACGTTTGAAGCGCCCGATGTGAACCGTGGCCGCTACCGTTTTGAACCCATCTCAGACAAAGTGATTCGCTACGGCTTGGGTGCCATCAAAGGTTCGGGCCAACAAGCGATTGAAGCTATCGTGGCTGCGCGTGAAGACGGGCCATTCACCAGTTTGTTTGATTTCTGCCGCCGCGTCGACCGCAGCCGTTTGAACAAGCGCACGGTAGAGGCGTTGATCAAAGCTGGTGCGTTTGACAACTTACATCTCAATCGTGCCGAGCTCTTGGCAAGTGTGGAGCGCGCTTTTGACTTTGCATCTGCCAGCGAAGCCAACGCCAACCAAGGCGGCTTGTTTGACATGATGGGTGACGACGCCCACGGCTCGAGTACGCAAGAGCCTGCGTATGTCGAGGCCATGCCTTGGGGTGTCAAGGAGCGCCTCACGCATGAGAAGGTGGCTTTGGGCTTTTATTTGTCTGGCCACTTGTTTGACGAAGTGGAGCGTGAGGTGCGCCGTTTTGCCCGCACCCGCATTGAAGATTTGATGGACTCGCGCGAACCGCAGATGTTGGCAGGCATCGTGAGCGATATGCGTGTGATCAACGGGCAGCGCGGCAAGTTGGCCATTTTCAAGCTCGATGACAAATCATCGGTGATCGAAGCCACGGCGGATGAGGCCACCATCAACACCTACCGCAACACCTTGAAGGATGACGAGCTGGTCATCATCATGGGCAAGGCGCAGCCCGATCGCTTTTCTGGCGGTTTGCGCTTGTCCATTCAGCAAGTGTGGAGCCTAGAACAAGCGCGTTGCCGTTTTGGCAAATACCTCAGCGTCACAGTCAACGGCACATCGCCCGACATTGCACGCCTATTGCGCGACCACCCTGCCAAAGTGGAGTCTTCCGAGGAGGGCGAATTGGTGCGTGGCATGAGCGTACGATTGAAACTGCTGCGCGATGGTGCAACAGCCGACGTACAGTTGGGCGACAACGCCAAGTTTTTCCCCAGCGATGCCGCCTTGGCCAGTTGGATGGCGCAAGCCCACGACGGACAATCACAAATTATTTACGAGTAACCATTTATGTGGACCATTCCTACGCTCATGACACTGGCGCGCATTGCGGCCATTCCTTTGATCGTGGGGCTGTTTTATTTGCCCATTGAAACTGCTGAGCGCAATCTGTGGGCCACAGTGATGTTTGTGGTGTTTGCCTTGACTGATTGGTTGGACGGCTACTTGGCCCGCAAGTTGAACCAATCGTCGGCTTTTGGTGCATTTCTAGACCCAGTAGCTGATAAATTTTTGGTGTGTGCTAGTTTGCTGATCTTGGTGCATTTGGGGCGCGCGGATGTGTTGGTGGCGCTGATCATCATCGGGCGTGAAATTGCTATCTCGGCTTTGCGCGAGTGGATGGCGCAAATAGGCGCCTCGCGCAGCGTGGCTGTGCATGTGCTGGGCAAGCTGAAAACCACCGTGCAAATGGTGGCCATTCCCTTCTTGCTGTTTGATGGCCAATTGTTTGGTGTGATTGACACCGCTTTGTGGGGCACGGGGCTGATTTGGATTGCAGGCGTGTTGACTGTGTGGTCAATGGTGTACTACCTGCAAAAGGCTTGGCCCGACATCGTGGACCACGCCAAGTAATGCCTGAACAGCGCAGGCTTGCATGGCTCAATGCCATGCCTTGGCTCTTTGTCTTGATCTGGAGCACCGGCTTCATCGTTGCGCGCTATGGCATGCCTAACTCGCCGCCCTTCACCTTCTTGTTGTGGCGTTACGTTTTTTCTATTGTGTGTTTTGTGGTCTGGGTCAAATGGGCGCGTGTGCCTTGGCCGCAGGGTAGGGCGCAATGGTGGCACTTGGCTGTCACCGGCGTGTTGATGCACGCTGGCTACTTGGGCGGCGTGTGGGCTGCTGTGAAAGTAGGCATGGGCGCTGGCCTGACTGCTTTGATCGTCGGTTTGCAGCCTGTCATCACCGCCATTTGGTTGTCAGCCCGAGGTGGCCATGTGACGCGTCGTCAATGGCAGGGTTTGGCTTTGGGCTTTGTGGGCTTGGCCATGGTGGTGTCGCGCAAACTCGAAGGCGGCATTGAAGTTACGCCGTGGAGCTTGACCATGATCACCATGGCCTTGGTGTCCATTACCACGGGCACGCTGTATCAAAAACGATTTGTACAACCCTGTGATGTTCGCAGCGCCAATGCCGTTCAGCTGATGGCTGCTTATGTGATGACGTTGCCGCTCGCTCTGATGGAGGCTGAGCCCGCCTTGTGGAACGCCGAGATGATTTGGGCGATGGCGTGGGCCGTGTTGGTATTGACTTTGGGTGGTAGCTCCTTGTTTTACATTCTCATTCAACGCGGCGCAGCTGCAGCGGTCACCAGTTTGTTGTATTTGGTGCCACCTACAACCGCTGTGATGGCTTGGGTGTTGTTCAACGAACCCATCACCTGGGTGACACTGGTAGGCATTTTGGTGACAGCCATAGGGGTGAGTTTGGTGGTGCGTCCTCCTAAAATCGGCACCTGATTTTTTCGAATATTTAGTTTCAAAGGTTGATGATGAGTCAAAAACGCATTGCAGTGATCGCTGGTGACGGCATTGGCAAAGAAGTCATGCCCGAGGGCATTCGCGTCATGGACGCAGCGGCCCGAAAATTCGGCATCGACTTGAAGTTTGACCACTTCGACTTTTCAAGCTGGGATTACTTTGAGAAGCACGGCAAGATGCTGCCCGACGATTGGAAAGACCAAATCGGCGGTCACGATGCGCTTTACTTTGGCGCCGTGGGTTGGCCTGACAAGATTCCAGACCATATTTCGCTGTGGGGCTCGCTGTTGTTGTTCCGTCGCGAGTTTGACCAGTACATCAACTTGCGTCCCGCGCGTCTGATGCCCGGCATCATCGCGCCCGTGGTGCGTCGCGATGGCTCACCACGTCAGCCCGGCGAGATTGACATGTACATCGTGCGTGAAAACACCGAAGGCGAGTACTCCAGCATTGGCGGCCGTATGTACCCCGGTACCGAGCGCGAAATTGTGATGCAAGAAACGGTGATGTCACGCATCGGTGTTGACCGCGTGCTGAAGTTTGCGTTTGAACTTGCTCAAACCCGTCCTAAAAGGCATTTGACCAGCGCGACCAAGTCCAACGGCATTGCCATCACCATGCCTTACTGGGATGAGCGCGTGGTTGAGATGGCGAAGAACTATCCCGGTATCAATGTGGACAAGTTCCACATCGACATCTTGACCGCCCACTTTGTGCAACGCCCCGATTTCTTTGACGTGGTGGTGGCCAGCAATTTGTTTGGCGACATCTTGAGCGACTTAGGC
>CANFZT010000181.1 GCA_947451565.1 Comamonadaceae bacterium | reverse complement strand
GTGGCCAAACGGTTAACCATATTTAGTTTCAGGAGCCGATCATGGCTGTTCAGCAAAACAAAAAATCTCCTTCCAAGCGCGGCATGCACAACTCTCACACAGCGTTGACAGCTCCCGGCACAGCCGTTGAGCCTACAACGGGTGAAATTCACTTGCGTCATCACATCAGCCCCACCGGCTTCTACCGTGGTCGCAAAGTGTTGAAAACCAAGTCTGAAGCTTAATTACTTCATTCTTCATGGGCCCGTGGCTGTCTTAGGCGCCTCGGGCTTTTGTTTTTTTGACGAGAAGAAACTGCATGACCACTCTTGCTGTTGATTGCATGGGTGGCGACCATGGCCCGCGTGTCACGCTGGTGGCCTGTCGCCGTTTCTTAGACACGCATCCAGACGCCAAGTTGTTGCTGGTGGGTCTTCCCGAGGCGCTGTCGTCTTTCTCGCACCCCCGTGCTCAAGTGGTTGCAGCCTCTGAAGTGGTGGCCATGGATGACCCCATTGAAGTGGCCTTGCGTCGCAAAAAAGATTCGTCCATGCGCGTGGCGATCGCGCAAATCAAGAGCGGAGCTGCCCAAGCGGTGGTATCTGCTGGTAACACGGGTGCTTTGATGGCGATTGCACGTTATGTGCTCAAAACCATCGATGGCATTGACCGTCCCGCCATTGCGGGGCGCATGCCCGATTTCAAAGGCAGTGGCACCACCATGCTCGACTTGGGCGCCAACGTGGATTGCACGCCTCAGCATTTGTTGCAGTTCGCCGTCATGGGCTCGGCCTTGGTGTCGGTACTTGATAACATTGAAAGCCCCACTGTTGGCTTGTTGAATATTGGTGAAGAAGACATCAAAGGCAGTGAAGTTATCAAAAAAACAGGTGAATTGTTGCGAACTGCGGCCAATTCTGGTGATTTGAATTTTTATGGGAATGTCGAAGGCAACGACATTTATCAAGGTACGGTCAATTTGATTGTGTGTGATGGTTTTGTGGGCAATGTGGCTTTGAAAGCCAGTGAAGGCTTGGCGCATAAGATCAGCGAAACACTTAAAAATTCATTTACGCACAACATCTTCACGAAAATTGCTGCTATTTTCGCTTATCCGGTACTTTCTGATTTCAAAGACAAAGTGGATCACCGACGCTACAACGGCGCTGCTTTGTTGGGTTTGAACGGCATCGTTTTCAAGAGCCACGGCTCAGCGGATGACGTGGCCTTTGGTACCGCGTTGAACCGCGCGTATGATGCAGCCCACCATAACTTGCTCGAACGTGTGCGTTCTCGCATTGCCCATGCGGCTCCTTTGTTAGCCCTAGGACAATCAGACGCCTCGGCCTGAGCCACCTGATTAATGACCCTTTTCTCCCGCATCACTGGCACTGGAAGTTTTCTCCCTCCTCGCCGGTTGACCAACGCAGACTTGGTCGCGGAACTGGCCACACAAGGTGTGGAAAGCTCTGACGAATGGATTGTTGAGCGCACAGGCATCCATGCCCGCCACTTCGCTGCAGACGACATGAACAGCAGTGACTTGGCCTTCGAGGCTTGCAAGCAAGCTTTGACCGCCGCAGGCCGCCGTCCCCAAGATATTGACCTCATCATTGTTGCCACGTCTAGCCCTGACATGGTGTTTCCATCGACCGCCTGTATCTTGCAACACAAGTTGGCGCAGTTGGACGACGATGCCGCCGGCATTGCGGGTGCTCCAGCGTTTGACGTGCAGGCCGTGTGCAGCGGCTTCATTTACGCCTTGACTGTGGCAGACGCCATGATTCGCGCAGGCTCAGCCAAGCGGGCTTTGGTGGTCGGTTCTGAAATCTTCTCGCGTTTGCTCGACTTTCAAGACCGCACCACCTGTGTGCTGTTTGGTGACGGCGCGGGTGCGGTGGTTCTGGAGGCGTCTGAGACGCCAGGTATCTTGGCGACCGACATCCATGCGGATGGCAAGCATGTGGGCATCTTGTGTGTGCCAGGCCATGTGCGTAACGGCAATGTTTTGGGCGACCCGGTGCTCAAGATGGATGGCCAAGCTGTGTTCAAACTCGCTGTGGGCTTGCTCGAAGGTGCCGCACGCACTGTGCTCGACAAAGCAGGATTGACGGAAAACGACATCGATTGGCTGATTCCACATCAGGCCAACATTCGCATCATCCAAAGTACGGCCAAAAAGCTCAAGCTGCCCATGGACAAGGTCGTTCTGACCGTTCACGATCATGGCAACACCTCGGCTGCGTCGATTCCTTTGGCGCTGGACAAAGCGGTGCGTAGCGGTCAGGTGAAAAAAGGCGAAACCCTCATGCTCGAAGGCGTGGGTGGTGGCTTCACTTGGGGCGCCGTGCTCGTCAAGCTGTAAGTCTGCGCAAGACTTGCTGTGACAAACTTCTAAATACCTTATGACTTCATTTGCTTTTGTATTTCCAGGTCAAGGCTCTCAATCCGTCGGCATGCTCGACGCTTGGGGAGACAACCCTGTGGTGGCTCAAACTTTGGCCGAGGCGTCTGACGCCATGGGCGAAGACATCGCCAAACTGATCCATGAAGGCCCGAAAGAGGCACTCGCGCTAACAACCAATACCCAACCTGTCATGTTGGTGGCTGCCGTCGCGGCTTACCGCGCGTGGTTGGCTGAAGGTGGCGCCGCCCCCGCTGTCGTCGCGGGTCATTCTTTGGGTGAATACTCGGCGTTGGTGGCTTCGGGCGTTCTCACGCTGGCCCAAGCGGCACCGCTGGTGCGCTTCCGTGCCCAAGCCATGCAAGAAGCCGTGCCAGTGGGTACAGGTGCCATGGCTGCTATTTTGGGAATGACGGCCGCACAAGTGATGGCCGGCTGCGCTGAAGTGCAAGCCACATTTGGTGCAGGCTCTGCCGAAGTGGTTGAGGCGGTCAACTTCAACGACCCCGGCCAAACCGTGATTGCTGGCAGCAAAGCTGCTGTCGAAAAAGCTTGCGAAGTACTCAAAGCCAATGGGGCAAAGCGCGCTTTGCCTTTGCCTGTGTCCGCACCTTTTCACTCCAGCTTGATGAAACCTGCTGCCGAGCGCCTGAAAGAAAAACTCGCAACCACCACATTTGCCGCAGCGCAAATTCCCGTGGTGAACAACATCGACGTGACCGTGGAAACCGATGCTGACCGCATCCGCGACGCGCTGTACCGCCAAGCTTTTGGTCCTGTGCGTTGGGTCGAGTGCGTGGCTGCTATCAAAGCATGCGGCGTGACCACTTTGGTTGAATGCGGCCCAGGCAAGGTCTTGGCTGGCATGGTCAAACGCATCGATGCAGATTTAACGGGCTTGCCTTTGTTTGACCCAGCCACCTTGGCTGAAGTCAAAACTGCATTGGCTTAACAGAAGAGAAGAACATGATCGATCACAAACAACACGTTGCCCTCGTGACGGGCGCTTCGCGCGGCATCGGTGCAGCGATTGCCCAAGAGTTGGCCCAACAAGGTTATATGGTCATCGGTACGGCCACGTCAGACGACGGTGCGGCCAAAATCACCCAAGCTTTGTCTGCCCACGCAGGCTGCCGAGGTGCCAATTTGAATGTGAACGACGGCGCAGCCGTTGAAGCCTTGATTGACCAAATCACCAAAGACCACGGCGCTTTGCATGTGTTGGTGAACAACGCCGGCATCACCCGCGACACCTTGGCCATGCGCATGAAGGATGACGACTGGGACGCCGTGCTCGACACCAACCTTAAAGCCGTGTTCCGCGTGTCACGCGCCGTGATTCGCCCCATGATGAAGCAGCGTTATGGCCGCATCATCAGCATCACCAGTGTGGTGGGCGCATCAGGTAACCCCGGGCAAGCCAACTACGCAGCGGCCAAGGCCGGTGTGGCAGGCATGACCCGGGCTTTGGCACGCGAGCTGGGTAGCCGTGGCATCACGGTCAACTGTGTGGCGCCTGGTTTCATCGAAACCGACATGACGGCCTCGCTGCCTGAAGAACAACAAAAAGCCTTGTTGGGTCAAATTCCATTGGGCCACCTTGGTAAACCTGCCGATATTGCACACGCGGTTGCCTATTTGGCTGGCGCGCACGCCAGTTACGTGACTGGCCAAGAGTTGCATGTCAACGGTGGCATGTTCATGGCATAAAGCCGTTTACGCCAAAACATAAAACAGAATCAATACGGTCAGTCCGTCCGGTTAAAATAGCGGTCTTATTCACAACCCTTAGAGGGAATCCATGAGCGATATCGAACT
>CANFZT010000180.1 GCA_947451565.1 Comamonadaceae bacterium | reverse complement strand
GCAAAGTCCAGCAAGCCCAGTTGCACGGGCATGAGGCGACGGGTGTCGGGGTTGAGGGTGGTGTCCCACAGTTGTTCGGCGCTCATTTCGCCCAAGCCTTTGAAGCGGCTGATGCTCCACTTGCCCTCCGCCACGCCGTCTTTGCGCAGCTTGTCGAGGATGGTGGTGAGCTCGCCCTCGTCCAAGGCATACACCTTGGTGGCTGGCTTTTTGCCACGCGCGGGTGCGTCCACACGGAACAACGGTGGGCGCGCCACAAACACATGGCCTGCCTCGATGAGCTTGGGAAAGTGACGGAAGAATAAGGTGAGCAACAGCACTTGAATGTGCGAGCCGTCCACGTCCGCGTCCGACAAGATGCACACCTTGCCGTAGCGCAGGCCGCTCATGTCGGGCGAATCGTTGGGCCCGTGTGGGTCTACACCAACGGCCACCGAAATGTCGTGAATTTCGTTGTTGGCAAACAAACGGTCGCGCTCGACTTCCCACGTATTGAGCACCTTGCCACGCAGGGGCAGGATGGCTTGGTTTTCTTTGTTGCGGCCCATCTTGGCGCTGCCACCGGCAGAGTCGCCCTCGACCAAGAACACTTCGTTGTGGGCAATGTCTTTGCTTTCGCAATCGGTCAGCTTGCCTGGCAAGACCGCCACGCCTGAGCCTTTGCGCTTCTCCACTTTTTGGCCCGCTTTTTGGCGCGTTTGTGCAGCCTTGATGGCCAGCTCCGCCAACTTTTTGCCGTACTCGACGTGCTGGTTGAGCCACAGCTCCATCGTGGGGCGCACATAGCTCGACACCAAACGCACTGCATCCCGTGAGTTCAGGCGTTCTTTGATTTGGCCTTGAAATTGTGGGTCCAACACCTTGGCACTCAGCACATAGCTGGCACGGGCAAACACGTCTTCGGGCAAGAGCTTGACGCCCTTGGGTAGCAAGGCGTGCAGCTCAATGAAGCTCTTGACCGCATTGAACAAGCCATCGCGCAAGCCGCTGTCGTGCGTGCCGCCCGCGCTAGTGGGAATCAGGTTGACATAGCTTTCGCGCACAGGCTGGCCGTCTTCGGTAAAGGCCACAGCCCACGCTGCGCCCTCGCCTTCGGCAAAGCTGTCGTGGTTGCTGTCAGCGAAGCCCTCGCCTTCAAACAAAGGAATGACGGGGTCGCCATGCAGGGTTTGCATGAGGTAGTCACGCAGGCCGCCTTTGTAGAGCCAGTTTTGCGTGTCTTTGGTTTTTTCGTTGATGAGCGTCACGCTCACCCCGGGCATGAGCACGGCTTTGCTGCGCAACAAATGCACTAGCTCGTTCATCGGCAAGGCCGATGATTCAAAGTATTTGGCATCGGGCCACACACGCACGGTGGTGCCTTGTTTACGGTCGCCTGATTCTTGTTTGCGGGTGGTGAGTTTCTCCACCACGTCGCCGCCTGAGAACACCAAGCGGGCCACTTGGCCTTCGCGGTGTGAGGTGGCTTCCATGCGTTTGGCCAACGCGTTGGTCACGCTCACGCCTACGCCATGTAAACCACCCGAGAAGCTGTAAGCGCCGCCCGAGCCTTTGTCGAACTTGCCGCCTGCGTGCAAACGGGTGAACACCAGTTCAATGACGGGGGCTTTTTCTTCGGGGTGCATGCCAAACGGAATGCCTCGACCATCGTCTTCGATGCTGACCGAGCCATCGCTGTGCAGCGTGACGCTGATCTTCTTGCCATGCCCGGCCAAGGCCTCGTCAGCCGCGTTGTCCAACACCTCTTGGATGATGTGCAGCGGATTGTCGGTGCGGGTGTACATACCCGGACGTTGCTTGACGGGTTCGAGTCCTTTGAGGACGCGAATCGAGCCTTCCGAGTACTGGGGCGGTGTGGTGGGTTGCTTGGTTGCCATGGGGCGGCATTGTAGACAGCTTCAAACACCAACCTGTATAAAAAAACAGGCCGAAGGTTTTCCTCCATCAAAGAGAGGCCATCGGCTCCCCAAGTAAACCCCCGCGACAACGGTTTGTCGCCGCATTGGTTAAAGTCGAGGGCATGACTAACCAACACAAAACACTGCCCATGTGGCAGGTGCTGGCCTGCGGGGCCGCCATCGTCACCTTGTCCATGGGCGTGCGCCACGGCTTTGGCCTGTGGCTACAACCCATCACCCAAGCGCAAGACTGGACCCGCGAAAACTTTGCCATGGCCATTGCCATTCAAAACCTGACTTGGGGTTTCGCTGGCATCTTCTCGGGCATGCTAGCTGACCGCTTTGGCGCGTTCCGCGTCATCGTGACCTGTGCGATTCTTTACGCATTGGGCTTGGTGGGCATGGCGCATTCCTCAACGCCTGCTTTATTTACTGCCACGGCGGGTGTGCTGATTGGCATCGCCCAGGCAGGCACAACTTATGCTGTGATTTACGGTGTGATTGGGCGCAACGTGAGCGCCGCTAAGCGCTCATGGGCCATGGGCGTAGCGGCGGCGGCTGGCTCGTTTGGACAATTCTTGATGGTCCCCACCGAGGGCTACCTCATCAGCACGTTCGGTTGGCAAGAAGCCTTGGTGTGGTTGGCGCTGTCGGTCATGCTCATTATTCCGCTCGCCTACGGTTTGCGCGAACCCGGCTTTGCGGGCGGCGCCACACCGCATCGCGAGCAGTCCATCATGCATGCACTGCGCGAAGCCATGGGCTACCGCAGCTTTCAACTGCTGATGGCGGGTTACTTCGTGTGCGGTTTTCAGGTGGTGTTCATTGGCGTGCACATGCCCAGCTACTTGAAAGACCACGGTTTGTCGCCTGAAGTGGCCAGCATTGCGTTGGCACTCATTGGTCTGTTCAACGTGTTTGGCACTTACATCGCGGGTAGCTTAGGTCAACGCATGGCCAAGCGCAAAATTTTGTCGTTCATATATTTTTCACGCTCGGTCGCCATCGTGTTGTTCTTGTTGGCGCCGCTCACCCCCATGAGCGTGTACATCTTCTCTGGCGTGATGGGCTTGTTGTGGCTCTCCACCGTGCCGCCAACCAACGCCGTGGTGGCGCAAATTTTTGGTGTAGCGCATTTATCCATGTTGGGCGGCTTTGTGTTTTTTAGCCACCAAATTGGCAGCTTCATGGGCGTTTGGCTGGGCGGCTACTTGTACGACAAGACCGGCAGCTACGACATCGTTTGGTACATCTCGATTGCGCTGGGTGTGTTTGCCGCCTTGGTGAACTTACCAGTGAAAGAAAGTGCCATTGCGCGTGATGACAAACGCGAGCCCAAGATCATCACCGCTTGAGTTTGGGCATGAACATCCTCTCGCATCGCCTGGTTTACCAAGTCTTGATCGGCTTGGTGTGCATGGCTGTGCTTATGGCCGTTTTGTCGATGTATTTGCAACCTGATTTTTTGCTGACCTTGGCCAACCAGGTGTGGGGATGTTTTTGAGATGAGTGCCTTGCACCATGGGCAAGAGCCCGCCTCTACCTGGGTGACACGTTGGTCGCACCTGCTGCCGACTGCCTGCAGCGTGCTTGATGTGGCCTGCGGACATGGCCGCCACATGCGCCACTTTGCTGCGCTAGGTCACCCCGTGGTAGGCATAGATCGTAATCCAGAGGCCATAGCGGCCGTCAGCCCCATCGGCGAGGCTATTGTTAGTGACATCGAAAATGGTCCATGGCCGCTGCTTGGCCGCACTTTTGGTGGTGTGGTCGTGACCCATTACTTATGGCGGCCCTTGTGGCCAAGCCTCTTGAACAGCCTTACCCCTAACGGCGTGTTGATTTACGAAACCTTTTCAGCGGGCAACGAAACCGTAGGTAAACCCTCGCGCACTGACTTTTTACTGCAACCCACTGAGCTGCTGACGGTGTGCAAAGACCTACGCTTGGTGGCGTTTGAAGAAGGTTTTTTGCCTCAGCCCGAACGCTTTGTGCAACGTATCGTCGCTGTCCGCGAGGCGAACGCAACACAAACGCCTGTGCGCTACCCGCTTTCTAGCTAAAAAAACACATTGGCACTCGCTAGAATGAACGTTTTTCCTTGACCGACCAACGGACATGACACCCATCACCGGCAGCATCGTGGCTTTGACCACCCCCATGCACACAGACGGCAGCGTCGACTACCCCACCCTGCGCAAACTGATTGATTGGCACATTGCCGAAGGCACCGATTGCATCGGCGTTGTGGGCACCACTGGCGAGTCACCCACCGTCAATGTGGAAGAGCACTGCGAAATCATCCGCGTGTCTGTCG
>CANFZT010000179.1 GCA_947451565.1 Comamonadaceae bacterium | reverse complement strand
CGACGACCTGCGCTGATTGGCGCGGGTCTGACATCGGGCCATGCTGCGCTTCAAAAGTCTGGGCAGCGGTAGCTCAGGCAACGCCACTTTGGTTGAAGCCCAAAGTGGTGCGCACACCACCCGCCTCTTAATTGATTGCGGTCTTCGTCTACGCGACTTGGAAGCACGGCTGGTTGAAGCGGGCACGAGTGCACAAGCCATGGATGCCATCTTCATCACCCATGAGCACGGTGATCACATTGGCTGCGCACGCAGCTTGATCACACGTTACGCCACACCGCTGTGGATGAGCCAAGGCACATGGTTCGCCATTGCCAACGAAGCATGGAAGCCCCACCAACACCGGCTCAACGTCGCGCGGGATGGCGACAAGATTGACATTGGCTGCCTACAGATCAACCCCTTCACGGTGCCACACGATGCACGCGAACCCTTGCAGCTGCGCTGCACCGACGGTAACCGACATTTGGGGGTGGTGACTGACTTGGGTCATGTGTCGTCGCATGTGGTTAACGCCCTGCACGGCTGCCACAGCTTGCTGTTAGAGGCCAATCACGACCCCGATTTACTGCAGGCCTCGGCATACCCAAGTTTTCTGAAACAACGCGTAGCGGGCCCTTGGGGACACTTGGCGAACGAGGCTGCAGCAGATTTATTAACGCGTGTGAAGCACGCCCATTTGAACCAGGTGATCGCCGCACACCTGAGTGAGCGCAACAACTCACCCGAATTGGCCCGAGCCAGTCTGAGCCGTGCCTTAGGTTGCACACCTTTGGACATCGACGTTGCACACCCTGAGACAGGATCAGATTGGATGCAGGTTTAACCGAGCGTTGCAAGTGTCAGACCCATAAAAAAAGCCACCTGAAGGTGGCTTTTTGCAAACAGTTTGAAAACTGATTACTTGCTGGCAGCATCAGAAGCTGGTGCAGCGGCTTCAGAAGCCACAGCAGAAGCGGCTTCAACAGCGGCAGAAGCGGCAGCAGGAGCGGCTTCAACAGCAGGAGCTTCTTTTTTGCCGCAAGCGACGAGAGCGGCAGCAGCCAACAAAGATGCCAACAGGATTGACTTGTTCATGTTAATTTTCCTTAAGGGGGGATGAAAACAATTTCCGGAAATTGCTATGGTTTGCACCACAACCGAGCAGACGGGCTCGAGCCCTTCAACTCAGCTTTAAATTATAGGGTAAATCCTATAAGTTTTGAAAACACCTTGTCAGCTAGGCGTCAAACTACTAGAACTCATGCACCGGCATGAAGCCAGCCATCGTCACACCACTCCATCAGCAGGCTGAGCGCTTCGGCGCTGGCTTTGGCTAGCTCATCTTGAGATAACTCACGGACATCTGCCAATTGACGCATCAAAGCGGCATCTTTGCCAGCAGCGCGCCAGCTTTCACCATTCAAGAAAATATGGTGCGCGTCATACATCATCTTGCTTCGTCGGTCTAAACGCACCGAAGTGAGTTGATCTGGCACATCACCTATTTCAAACCAAACATTGGCTTTAGGCTCAGTGAGATACTCGCCCAAAGCACGTTGCAGCGCTTTAGGATCTTTTAGTGCTTTTTGCATCGCTAATTTTGCAAATTCAGCCAAACCTTCAGGCAGTGCCGCTGGTTTGGCCACGGCAGGTTGGTTTGCGTCTTTGTACAAATCGCAACCTGCAGCGTCTTCGGCACCTTCGCTCAAACGCACCAACAACTCACGGGCCAAGTCGCCGGTTTGGGGCACGCGAAAGCCCACCGAATACGTCATGCACTCGCCTTGTGCAATGCCATCGTGGGCATAGCGCGGTGGCAAGTACAGCATGTCGCCAGGGTTGAGTACCCAATCGTGCTCGGGCTTGAAGTTGGCCAAAATTTTCAAGGGCATGTCGGGCACCAGTGACAAATCTTTTTGTCGACCAATGCGCCAGCGACGTTGGCCATGGGCTTGCAACAAAAACACGTCATAGCTGTCAAAGTGTGGACCTACGCCGCCACCTTCTGTGGCGTAGCTGATCATCACATCGTCCAAGCGTGCATCTGGGATAAAGCGGAATTGCTGCATCAAGGCGGCTACACGGTCGTCGTGTAAGTCCACGCCTTGCACCAACAAGGTCCAATCGCGCTCGGTGAGTTTGGGAATGGCGCGGCGTTTGAAAGGGCCGCGTTGCATTTGCCAATCGCGTTGGCCGCCGTTGGCCCCCATCACCAAACGAGATTCGACCTCGTTGTGTTCGGCCAAATCAAACAGCTCGGGGCGGCTGAGCAAGGCTTTGAATTCAGGGATGGCTTGGCGCACCAGCAAAGGCTTGCGTTGCCAATAGGTGTTCATAAATTCGGTGGGACTGATGCCACCGAGCAGGGTCAGGGGTTTGTTCACATGCATCGTGCGACAATTTTGCCCTATGGAAATTACACAACACTGCGTGGTCGGCTTAACTTGGACCTTGAAAGATACATTGGGCGAAGTGCTGGACGAATTAGACAGCCCTGTCGAGTTTTTGGTGGGTGGCGATGACTTGCTGGCCAAGATCGAAGAAGCCCTGCAAGGCCACAGTGTGGGCGACCACCTTGATCTGCAGCTCGAACCCGAAGAAGCCTTTGGCGACTACGACGAAAACTTGGTGTTTTTAGAAGCCCGCTCGCGTTTTCCAAAGGAGCTGGAAGAGGGCCACACCGTTGAGGGCCACGCCCTGCCCGTAGGCTGCAACCCTGATGCACCACAAGACTTGCTCTACACCGTGACCGAGCTCTACCCTGAGCATGTGGTTCTAGATGGCAACCACCCACTGGCGGGCATTGCCATTCGCATTCACCTCGATGTGCAATCGGTGCGCGAAGCCACACAAGATGAGCAAGAGCGCGGCACGTTGGGAACTGGCTTTTTCAAAATCGAAGCCCAAGCACCCGGCAACGATTTGTTGCACTGATTTATTTCTTGCCGGTCGAGCCGTAACCGCCTTCACCGCGTTCAGTTGGGCCGGTAAATTCGTTCACCACATTGAACTGCGCTTGCACCACAGGCACGATGACCAGTTGCGCCAAACGCTCCATGGGCTCTAAGGTGAAAGCCACATCGCTGCGGTTCCAAGCGCTGACCATCAACTGACCTTGGTAGTCGCTGTCGATCAAGCCCACGAGGTTGCCCAACACAATGCCATGTTTGTGGCCCAGCCCTGAGCGAGGCAAGATGAGCGCGGCATACGCAGGGTCGGCCAAGTGAATGGCAATGCCGGTGGGTACCAGCTGCCAAGCGTTGGGCTCTAGCGTGATGGGCGCATCCAAGCAAGCGCGCAAATCAAGGCCTGCGCTGCCAGGCGTAGCGTATTGCGGCAATTGGTCGACCATGCGGGGATCGAGAATTTTGACGTCGAGTTTCATGTGCGTTTCAAATGAAAAAGTGAATGTGAAAAGTTAAGCCTTCAAGCGGCGTGCGATCTCGGCCACCAATTGACGCGCCAAGATAAGCTTGCTGGCATGCGGTAATTCTTGGCTGCCTTGGGCATCCACCAACACCAAGGCGTTGTCGTCCAAGCCAAACGTCGCAGGGCCAATATTGCCCACCAACAGAGGTACGCCTTTGCGCTCGCGTTTGGCCGTGGCGTGTTTGAGCAAATCATGGCTTTCAGCGGCAAAGCCCACGCAATACAAAGCACCGCTTTTGGCACGGGCTGACTGGGCCACACCCGCCAAAATGTCTGGGTTTTCTACAAAGCTCAACTGTGGCAATTGACCAGAACCGTCTTTTTTAATTTTTTCACCAGCCACATCAGCCACACGCCAATCGGCCACGGCCGCTGTGGCCACAAACACCGAAGCGGCATCCACACGCTTTGCCACTGCGGCTTGCATATCCAAAGCCGAACGGACGTCCACGCGCTGCACACCGCGTGGTGTGGGTAGATGCACGGGGCCGGCAACCAAGGTCACCTCTGCACCCGCTTCACGCGCAGCGCGGGCAATAGCAAAGCCCATCTTGCCGCTCGATAAATTGGTGATACCGCGTACAGGGTCCATTGCCTCGTAGGTCGGTCCAGCAGTGACCAGCACATGCTGACCCGCCAACACCTTGGGCTGGAAGAAAGCAATCAGATCTTCCAAAATTTCTTCGGGTTCCAACATACGACCATCGCCTGTTTCCCCGCAGGCTTGCTCGCCCTGCCCCACGTCCAGCACATGAGCGCCGTCAGCCGTGAGTTGCACCATGTTGCGCTGAGTCGCGGGGTGTTGCCACATTTCGCGGTTCATGGCGGGTGCCAAAATCAAAGGCACGCGCTCAAT
>CANFZT010000178.1 GCA_947451565.1 Comamonadaceae bacterium | reverse complement strand
CCCCGTGCCATGGACTACGTGCCGCAAATGTTGACCATGATTGGCACTTTGCGGGACAAAGGTTTGGCCTACCAAGCCAGCAATGGCGATGTGAACTACGCCGTGCGCAAGTTTCCTGGCTACGGCAAGTTGTCTGGCAAGTCTTTGGACGAGTTGCAAGCCGGTGAGCGTGTGGCGGTGGACGACGGCAAGCAAGATCCGCTGGACTTTGTGTTGTGGAAATCGGCAAAGACAAGCGAACCCGACGAGGTGAAATGGGCCAGCCCCTTTGGCGCAGGGCGCCCTGGTTGGCACATTGAGTGCTCGGCCATGAGTTGTGAGATGTTGGGTCAAAGCTTTGACATCCACGGCGGCGGCGCTGATTTGCAGTTCCCGCATCACGAAAACGAAATTGCCCAAAGCGAAGGCGCCAATGGCAAGCCAATGGCCGGCGTGTGGATGCACAACGGCTTCATCAACGTGGACAACGAAAAAATGTCCAAGAGCTTGGGCAACTTTTTCACCATTCGCGATGTGCTGAAAGAGTTTGACGCAGAAACTGTGCGTTTCTTTGTGGTACGCAGCCACTACCGCAGCCAGCTCAATTACAGCGACGTGCATTTGAACGATGCCCGTGGTGCTTTGAAGCGCCTTTACACCGCGCTGGGTACGGTCACCCCTGATGAGGTGACGATTGACTGGGCTGAGCCCCATGCGGCACGCTTTAAGGCCGCCATGGATGAAGATTTTGGCACACCAGAAGCCGTGGCCGTGTTGTTTGAACTCGCTAGCGATGTCAACCGCACCCGCTCGACGCAAACCGCCGGTTTGCTCAAAGCTTTGGGCGGTGTGTTGGGTTTGTTGCAAGACGACCCTCAAGCGTTTGCCCAAGCAGGTGCTGAGGTGAACGAAGACGTCATTCAGGCCCAAATCGCTGCACGCGCTGCCGCGAAAGCCGCGAAGAATTTTGCCGAGGCTGACCGTATTCGCCAGGCCTTGATCGCCGAAGGCATCGTGCTCAAAGATTCGCCCACAGGCACCACTTGGGAGCGTGGCTGAGCATGTCAGCCCTCGAAAAAATCACCATTGCGACGCCTGAGTATTGGGCTGAGGCATGTAAACACTTGGTCAAAAAAGACCGAGTGATGAAGCGCCTCATTCCTCAGTTTGGCGAGGCCTCATTACAGTCGCGTGGTGATGCATTTGTCACGCTGGCGCGAAGCATTGTGGGGCAGCAAATTTCGGTCAAAGCGGCTCAAACCGTGTGGGACCGCTTTGCCGCGTTGCTTCGCAAAATCACGCCCGCCAATGTGCTTAAGCTCAAAGTCGACGACATGCGTGCAGCAGGTTTGTCGGCTCGCAAGGTCGAATACATCGTCGATTTGGCGCTGCACTTTGACAGCGGTGCCTTGCATGTGAAGAAGTGGTCGGAGATGACAGACGATGCCATCATCGACGAGCTGGTGGCGATTCGTGGCATTGGCCGTTGGACGGCCGAGATGTTTTTGATTTTTCACCTCATGCGCCCGAATGTGCTGCCCCTTGATGATGTGGGCTTGATCAACGGCATCAGCCACAACTATTTTTCGGGCGAGGCGGTCAGCCGTAGCGAAGCCCGAGAAGTGGCTGCGGCTTGGGCCCCCTATTGCAGTGTGGCGACTTGGTATATTTGGCGCTCGCTAGATCCGCTGCCAGTGGAATATTGAGCAGCTAAGGAGTATGAATTTTGGCTAAAAAAACCTTCCTCGACTTTGAACAACCCATTGCTGAACTAGAAGGCAAGATTGATGAGTTGCGCTATGTGCAAAGCGAGTCAGCGGTTGATATTTCAGACGAGATTGATCAGCTCAGCAAGAAAAGCTTGCAGCTGACCAAAGAAATTTACAGCGACCTCACGCCTTGGCAAATCACCAAGATTGCGCGCCACGCAGAGCGTCCGTACACCTTGGACTACATCAACGACATCTTTACTGATTTCGTTGAAATGCATGGTGATCGTCACTTCGCGGATGACTTGAGCATCGTCGGTGGCCTGGCCCGTTTCAATGGCAACGCTTGCATGGTGTTGGGTCAACAAAAAGGCCGCGACACCAAAGAGCGCGCAGCGCGCAACTTCGGCATGAGTCGCCCTGAGGGCTACCGCAAAGCCTTGCGCTTGATGAAAACGGCCGAGAAGTTCAAGCTGCCTGTGTTCACGTTTGTGGATACACCCGGCGCTTATCCCGGCATTGATGCGGAAGAGCGCAGCCAGTCCGAAGCGATTGGCCGCAATATTTTTGAAATGGCCCAGCTCGAAGTGCCCATCATCACCACCATCATTGGTGAAGGTGGTTCGGGCGGCGCATTGGCTATCAGCGTGGCTGATCAAGTGTTGATGTTGCAGTACTCGGTGTATTCGGTCATCAGTCCAGAGGGTTGTGCCTCGATCTTGTGGAAAACCTCTGACCGCGCCGAAGACGCTGCTGAGCAACTGGGCATTACTGCCCATCGCCTCAAAGCCTTGGGCTTGGTCGACAAAATCGTGAACGAGCCAGTGGGCGGGGCACACCGAGACCCCAAGCAAATGGCCGCTCAGCTCAAACGCGGCTTGAACGACGCCTGGCGCCAAGTGACCGACATGAAGGTCAAAGAGTTGCTCGACAAGCGTTATGAGCGCCTGCAAAGCTATGGCCGTTACACCGACACCAAAGCTGACGCCCGCTAACTTTCCTTCGCTGGACGCGCTTCAGCATCTTGGCCCATTCGCTGTGGCGCTCAGCGGCGGGGCTGATTCCACTGCTTTACTCTTGGCTTGTGCCACCCGTTGGCCAGATCGAGTGCATGCGGTGCATGTGCATCACGGTTTGCAAACAGCAGCCGATGGCTTTGAGGCGCATTGCGTGGCCCTGTGTGAGCGTCTAAACGTGCCTTTGGTGGTGCAGCGTGTGAGCGCCGCCCATGCCACAGGCGAAAGCCCTGAAAACGCGGCGCGCCAAGCCCGTTACCGCGCATTTGCCGATGCTTTGCAAAGCCACTGGGACGGGCAAGTCAAAGACATGGCGTTGGCCCAACATGCGGACGATCAAGTTGAAACCTTGCTGCTGGCGCTCTCACGCGGCGCGGGCTTGCCGGGCCTTGCAAGCATGCCGGCCTTGGCTGAGCGCCATGATGTGACCTACCACAGGCCTTGGCTCGATGTGCCGGGGCAGGTCTTGCGTGATGCCTTGCAAGCCGCAGCTGAGACTTGGGTCGAAGACCCGACCAACCGCGACATTCGCTTCACCCGCAACCGCATCCGTGCAGAGCTGTTGCCCGTGATTGAGCAAGTGTTTCCGTCGTTCAGACAAACCTTTGCGCGCAGTGCTTCGCACGCGGCGCAAGCGCAAACCTTGTTGCAAGAGTTGGCTGAACAAGACTTGTTGCAGGTGGGTAACCCACCGCGCATCAAAGCTTTGCAGCAACTGAGTGAGGCGAGGCAATCGAATGTGTTGCGTCACTGGCTGGCGTTGGCGCACTCACAAGCCAGTGCGGCGCAGTTGCAAGCGCTGCTGGTGCAAGTCAAAGCGTGCACCACACGCGGCCACCGCATTGATCTCAAGGTGGGGCGTGGGTTTGTGCGGCGCGATGGGGCTGTATTGCGTTGCTACAATCTGTAGGTTTTTTTGCCCATAACACAACATTTTTAAAGAAATATGGCATTGATCGTTCACAAATACGGCGGCACGTCGATGGGCTCGACAGAGCGCATTCGCAACGTCGCTAAGCGCGTGGCCAAATGGGCCCGTGCGGGTCACCAAATGGTGGTGGTTCCTTCCGCGATGAGCGGCGAGACCAACCGTTTGCTTGGCCTTGCCAAAGAATTGGCGCCTTCCAAAGCCGACTCGGCCTACAACCGCGAACTCGACATGCTGGCCTCGACAGGCGAGCAGGCATCTTCTGCGTTGTTGGCCATTGCTTTGCAAGCCGAAGGCCAGCCCTCGGTCAGCTACGCAGGTTGGCAAGTACCGATTCGTACCAACAATGCCTACACCAAAGCTCGCATTGAATCGATTGACGATGTTCGTGTACGCGCTGATTTGGATGCTGGCAAAGTCGTCATCATCACGGGCTTTCAAGGCAAAGACGAACACGACAACATCACCACTCTGGGTCGTGGCGGCTCTGACACCTCTGCCGTGGCCGTGGCGGCAGCCCTCAAAGCCAAAGAGTGTCTGATTTACACCGATGTGGATGGCGTGTACACCACCGATCCCCGTGTGGTGCCTGAAGCTCGCCGTTTAGAAACACTCTGCTTCGAAGAGATGCTGGAAATGGCGTCTTTGGGCAGCAAAGTTTTGCAAATTCGCTCGGTTGAGTTTGCAGGTAAATACAAGGTGCCGCTGCGCGT
>CANFZT010000177.1 GCA_947451565.1 Comamonadaceae bacterium | reverse complement strand
TGGCTACGTCAAAGCCTTGCTTGGGCCAGAAAGCCTATTTGCCGCAGGCGCCCTCGCTGCGTGCTTGGTGACGTGGTTCACGTTCTTGCCTTCGTTCATCTTCATTTTGGCGGGTGGCCCGTTGGTCGAGAGCACGCACCGTAACCTCAAATTCACCGCTCCCCTCACCGCCATCACCGCAGCGGTGGTTGGCGTGGTGCTCAACCTCGCCTTGTTCTTTGGCTATCACCTGTTGTGGCCCGAGGGTTTTTCAGGCGCGTTTGATGTGCGTTCGGCACTCATTGCAACAGGTGCAGCACTGATGCTTTTCAAATTCAAACGCAGTGTGATGGAAGTCATTGGCTTGTGCGCTTTGGTGGGCCTGACTGTCAAACTCATTCCTCTTTAAAAATGCACACCCTTGAACAACTGCGAAGCGGCGAACTGGCAGGCATTACACGCTTACAACTGCGCTATGGCTTGACCGAATTTCCACGCGAAATTTTTGACCTTGCTGACTCTTTAGAAATCTTAGATTTATCGGGCAACCAGCTCAGCGCCCTGCCCGATGACTTGCCACGTTTACACAAGCTGCGCGTGATTTTTTGTTCGGACAACCCATTCACTGAATTGCCTGAAGTTTTGGGCCAATGTCAGCAGCTGAGCATGGTGGGCTTCAAAGCCAACCGCATCACGCATGTGTCACCTAAGGCTTTGCCACCGTTTTTGCGTTGGCTCATCTTGACCGACAACGCGCTCACATCACTGCCCGCTGAAATTGGGCAATGCACCCACATGCAAAAGCTCATGCTGGCAGGCAACCAGCTGCGCAGCTTGCCTGCTGAGCTGGCCCACTGCACTCGACTAGAGCTGCTGCGCATTTCGGCTAACCAATTGACCGAGTTGCCCCTGTGGCTGCTGCACATGCCACGCCTCACTTGGTTGGCGTTTGCGGGCAACCCGTTTACACACGACCTCGAAGCACAGGCCTTGGCCAACGCACCGACGCCACGCTTGGCATGGCAACGCTTACAACTACAGCATCAACTTGGCGAAGGCGCATCGGGCGTGATTCGCCAAGCCGTGCTGCATACAGACTCAGGCGAGCAAGAGGTGGCGGTCAAACTATTCAAAGGAGCCGTCACCAGCGACGGCTTACCCGACTGCGAAATGGCAGCTTGTATGCATGCGGGTGCGCATCCACATTTGGTGTCGGCCCTTGCACGCGTGATCGAGCATCCCGACAACCAACAAGCTTTGGTCATGCCCTTGATTGCGCCAGAGTTTGCCAACCTCGCCGCCGCCCCAAGCCTAGAGAGCTGCACACGCGATGTGTACGCAAATGGCAATCGCTTTGACTGGCCCACCACGCTGCGTATTGCGCGTGGCATGGCATCGGCGACTTTGCACTTGCACGCACGCGGCATCTTGCATGGTGACTTGTATGCGCACAACATCTTGCACACGGTTGAGGGAGATGCACTGCTGAGCGACTTTGGTGCAGCCGCATTTTTTGATGCGAATGACACTTCTCGGGCACAAGGTTTAGAACAACTCGAAGTGCGTGCGTTGGGTTGCTTGCTAGAGGAATTGGCGACTCAATGTGATGCCACAGCGCACGAAGCACATTTCCACCATGTCTTGACCCAACTCGCACAAGCGTGCATGGGTGAGGAGCCAGCTCAGCGCCCTCGCTTGGCGCAGGTGTACGACGCACTAAAGACGCTTCACGCTTAAGTGCTTCAAATCAGCGCATCAATCGTGCTTGTGCGAGGCACGCCAGCCCAAACGCATGTCCAAGGCCTCGGACTTGCGCACCACAGGGTCATAGTCCATGTCGCCAAAATCAGCAGCATCTAAATGCAAGTAGTTGGCAGACTTCTCGCTCACCACTGGCCAATCAGGCTGAGTACTTTTGGCAGTTACCACCAGTTGCATCTGCACAGTGGATGCACCTGCTACATGGCGTGTCAAACGCTGCGGCAATTCAAGCGCGGGCAACCAAACCACGTCCAACTGTTCTTTGCCAACGCGTCCACGCAAATGCCATTGCGCATCACGCCCCTTACCCTGCTTGGACACCAGCTTGAGTTGCGCCAGTTCTGCCGGATCTACAAAGCGAGAGAGCGCTGCCCAATCGGCATTCACCTGCAACGTGGCCAACTCGCCAGTGCTGTAGTCGACCACACGCGCATCTTCATGAAACACACGCTCAAAGCTGATGCGATCGTGTGCATCGCGGTACCACACCTCGTCCACATTGCCTTTGAGCAAGGCCACGCGCTCTGCATCTCTGTAGAAGTACCACGTGTGACTTTGGGGCTTGTCGCGGCGCTTAGCTGAAGATGCGCGCTCGATGGTCACCACATAGCGCGCTGCCATTGGCGCAGTTTCTGTCGATGCATTCACCACCAGAGCAGTCCTAGCGGCTGCCTCGTGTGCAAATGCTGCGTTGGCAAGCAAGCCCTCCGCAGCAAACACCAGTAAAAAATGAAATGAGCGTGTTTTCAAGATTACTTCAACGCTTCCATCATCACGTGAAAGATCCAGTTTTGCTCCATCGAGCCGCGCACCAAATGGGCTTTGGGACCACGCGCGTAAATTGCTACGTCTTCACCTGCATGGGTTTCAGAGGCCAAAGGCACGACAGCCTCTTGCAAGAAGTTCACATCGGTGGTGTCCACATTCGTTAAGTCTGGGCGTCCCCCTGCACGCACACCAGATCCGTTGGCATAGCCCAAGGTAGTGAAAGGGCGGCCATTCGTGTCCAAGCTGTTTTTCAGAGGTGCACCGTCTTTGGCCGGCACTTCACGCACCAAGCCCAAGATGTTGTTGCCTCGACTGGGGTAGCCCGCAATGGTAAAGGTATGGCTGTGGTCAGCGGTAACGATGATGAGCGTGTCTTCCAAGGTGCCCGCAGCTTTCAACACATCCACCGTGCGCTGGATTGCATTCGAAAACTCAATGGTGTCCACCAAGGCACGGTGGGCATTGCCTGCGTGGTGAGCGTGATCAATGCGGCCACCCTCGACGTGCAAGAAGAAGCCCTTGGGGTCTTTCATCAACACGCGCAGGGCTTTGTCGGTCATCTCAGTCAATGAGGGCTCGCCAGCTGGGTCATTGGCGCGGTCGACTTCGTATTGCGCATGCGAGGGCTCGAACAAACCTAGCAAGTAGCTGTTGTTGGCGGGTTCAAGCGCATCAAACTGTGCTTTGTTCCACGCATAAGCTGCACGGCCATAAGGGCTGCGCGAGGTCACCCACTCTTGCGTCAAATCGCGGCCATCTGAGCGACGACCTTTGTCTTTGGGATATTCGGGGTCCATCACCGAGTTGGGCATGAAGTAAGTACGGCCACCGCCAAAGGCCACCTTCATGCTTTTGCGCACTTGGGGCGACACCTCAATCATTTGACGGGCAATGTCTTTCACAGCGTGGTCTGCCCCTTGGCAAGGTGCCCCTGTGTTAATGTCGATCTTGGGCAAGTTGGAATCTGCCTCCCAATCACGCATGGCGGTGTGGGCGTACAAGGCCGCAGGTGTGGCGTGTGTGATGCGTGCTGTTGACACGATGCCCGTGGTCTTACCCATGTCAGCGGCATGCTCCAACACGCTCCGCAATTTTTTAGATTCAATCACCGCCGCATTGCATTCGCCACGGGCCGTGGTGTGGTTGACCGACAGCATGCCTTCACGTGCTTTGTAGCCCGTGGCAATGGCGGTCATGGTCGGCGCGGAGTCAGAGGTTTGTTGGTCCCAAGAATAGGTTTTGGAAAACGCGGTGTAAGGGAAACGATCGAAGGACAAACGGTTTTCTTCGCCAGGTTTTTTCTTGAGTTGGCCTTCTAAGATGCGGGCGGCTGTGATGGTGCTGATACCCATGCCGTCGCCCACAAACAAAATCACGTTTTTGGCACGGCGGTTGTTGTCGTGCAATGCCTTGCCCTGCTGAACAAAAGACTGCCCTGCATGGAACCAATCCGCCACGGCTTCAGGCCCTTGCACCACCGGCGCGGCCTGCGCGTGTGCAGAGACCTGGACAAGCAGGCTGACAGCCAGCGCAACAGCAGTAACGAAGAAGCGATTCATGGGGAGTCCTTTCACAAATTGGCTTATTTTGCTGATCTTGAATGACAAGGATGTGACACATATTTGTCATGAAAAAACGATATTATTCTTTTTTATGAAACACGGCACACTCCTGGCAGCGATTGACTTGGGCTCCAACAGCTTTCGCCTTGAAATTGGTCGCTACGACCACGGGCAAATTCAACGAGTGGCCTACCTCAAAGAAACGGTTCGACAAGGCAACGGCTTAGATGCCGACCGCAACCTCACCCCCGAAGCCATGCAACGCGGCTGGGAATGTTT
>CANFZT010000176.1 GCA_947451565.1 Comamonadaceae bacterium | reverse complement strand
TGCTCAGACAACACGGGGTTGAAGGTGATGCTGCGCGCCCAGCCAATGCCAGCGCCCAAGGTGTCGCCGTAGCTAAAGCCACCGCAGGCCACCAAGCCTTTGAAGTCTTGCAGCTTGGCACGACCGGTTTGCAAGTCGGTCATGTGCACGTCGTAGGCGTCAAAGCCAGCTTCGGCAAAGGCATAAGCCATTTCGATGTGTGAGTTGACGCCCTGCTCGCGCAGCACAGCCACTTTGGGTTTGGCGGCCAAATTGACGAACGGCGCTGCCACGTTGTCGGTGATGCCTGCTGGCAAATGCACATGCATGCCAGGGTCGGTGGGGTTGCCCGCCGCCGCATGTTCGGCGTCGGCGCACGCAGGGTTGTCGCGCTGCTGGCAAATCTTCCAGCTCACGCTGTCCCACACTTGATGCAGGTCAGCCAGCTTGGCCACAAACACCTCTTTGGTATCACGCCACACGCTGATCTCGCCCTTGCCTTTGTCGATGGTCGACGATTGGGGGCGTGTCTTGCCCACAAAGTGGCTGTGCTTCGAGAGGCCATGCTCACGCAAGGTTTGCATCACTTCGTTGCGCTCAGACGTGCGCACTTGCAGCACCACACCCAACTCTTCGTTGAACAAGGCTTGCAGTGTGAGTTCTTCGCGACGGGCGCTCACCTGGCTTGCCCAATTTTTGGTATCGCCGTATTCGGCACGGCTGTCGTGGATGCCGTCACCTTCGGTGATGAGCATGTCTACATTCAATGCCACGCCTACTTGGCCCGCAAACGCCATTTCGCACACGGTAGCGATCAAGCCACCATCGCTGCGGTCGTGGTACGCCAAGATCTTGCCTTGCGCGCGCAAGGCGTTGACGACGTTGACGAGCTTGACCAAGTCTTGTGCGTCATCGAGGTCAGGCACTTGGTCGCCCGCTTGGTTGAGCACTTGACCCAAGATGCTGCCGCCCATGCGGCGTTGGCCCTCGCCCAACTGCACCAACACCAAGGTGGTGTCTTCCGTGCGGTTGAGTTGGGGTGTGAGTGTGCCGCGCACGTCGGCAATGGAGGCAAACGCACTGATGATCAAGCTCACAGGCGAGGTCACTTTTTTCGTTTCACCGTTCTCAGCCCACTGCGTGCGCATAGACAAACTGTCTTTGCCCACGGGGATAGAGATGCCGAGTGCTGGGCACAGCGCCAAGCCCACGGCTTTGACGGTGTCGTACAACGCAGCGTCTTCACCGGGCTCGCCACAAGCGGCCATCCAGTTGGCGCTGAGCTTGACGCGGGGCAACTCAAATGGAGCAGCCAATAAATTGGTGATGGCTTCCGCCACAGCCATTCGGCCTGAGGCGGGTGCGTCGAGCGACGCCAGCGGTGTGCGCTCGCCCATGCTCATGGCTTCACCCGCAAAGCTTTGGTAGTCGGCCAAGGTCACGGCCACGTCGGCCACTGGCACTTGCCACGGGCCCACCATTTGGTCGCGGTGCGTTAGGCCACCCACGGCTCGGTCGCCGATGGTGATGAGGAAGCGTTTGCTGGCCACTGTGGGGTGGCTCAGCACGTTAATCACGGATTCTTGCAAGCTCACGCCGGTCAAATCCATCGGTGCGCTGGTACGTGCCACGCGCTTCACATCGCGGTGCATCTTGGGTGGTTTGCCTAGCAGCACGTTCATGGGCATATTGACTGCGGTCGCTGCACTGACATCTGTGTGATGAGGCAACTCCGCATCTTCATTCGCAACAGTCAAGTGGCGCTCTTGCGTCGCCACACCCACCAGCGCAAACGGGCAACGCTCGCGCTCGCAGAAGGCTTTGAATTGCTCAAGCGACTCTGGCGCAATCGCCATCACGTAGCGCTCTTGGCTTTCGTTCGACCAAATTTCTTTGGGCGCCAAGCCCGATTCTTCGAGGGGCACAGCACGCAAATCAAAACGTGCGCCACGACCTGCGTCATTCGTCAGCTCTGGAAACGCGTTGGACAAACCGCCCGCGCCCACATCGTGAATGGCGAGGATGGGGTTAGCCGCGCCTTGCGCCCAGCAATGGTTGATCACCTCTTGCGCACGGCGCTCAATCTCGGGGTTGCCGCGTTGCACCGAATCAAAGTCGAGTTCAGCCGCGTTGGTGCCACTCGCCATCGAGCTGGCGGCGCTACCGCCCATGCCAATGCGCATGCCGGGGCCGCCGAGTTGAATCAACAAACTGCCTGCGGGGAACTCAATCTTCTTGGTTTGCTCGCTGTCGATCACGCCCAAGCCACCGGCAATCATGATGGGCTTGTGGTAGCCGCGTGTCACGCCTGCCACCTCTTGCTCGTACTCGCGGAAATAGCCAGTCAAGTTGGGACGACCAAACTCGTTGTTAAACGCCGCACCGCCCAGTGGCCCTTCGGTCATGATTTGCAAAGGGCTGGCCATGTGTGAAGGGCGGCCCAGTTGGCTGTCCCACAATTTCGACACCGTAAAGCCCGACATACCGGCCTTGGGCTTAGAGCCGCGGCCTGTGGCTCCCTCGTCGCGAATCTCGCCGCCATTGCCAGTGGACGCACCAGGGTAAGGCGAAATGGCGGTGGGATGGTTGTGGGTTTCGACCTTCATCAACACATGGTTGGTGGCGGACACTTTTTCATACTGAGGCAGGTCTTTGCCATTGTTGGTGGCGATGAAGCGCTCAACCTTATGGCCTTCCATGATGGAGGCGTTGTCCGAATACGCCACCACCGTGTATTGCGGGCTGGTTTTTTCGGTGTGGCGAATCATGCCAAACAGGCTGTGTGATTGCGCTTCACCGTCAATGGTGAACTCGGCATTGAAAATCTTGTGGCGGCAATGTTCGCTGTTGGCTTGCGCGAACATCATCAACTCCACATCGGTGGGGTTGCGCTTGAGCTGCGTAAAGGCGTTCACCAAATACGCAATTTCGTCTTCGGCCAAGGCCAAGCCCCAGCACTTATTGGCATCTTGCAAAGCAGCCTCGCCACCGCCCAGCACGTCTACCTGCTCCATGGGTGCCGGGTGCAGTTCGGTAAACAAGCCCAGCGCCTCGTCGCGCGTGCGCATGATGGACTCGGTCATGCGGTCGTGCAACACATCGGCCACGGCCAGCAGTTGTTCGGGTGTGAGCGTGGCTTTGCTCAGCAAGCCGTCTTTGAGCTGAATGTGGAACTCGGTGATGCGTTCAATGCGCTTGAGCAGCAAACCGCAGTTGTGCGCAATGTCAGTCGCCTTTGATGCCCAGGGCGACACTGTGCCAAAACGTGGCGTGACCACCAGCAACGTACCTGCGGGTGATTTGTGAGCAGGCTCGCCATAGGCCAGCAAAGCGGCCAGTGTTTGCTGCTGCGCGGCATCCAGAGTGGCCTCGGTTGCAGCCAAGTGCACAAAGCGGGCACTCAGGCCTTGGATTTGCGGGGAGATTGCCGCCAAACGGGGCAAGAGCTGTTGAACACGGAAATCACTGAGGGCGTTGCCGCCTTCGAAAATGCTGATGTGCAGGGACACGAGGGAGCCTTGAGAAAAAGACGGAAATCGAATCGAGCCGGGCCGCTGACTGGGGCTGGTCGGCAAAGATTAGATTTTACGTGGCTAACGAAGGCGTTTTGTACACAATTCAAGGGGACAGAGACGTGTTTTGCCATGGATGGGATAATTGCGACCATGACCATCTCCATCAAAGACGCCCAAGGCGCACAAGGCATGCGTATCGCGGGCAAACTGGCCTCCGAAGTTCTCGATTTCATTACCCCGCATGTGGTGCCGGGTGTGACGACCAACCAGCTCGACAAGCTTTGTTATGACTACATCACCGAAGTTCAAAAGGCCATCCCTGCCCCGCTGAACTACGACCCCTCGGGCAACAACCCTTACCCCAAGTCCATCTGCACCTCCATCAACCATCAGGTGTGCCACGGCATTCCCAATGACAAGCCGCTGAAAAAAGGCGACACGGTCAACATCGACATCACCGTCATCAAAGACGGTTGGCACGGCGACACCAGCCGCATGTTCTCCGTGGGCGATGTCTCCATCGCAGCCAAGCGTTTGTCTAAGTTGACCTACGAAGCCATGTGGCACGGCATCGTCAAAGTCAAGCCCGGCGCGCGCTTGGGTGACATTGGCTTTGCAATTCAACGCTTTGCTGAGAGCCACGGCTTTTCGGTGGTGCGCGAGTTTTGCGGCCACGGCATTGGCCAGGTGTTCCATGAAGAGCCACAAGTGCTGCACTACGGCAAGCCCGGTACGGGCGAAACGCTTCAGACCGGCATGACCTTCACCATCGAGCCCATGATCAATGCGGGCAAAAAAGATATCAAAGAGTTGGGCGACGGCTGGACCATCGTCACACGCGACCACTCGTTGTCGGCCCAGTGGGAACACACCATCCTCGTCACGCCCACGGGCTACGAGGTGTTGACCCT
>CANFZT010000175.1 GCA_947451565.1 Comamonadaceae bacterium | reverse complement strand
GTGTCTGCCTTGATGAGTGGTCGTTTAGATGCGGCTTGGGCGCGCTGGTCACGTCCATGGACGGTGGTGGCTTGGACCTTCCTGACCTTTGGCATTGGCCTCGGTTCTTGGTGGGCGTATTACGAACTCGGCTGGGGTGGCTGGTGGTTTTGGGACCCGGTTGAAAACGCCTCGCTCATGCCTTGGTTGGTGGGCACGGCGTTGATTCACTCGTTGATGGTGACCGAGAAACGCGGCAGCTTCAAAGCGTGGACGGTGCTGCTGGCGATTGCGGCTTTCTCGTTGTCGTTGCTCGGCACGTTCTTGGTTCGTTCAGGCGTGCTCACATCGGTCCATGCCTTTGCTTCTGACCCTAAGCGCGGTGTGTTTGTGTTGATCTTCTTGGCGGTGGTGGTGGGTGCTTCGCTCACGCTGTTTGCCTGGCGTGCGCCCCGCGTGGCTTTGGGTGGTCGCATGGAGCTGGTGTCACGCGAATCCTTCTTGTTGGCCAACAGCGTGTTATTGGTGGTAGCCACCGCTGCCGTGTTGTTGGGCACGATTTATCCGCTCATCATTGATGCGCTGAACTTAGGCAAGCTGTCGGTGGGCCCGCCTTATTTCAATGCTGTCTTTGCGCCGCTGTTGGTGCCTACGGTGTTCTTGATGGTGCCTGGCTCGGTGGCGCGCTGGCGTGAGGCGAATCTCCGCGAGATCGCATTCAAGTTGCGTTGGACTTTTGCTGGCGCTGTGGCATTGGCCCTGCTTTTGCCCTTTGTGTTGGGTGGCTGGTCGCTCGGTGCTGCGTTTGGTTTGTTCTTGGGTTGTTGGGTAGCTTTGGGCACGGTGCAGCAAGTGTTGGAACGTGTGGGCAAGCCCGGCCGCATTCCGACCTCGTTTTGGGGGCAACACATTGCCCACTTTGGCATGGCCGTGTTGGTCATTGGCATTACCGGTGTGAAGTGCTATGAGGTTGAGCGTGATGTGCGCATGCAAATTGGCGACGTGGTCACCATCGCCCCTTACACCTTCCGTTTGAACTCGTTGGACGAAGTGCGCGGCCCTAACTACAAGGCCGTGCGTGCCGATGTGCAAGTGTTGCGCGATGACAAGGTGATTGAAATCTTGCAGCCTGAAAAGCGCCGCTATTTCTCATCGGCCATGGCCATGACGGAAGCTGGCATTGACTCTGGTTTCATGCGCGATTTGTATGTGTCACTGGGTGAGCCGCTGGACGATGCCCGTACCGAGTGGAGCATGCGCGTGTACTACAAACCCTTTGTGCCATGGTTGTGGGGTGGCGTATTGCTGATGGTGCTGGGTGGCGTGTTGGCGGCACTCGACCGGAGGTACCGCAAATGAAAAAAGTCTTGATTCCACTGGTGCTGTTCATTGGCTTGGTGGTGTTTTTGGCGGTGGGCTTGAAACGCGATCCGCGCGAAATTCCCTCCCCCTTGATTGGCAAGCCAGCCCCGCATTTCAGCTTGTTCACGCTGGAGCCAGGCGACGCCAAGTTTTCGCCTGTCGACATGCAGGGCCAAGTGTGGATGCTCAACGTCTGGGCCACTTGGTGTGTCGCATGTCGCGAAGAGCATCCCGTGCTTGTGGCTTTCTCAGAGAAAAACCAAGTGCCTATTGTGGGTTTGAGTTACAAAGAAATTCAGCCTCAAGATCCTGCCTACAAATCGCCGTTTGACGAGAAGCTCAAGCTTGCACGCGAGCGCAGCCATGTGTGGCTCAAGCGCCATGGCAACCCGTATGTCACTTCCGTGATGGACCTCGATGGTCGCGTGGGCATCAACTACGGTGTGTACGGTGTGCCCGAGACCTACGTCATCGATAAGGCAGGGGTGATTCGCTACAAGTTTGTAGGCGCTGTTTCACCCGCTTTGTTGGCCGAAAAAATCTTGCCCTTGATTGCGGAGTTGAACAAATCATGAAACGTGTGTTAGCCCGTGCTGTATTGGCAATGAGCATTGTGTTGTTCGCGTCCGTCAGCACAAGTCGCGAGGCGGTTCCCATGGCTGAAGACCCCAAGCTCGAAGCTCGCTTGGTGGATATCTCGCAAGAGCTGCGTTGCTTGGTGTGCCAAAACGAATCCTTGGCGTCGTCTCACGCCGAACTGGCCGATGACTTGCGCCAAGAAGTGCGTGAGTTGATTCGCTCGGGCAAGTCAGACCAAGAAATCAAAGACTTTTTGGTGGCGCGTTATGGCGACTTTGTGTTGTATCGCCCCGAGGTCAAGCCTTTGACTTGGGTGTTGTGGTTTGGCCCGTTTTTGTTGCTGGTGATCGCCGCCATCTTTTTGGGCGTGTATTTGCGTCAGCGCCGCGCCCTGGCTGCGCCTGTTGCTTTGAGCGACGAAGCGCGCGAACGCGCCAAGCAACTGTTGAAAGGTTGATGTGAATCACGCACTCGCTTTTATTTATGTCGCCGTAGCCATGATGGCGGCGGTGTTGCTTGTTTTGAGCGTAGCCCTGTGGCGTGGCTCGCAACAGGGCGCACGCTTGGCGGCGCAACAAGCCGATGCTGTGAGCGACCCTGCCAAAGCCAATGCTGCGGTGTACCGCGACCAACTGGCCGAGTTGGACCGCGAATATGTGATGGGCAACCTGAACTATGAAGAACTCAAGGTCGCGCGTGATGAGTTGTCACAACGCTTGCTGGCCGACGTGGGCATTCAGACTGTGACCGAAAGTCCAGCCCCTCAGCCGTCCGTCGCGTCTGCTGCTGTGGTTTGGCGCAAGCCTTGGCTGAGCATTGCGGCGTTGGTGTTTGTGGTCCCCGTGTCGTCCCTGTTGATGTACAGCGTGTTGGGAGAACCCGCCGCACTAGACCCCATGGCCTTGAAGCAAGGTGTGGATTCATCCGGCGAAGTGACGCCTGAGAAGCTGACTGAAATGGCCACAGCCTTGACCCGTCGTTTGCAAGACGAACCTAACAGCATGGAGGGTTGGGTCATGTTGGGACGCGTTCAGCGCGCGCGTGGTCATTTTGAAGAGTCTGCTGAGGCCTTAGGCAAAGCCTTGGCCTTGAGCCGCGATGACAATCTGTCGATTGAGCGTGCTGAAGTGTTGGCGCAGCAAAACGGCGGCAGTTTTGCGGGTGAGCCTTGGGCCATCATTCAGCGCGTGCTGACTGCTGACCCACACCACCTGAACGCCTTGTTCTTGGCCGGCAGTGCGTCGTATGCTGAGATGAATTTTCGCTCAGCCTTGCGCTTTTGGGAGCGAGCCCGCGAGGTTGTGCCTGCCGACTCCCCCGATGCGCCCGAACTCGACCGCGCCATTGGCGAAGCCCGCGAGAAGATGGGCTTGCCAGCCATTCCGCCACGCGCCGCAGCTGCGACGACTGACCTGCAAGCCAGCAAGGCCGCCCTCGCCGCGACCAGTATCAGCGGCCGTGTGACCTTGGTGAAAGAGCTCAAAGGCTTGGTGGCCCCGACAGACACCGTGTTTGTGTATGCCACGCCTGTGACAGGGTCGCGCATGCCCGTGGCCATCGTGCGCACCACGGCAGACAAACTGCCTTTGGACTTTGTGCTCGACGACACCACCGCCATGAACCCCAGCGTCAAACTCTCCAGCATGGACGAGGTGACGGTGCGTGTGCGCATTTCTAAGAGCGGCCAAGCGGTGGCACAAGCCGGTGACTTGGGTGTGAGCCTCAGCCCAGTTAAACCTGGCAGCAAAGGCTTGAACCTGATGGTGCGTGACACCTTGCAAGCGACGCCTTAATCAGCAGGGGCCACGCGCAATAAAAAAGCCCGCTTCAGAGCGAAGCGGGCTTTTTGTTCGGAGGGTGTGGCTGTTAAAGCAAACCGTTCGTGCGTGCAAAGTGCAGCGTTTGTGTGCGGCTTTTCACATCCAAGCGACGGAACAAACGCCACAAGTGAACTTTCACGGTGTGTTCGCTGATGTCCAACTCGGCCGCAATGTCGCGGTTGCTCAAACCACGATCCAGCATCACGATGAGTTGCTTTTGGCGCTTAGACAACTTGGTCTCGCCCACTGCCACGGTCGCTTCGTCGTCGCCATTTTCGGCGGCAAACAAACCATGGATGGCTGAAGAGATGTCGTTGGCCGGGGTCGATTTTTCGATGTAAATGTCTGCACCGGCTTCGATGCAGGTTTCTTCAGCCTCGCCCGCAGGCATGGACGAAATCACAGCCAAGGGCACGTTGGCATACATCGTTTTGATATCTTTAACGGCGGATGTGCCTTTGACGCCGGGCAGCAGCAAGTCGAGTACAAACAATTCAGGCTCACCGTTTTTGATGATGGCAGCTTGCAATTCGCTAAATTTGTCTAATTCGATGACTTTCGATGCGGGACGCATGCGGCGCAACAACATGGCAATGGCTTGGCGCACCAAAGGATGATCATCGATGATGTACATACTCATTTTTATTACTCCTGAATCAATATTAGTAGTTTAGCCCCATCGCGGACCTGACATCCTGCATGGTTTCCCGAGCTGTGATGCGTGCTTTTTCAGTACCTGCATCGACGATGTC
>CANFZT010000174.1 GCA_947451565.1 Comamonadaceae bacterium | reverse complement strand
TCAGCTTGGTGGACACCTTGCTGCCCGCCACGATGGCGGCCAGTGGGCGTTTGGGGTTGGCCAAGGCCTTGGTGATGGCGTCAATCTCTGCCGCCAACAAAGGGCCTGCGCAGGCCACGGGCGCGTATTGCGCGATGCCGTAGGTTGTGCCTTCGGCACGGTGTGAGGTGCCAAATGCGTCGTGCACAAAGATGTCGCACAACGCGCCCAGCTTGCGGGCCAATTCGTCGTTGTTCTTTTTCTCGCCCTTGTTAACGCGGCAGTTTTCGAGCAGCACCACATGGCCTGGCTCCACATCAACGCCGTCGACCCAGTTAGACACCAAAGGCACGCGGCGGCCGAGCAACTCGCTCAAACGCTCGGCCACAGGGGCCAATGAATCTTCGGGCTTGAACTCACCTTCGGTGGGGCGGCCCAAGTGCGATGTGACCATCACAGCCGCGCCCACTTCGAGGGCCATGCGAATGGCTGGCACGCTCGCGCGGATGCGCGTGTCTTCGGTGATTTGGCCATCATCGTCTTGCGGCACGTTGAGGTCGGCACGGATGAAAACACGTTTGCCTTTGGCCGAGCCGTTGGCACACAAATCAGAGAAGCGAATGACGTTCATGGAGGTAAGCGGTAAAAGTAAAAACTACCGCTATTCTAAAAGTTCGATTAACCACGCCCCACAAACGGCATCTTGGTGGCCATCACCGTCATGAACAGCACATTGGCTGTCAGCGGCAAACGGGCCATGGCCATGAAGCTATCGACCACGCCTTGCATGTCCATGCGCGCTTCGGGCTTCACGCTGCCGTCGGCCTGCAAAGCGCCAGCGGCAAACTTCTCGGTCATGTCGCTGGCCACGTTGCCAATGTCAATCTGGCCCACCGCAATGTCAAACGCGCGGCCGTCAAGCGAGGCCGCTTTGGTCATGCCCGTGATGGCATGCTTGGTAGCCGTGTAGGCGATAGAGCCGGGGCGCGGGGCATGCGCGGAAATAGAGCCGTTGTTAATGATGCGCCCGCCTTGTGGGCTCTGATCTTTCATCAACTTGAACGCGTGCGAGAGGCAATAAAACGCGCCATTGAAATTCACATCCACCGAGCGACGCCAGTCGGCGCCTGACAAATCGCCAGGCATGGTGGCAGGCAAAAAGATACCTGCGTTGTTGAACAGCAAATCCAAGCGGCCATAGTTGACGCGCACCTGCTCAAACAACTTGGCCACATCATCCTCGTCGCTCACATCGCAAGGCACTGCCAAGGCATTGCCCGCATGCGAGCCCGCAGCCTGCACAGTAGCTTGCAGCGCATCGGCACGGCGCCCCACCAACACCACCTGCCAGCCTTCGGCCAACAAAGCCAAGGCACACGCCTTGCCAATGCCTGAACTGGCGCCTGTGACAACTGCAACTTTGCTCATGGTTTGCTCCTGTGTAAAACCTTGATTGTGAACAAGCTAGCGACCAGTTCAAGCGTTCATTGTCTCGTGCGCGAAAGACACAGGCGACGGCGGCCGCGCTAAAGTAGTCCCCTATGCATGCAATTTTCAACAAAGTCATCCTCTTCACCGACACCGACGGCTTCGCACGTTTTCGCGAAGAAACGCTCGAACTCACTGAGGGCAAGCCGCAAGCACGTTTGTCACCTCTCATGGCCAGCGGTGGTTTTCAGTTGCGCCGCAGCCCCGTTGGGTTTCGCAGCGATTTTCATTGCACCGACAACCCGCAGTGGCTGTTTGTTTTAGAAGGTCAGATGGAAATCTTTTTGCAAGACGGCACGTCGCGCATCTTTGGCCCAGGCGAGCACTTTTATTCGGCCGATGTGCTGCCTGCAGGGGCCACATTTGACGCCAAAGTGCATGGTCACTGGAGCCGCCAAGTAGGGCCCCACGAACTTGTCACCTTGTTTGTTCGTGGCTAAATTGCTGCGAAATTAAGTCGCGTAAAACGCCTGGCTTACCAGCCAAGCACCATGTGAAGCGGCAAGTACACGGCCATGCCCAGCACAATGGTCAGCAGCACATCGCGCTTGGCAAAGTAAACCGTCACACCCACCGCTGCCGCAAAGATACGGGCGTCTTGCCAAGTGGCAATCAACGCGCCTTGCGTCGTCACGATCTCGGGCACGACCACGGCTGACAACGCGGCGATGGGCGCGTATTGCAGGCCACGTTGTGCCCAGTGGGGCAAGTGCCATTCGGTGTTGCTTAAGAAGAAAAAGCTGCGCGTGACCGCAGTGATGATGGCTAAGCCCGCAATGACCCACAGAGTCCACGCGTCTGTCACGTTCAAGTCGATGCCGTTCATACGGGCTTTTCTTTCAGGGCCTTGAGCTGTTCGAGCATCAAACACGCCAACACGGCCATCACAATGGCCAGCACGATGTTGAGCTTAAGCGGCAAGGCATAGGCCAACACGGCAACCACACCAGCCACCAAAGACGACAACACACGCAAGCGCGAGCTGGCCAACGAGCACTGAATGCCCAGCAAACACAGAATGCCCGCAAAGCCCAAACCCCACGACATAGGAATGGCGTTGGCCAAAGCAATGCCCAACAAGCTGAAGGCCATCCAGCTGCTCCAATTGGCAAAACTCAAACCGGCCAAGTAGGCTTCTTGCGTCACGCGTTGCTCATCGGTCTGCGCGGGATGCGCAAAGCGACGGGTGAACAAAACATAGCTGATGTCGGTGGTGAAGTAGCCTGTGATGATGCGTGGCAGCCGTGGCAAGTGCATGAGGTAGCCACGCATGTGCAGGCTGAACACCACAAAGCGCAAGTTCACGCAAAAGCCGGTGGCCAGCACCACCCATGCAGGCGCCCCCGCCACGATAAGCGGCGTGGCGGCCAACTGCGAACTCCCGGCGTAGACCAGCAGCGTCATAGCCACAGACTCGAAAACGCTCATGCCAGATTTAACCAAGGCCACGCCGGTCATCAACGCCCACGCCACTTGACCAAAGGCTTGTGGCGCCAAATCACGTAACCCGAGTTTGAACTCAGGATGTTGGTAGAGCGTGCGTTGCCAAAACATCAGCTGGATTTGTGTGCGGTATGTGGCTCAAAGCATTGGCCAGCGGTGAGCGCAAAGCCATGCAAAAAATCGGCAGCGTTCAAGCGTTTACCGCCCGCGCGTTGCAGCTCGGTCACGCATAAAACACCGTCACCGCAAGCGACGCGCACACCATGCGCGTCAGCGCTCAACACGGTGCCACACGGTTGGTTGTGTGCGCTGGCCTCCACCGTGGCGCGCCACAGTTTGATCACTTCGGCACCGAGCTGCGCCGAGGCTGCGGGGAACGGATTGAACGCACGCACGCGTCGACCAATGGTCTCAGCGGATTGCCGCCAGTCCACAGCAGCTTCGGTTTTTTCAATTTTGTGGGCGTAGGTCACGCCAGCTTCGGGTTGTTTGACGGGACGCAACTGACCAGCTTGCGCATCGGCCAAAGCACGCACCACCAAAGCGCCGCCCATGGCCGCCAAGCGGTCGTGCAGGCTGGCTGTAGTGTCGTCAGGGGCAATGTCAAGCACATCGGTCAACAGCATGTCACCGGTATCGAGGCCCGCATCCATTTGCATGATGACCACGCCGGTTTGTGCGTCGCCCGCCTCAATCGCGCGGTGAATGGGCGCGGCACCACGCCAGCGTGGCAAGAGCGAGGCGTGAATGTTCAGACAACCCAAGCGGGGGGCACTCAAGGTCCACTGCGGCAAGATGAGGCCATAGGCCGCCACCACCATCACATCGGCTTTCGCCTCAGCAATCGCGGTTTGTGCAGCGGCTGCATCGTCTGGGTATTTGCCGTCTAAGCGCAAGCTCAAAGGTTGCGCCACCGAGATATGGTGTTGCAAAGCCAGCTGCTTGACGGCAGAAGCTTGGAGTTTCATGCCGCGGCCTGCGGGGCGGTCGGGTTGCGTCAGCACCAAGGGCACGGTGTGGCCTGCGGCCAAAATTTGGGCCAAAGCCTCGGCGGCAAACTCGGGCGTGCCGGCAAAAACAACGCGTAAAGGCTGGCTCATCTCCGCGCCTTATTCGTCATCACGCTGGGCTTTGAGCAATTTGGTTTTGATGCGGTTGCGCTTCAAGGGCGAAAGGTATTCCACGAAGACCTTACCGAGCAAATGGTCCAACTCGTGCTGAATGCACACGGCCAACAAGCCTTCGGCCTCGATGGTGCGCTCTTTGCCATGCTCATCGAGGGCTTTGACCTTGACCTGCGTGGCACGTTCGACCCCGTCGTAAATGCCAGGGACAGACAAGCAGCCCTCGTCGCCTTTGACGCGCTCGTCGCCCATCCATGTGATTTCTGGGTTGATGAGCACCATGGGCTCGTCGCGCTCTTCGGAGGTGTCAATCACCACCAAGCGTTCGTGCACGTCCACTTGCGTGGCAGCCAAGCCGATGCCGTTGGCGTCGTACATGGTCTCCAGCATGTCGGCAATCAAGGTACGCATGCGTGCGTCTATCTCTTTGACCGGCTTGGCGACGGTGTGGAGCTTGGG
>CANFZT010000173.1 GCA_947451565.1 Comamonadaceae bacterium | reverse complement strand
GCGTTGCCGCCATGGGCTTGGAGCGTATTGATTTCATTTGGTACGTTAAAAAAATCAGTGGACTAGCTTTGATCGGCTACTTTTCTGGTGCTCTGTTTTACATCGCTGAGTACGCGCTCACGCATTAACTGAAAGTTGTCTATGAAACCCAAAATCATCATCGCCCGCCCCATTTTTGAAGAAACATTGACGCACTTGCGCGAACACTTCGATGTGACCGATAACCAAGCAGATACGCCTTGGACCAAAGCGTCGTGGACACAAGCACTGTCGCAACACGTTGGCGCACTCACCACCGGTTCTGACCCTGTCGATGCAGAGGTCCTCAAAGCTTGCCCTAATCTCAAAGCCGTGGCCAATATGGCCGTGGGTTACAACAACTTTGATGTGCCTGCCATGACTGCCCAAGGCGTGCAAGCCAGCAACACGCCAGACGTGCTGACCGAAACCACGGCGGACTTTGGTTTTGCTTTGTTGATGGCGACCGCGCGCCGTATCACAGAGAGCGAACACTACCTGCGCCGAGGCGAGTGGACACAGTGGCGCTACGACATGTTTGCTGGCGCTGAAGTGCACGGCAGCACCATTGGTATCTTGGGCATGGGGCGCATTGGTCAAGGCATTGCCCGCCGTGCGGCACATGGCTTTGGCATGAAGGTGATTTATCACAACCGTTCACGCCTGAGTGCCGAGTCTGAAGCCGAATGCAAAGCCACGTATGTGAGCAAAGAAGAGCTGCTCAAAACCGCCGACCATGTGATGTTGGTGGTGCCCTACAGCGCCGCATCGCACCACACCATTGGGGCGGCTGAGTTGGCGCAAATGAAGCCGACAGCCACACTCATCAATATCGCACGCGGCGGCATTGTGGACGACGCTGCTTTGGCTGTGGCGTTGCGCGAAAAGCAAATTGCAGCCGCTGGCTTGGATGTGTTTGAAGGCGAGCCTAAAGTGCACCCTGACTTGTTGACCGTACCTAACGTGGTACTCACACCGCACATTGCCAGTGCATCGATTCCTACACGCTTGGCCATGGCCAATTTGGCGGCAGACAACCTCATCAGCTATTTCACCCAAAGCAAATCGTTGACGCCTTTGAACACGGTGGCTGCGTGATGGATGTTTGGATTGCGGTCGGCGTTGCTGCTTTCAATGCCTTGTTGTTGGTGCTGCTTCTGCGTCGACCCAGTGGCAGCAACGAAGCCGCAACTTTGGCTTTACAGCAGAGCTTGCAAAGCATGCATGAAAAGTTGGAGCGCATTGAGCGTGAACTGCGCACTGAGATTGCCGAGTCGTCTCGTGGCGGTCGCCAAGAGCTGACCCAAAACTTGGCGCTGTTTCAGCAAAGTCAAGTACAGCAACTCACGCTGATGCAAAAAAGCATTGGTGACACGCTGAATCAGCAGTTGCAACAATTGCAAAAAAGCAATGCTGACAAGCTGGATGAAATGCGTCGCACTGTGGATGAAAAACTGCAAACCACGTTGGAAAAGCGCTTGTCCGAGAGCTTCAAGCAAGTGGCGGAGCGACTGGAGCAAGTTCACAATGGCCTCGGCCAAATGCAAAAACTGGCCGATGGCGTGGGCAGCTTGCAGCGCGTGCTGACCAACGTCAAAACACGCGGCATGTTTGGCGAGGTGCAACTCGAAGCTTTGCTGGAACAAGTCCTCACGATTGAGCAATACGCCAAGCAAGTCGAAACCAAACCCCGCAGCAACCAACGTGTGGACTTCGCCATTCGCTTTCCTGGCCGAGGCGGCGCGGACGGCGAACCCGTGTGGTTGCCGATTGATGCCAAGTTTCCTCGCGAAGACTACGAACGCTTGCTCGACGCACAAGACCGTGCGGATGGCATTGCCGCCGAAGTCGCTGCCAAGGCACTGGAGGTGCGCATTCGTACCGAAGCCAAGAGCATTGCCGAGAGCTACTTGGCGCCGCCACACACGACCGACTTTGCCATTTTGTTTTTGCCCACCGAAGGTTTGTATGCCGAAGTGTTGCGCCGCCCCGGTTTGATGGACAGCTTGCAACGCGACTACCGCGTCACACTGGCTGGCCCCACCACTTTGTTGGCCATGCTCAACAGCTTGCACATGGGCTTTCGTACGTTAGCACTGGAGCAGCAAGCTTCTGAAGTGTGGAAGGTGTTGGGTGCGGTCAAAACTGAATTTGAACGCTATGGCGATTGGGTGGAGAAGGTCCGCGAGCAAGTCCAAAAAGCGGCGGATACCCTAGACCGCGCTGACACGCGCAGCCGCCAAATGCGTCGGGCTTTGAAGAACGTCGAAGCCTTGCCTGAGGGTGAGGCACAAGCCTTGTTACCCAAGTTTGACGATGCCTTGGAAGAGTCAGATGTGAAAGCGGACGCCAAAGTTTGAAACGCGAACTGGTCAAGCTGATTGCAGGCCAGGTGTGTCTGCATGCATGCATGACAGGCATGCGCATGGCCGCACCTTTGCTGGCTTTGCGCAACGGCCAAAGCGAAGCCGCGGTGGGCGTGTTGCTCGCCATGTTTGCTTTGACACAGGTGTTCTTGGCGTTGCCCGCTGGGCGTTATGCTGATTTACACGGCTTGAAGCGCCCTGTGATGTGGAGCGTGCTCATGTGCATAACGGGTGCGGGTGCTGCAGCGATGTGGCCTATCTTTTCTGTGTTGTGTTTCAGTGCTTTGATGACAGGCGGTGCCACAGGTTTAGCCATCATCGCTTTGCAACGCCATGTGGGGCGTGCCGCGCAAGGTTTGGCACAAATGAAACAAGCGTTCAGCTGGCTGTCGATTGCGCCGGCGTTCTCTAACTTCATTGGTCCGTTCACCGCGGGTTTGTTGATTGACCATGCAGGCTTTCAATGGGCGTTTGCGGCCATGGCTGCGCTACCCGTGATTGCTTGGTTGTGGATACGCCAAGCGCATGAGTTACCCAAAGCGACCAAGCCTGAAGGTCATGAGAAAAACAGCGCTTGGGATTTGTTGAACGAGCCCATGTTTCGCCGCCTGCTGATGGTCAATTGGTTTTTGTCCGCGTGTTGGGATGTGCACACCTTTGTTGTACCCATCTTGGGGCATGAGCGAGGACTGAGTGCCTCGGCGATTGGCTCTATCTTGGGCGTGTTTGCTTTGGCAGCCGCCTTCATTCGCATGATGATGCCGTTCATTGCTGCACGCTTGCATGAATGGCAAGTCATCACAGGTGCAATGTTGATCACCTCATTTATGTTGGCGGTTTACCCGTTTACCCAAACCGCTTGGCTGATGGGGGGGTGTTCGTTGCTGCTGGGCTTGTCTCTGGGGGGCGTTCAACCCATGGTCATGAGCACGTTGCACCAAATCACGCCAGAGCATCGGCATGGTGAGGCCTTGGGTTTGCGTTTGATGGGCATCAACGCATCGAGTGTGCTGATGCCCATGGTCTTTGGTGCGGCAGGCACCGTCATTGGCATCAGCGGAGTGTTTTGGTGTGTGTCAGCGGTGGTGGGTTTGGGCTCACGCAGTGCGTATTTGCTCAGAGTTCATAAAAAGCACGAATGAAATTCCATGCGTCGTCCACGCTATCGACGTAGGTGAACAAGTTTAGGTCTTCTTCCGAAATCACACCTTCTTCCACCAGAACGTGTGGGTTGAACAGGCGCTTCCAGTAGTCACTGCCAAACAGCACAATGGGCACGGGTTTAGCCTTTTTGCATTGAACCAAGGTGAGAGTTTCAAACAACTCGTCCAGCGTGCCAAAGCCGCCAGGGAACGCCACCAAAGCTTTGGCGCGCATCATGAAGTGCATTTTGCGCAGCGCAAAGTAGTGGAACTTGAAACTCAGTTCAGGCGTGATGTGTGGGTTAGGGGTTTGCTCATGCGGTAGGGCGATGTTCAGGCCCACGCTGATGCCGCCAGCTTCTTGTGCACCACGGTTGGCTGCTTCCATGATGCCAGGGCCACCCCCCGTGCAGATGAATAGCTTGCGTCCGTTGGTTTTGCCTTCACTGAATTTGGTGATGGTGTGGGCGAGGGCGCGCGACTGTTCGTAGTACTTGGCGTTGCGCACCAAAATTTCAGCTTTCGCAATGGCGGCTTCATCGCCACTGGCACGGGCTTGCATGAGCTGCAAGTGCGAGGCCTCTTCGCTGCGAAATCGCGCGCTGCCAAACACCACCACGGTGTGCTCAATGCCGTGTGCGATTTGCGCCAAATCGGGCTTGAGCATTTCCATTTGCATGCGCAAGCCACGCGTTTCGCGGCGCAGCAAAAACTCGGGGTCGGCAAACGCCAATCGGTTGGATTCGGGTTTGAGTGAGTCGCCGTTGTCGTAATGCGCTTTGAGGGTTTCCCAAGCTTCGGCAAGGCGTCGGTCGTGAGGGTCTAGCATTCCATCCATGCGGCCATGTTACATGGCCGAAATGCCTGTTGCATGGGCAATAAAAAAGGCCTCCGAAGAGGCCTTGATTTCTAAAGCTTGTGAAAGCTTAGACGCGCTTGCGGTATTCGCCTGTGCGTGTGTCGACTTCG
>CANFZT010000172.1 GCA_947451565.1 Comamonadaceae bacterium | reverse complement strand
TGGTGACCATTGCCATGTACATCTGGGTGCCTAAAGGTTTCTTCCCTGAAGAAGACTTGGGTCAAATTTTGATGACCACAGAAGCTGCAGAAGACATTTCGTTTTCAGCCATGTTGGCTTTACAAGACCAGGCCGCTGAAATGGTCAAGAACGACCCCAACGTGCAGAGCATGGTGTCGTTTGTGGGCGGGGGTGGTGCCAGTGGCAACTTACCCAACAACGGCCGCATGTTCTTGAACCTCAAGCCCAAGAGCGACCGTGCACCGATGCAAAAAGTGCTGGAAGGTTTGCGAAGCAAGTTTCGCACTTTGCCTGGCTTGAACGTCTACATGCGTCCTATCCAGAACTTGCAGCTCGGCGGCAAGGTCAGTAAAAGCCGCTACCAGTTCATCTTGCAAAGCGTGGGCTTTGACGGTGTGAACGAATGGTCTGAAAAGATGGTGCGTCAAATGCGTGCAGACCCCATCTTTCGCGACGTTACCACCGACTCACAGCTCAAAGGCTTGAACGTGTTGGTCGACATCAACCGCGAAAAAGCCGCCAGTGCTGGCGTGACGATGGCAGACATTCGCACGGCTTTGTATTCCTCGTATGGCGAGAAACAAATCTCCACCATTTACACACCGGTCAACACCTATCAAGTGATTTTGGAGTCGCTAGAAGAAAGTCGCCAATTCGAAGCGGGCTTGAACGACATCTACGTGCGCGGTCGCGCCACGGACCGTTTGGTGCCGCTGTCGAGCGTGGCGAACTTCAAACGCTTCATTGGTCCAACAGCGGTGAACCATCAGGGGCAAATTCCAGCGGTCACGATTTCGTTTAACTTGGCGCCTGATGTGCCACTGGGTGATGCGACATCCAAGATTGACCAGTTCACCAAAGGCATCGAGTTGCCTGCCACCATCATCACCAGCTACGGCGGCGATGCGGCGGTGTTCCAAAGTGGTCAGTCTGGGCAGATTATTTTGCTGGTCAGCGCCATCTTTGTGATTTACATCTTGTTGGGTGTTTTGTACGAAAGCTACATCCATCCACTCACAATTTTGGCTGGCTTGCCATCAGCAGCGATTGGTGCGCTTTTGTTCCTGAGATTATTTGGTATGGAACTAACCATCATTGCAACCATCGGTATCTTGTTGCTGATTGGTATTGTGAAGAAGAACGCGATTTTGATGATTGACTTCGCGCTTGAAGCGCAACGCCAGCACAATATGACGCCACGTGAAGCCATTCGCACAGCTTGTTTGACGAGGTTTCGTCCCATCTTGATGACCACGCTCGCGGCCATGATGGGCGCTTTGCCGATTGCTTTGGGGCTGGGTGCAGGCGCTGAGTTGCGCATGCCTTTGGGGATTGTGGTGGTGGGTGGTTTGGCGTTCTCGCAAGTGATCACGCTCTACATCACGCCTGTGATTTACATCTACCTTGAAAAGTACAGCGGCAAAGGTCCGATGGAAATTCCGGCGGAGATGATGCCTTAAGACACTAGGCAGACCTGGCCTAGATGGCTCCGTCAAACATCATCACATCCACCTCGTCACCCACGGCGACGTTGCCTTGCGCGTGATGCAACACAATGAGGCCATTGCCTTGCACCATGGAGCTCAGCACGCCTGAGCCTTGGTTGCCGGTGGTACGTACTTGCAGCGTGCCATCTGCGGCGCTGCTGACAAAGCCACGTTGGTATTCAGTGCGGCCCGCTTTTTTGCGTAGCGGTTCTAGGCTCTTGGCGCGCAGCAGTGGCGCAGACTGCGATGTGCTGCCCATCATGCGCAGCAGTGCAGGGCGCACAAAAGCGAGGAAGGTCACCATCACAGCCACGGGGTTGCCGGGCAAACCAAACAACACCGACTTGCCAATGCGGCCCACAGCCATGGGGCGGCCCGGGCGCATGGCGATTTTCCAAAACGCCACGTCGCCGAGTTTTTTCATCATGGCTTTGGTGAAGTCGGCCTCGCCAACGCTCACGCCACCGCTGGTGATGATGGCGTCTGCCTCAAGCGCGGCTCTGGCAAATGCGTTCCCCAAGAGCGCAGGGTCGTCACGCACCACGCCCATGTCGATGACTTCGCAGCCCATGCGGGTGAGCAGGCCAAAGACGGTGTAGCGGTTGCTGTCGTACACCGCGCCTTCGCGCGGGGCTTCGCCTAGGCTCAGCACTTCGTCTCCGGTGGAGAAATAAGCCACACGCAAACGGCGGTGCACGCGCACATCCGGCAGGCCTAGGCTGGCAACCAAGCCCAGTGCAGCTGGCATAAGGTGTTGGCCTGCTTTTAACGCAGGCTGGCCTTGCATCAGGTCTTCGCCGGCCAAGCGGCGGTTGTCACCGGCTTTCAAAAGCTTAGGCGGGATGGTCACGGTGCTCACATCGTGTGTGCTGATCACTTGGCAGAACTCTTGCGGCACCACGGTGTCTAGGCCGTCGGGCAGGATGGCGCCGGTCATGATCTTCAGACATTCGCCCGCGTTGACTTTGCCTTGCCACGCTTTGCCCGCCAGTGCGGTGCCCACCACGCGCAGGGTGAGGGGGTGGTCGGCTTGCAACTGCGACGCATCAAACGCAAAGCCATCCATGGCCGAGTTGTTATGCGCGGGCACGTTGATGGGGGAGATGACGTCTTGCGCCAGCACGCGACCGAGGGCGTCAAACAAATAAACGTCTTGCGATTCGTGGGCAGACAAGGGCTGCACGAGTTCGCGCAAAAACGCGTTGACTTGGTCCACGCTCAAGGCTTGTGGATCGTAACCTTGCAGCGCGGCGGCGATGTCGTCGATACTTTTCATGGTGCAGCGTTTTCCAGGGCTTGCAGTTCGGTCAAGGTGTTGATGTTGGCAAACGCCAGCGGGTCGTCACCAGGCGCGTCAAAGGGCACAACCACGGTTTTGTGTTGGGCTGTCCATGCGTCAATCTTGCGACCACCCGCGTGGGTGAACTTGACCAAGCTTTCAGACAATTCGATCTTCATCAAGCAGAACACGGGCTGCGTGCGAATGTGGGCTTGCCCGCTGTCGTCTATTTCAGGGGCTGCTGCCATGGCGATGTCTGCGTCTTCGCGCACCATGGCTGCGGCTAGGCGCTCAGCCAGGTCGAGGGGCAGGCGTGGCGTGTCGCAAGGCACCGTGAGCACGTAGGGCGTTTCTGCGCGTTCTAACCCCACTAAAAAGCCCGACAAAGGCCCAGCAAAGTCAGCCGAGGCATCGGGCCAGACAGATGCGCCAAACGATTCGTAGGCCGAGAGGTTGCGGTTGGCGTTGACCATCACGCTTTCCACCTGCGGACCTAGTCGCATGAGGGTGTGCAAGGCCAAGGGGATGCCGTTGAAGTTTTGCAAGCCTTTGTCCACGCCGCCCATGCGACTGCCTCGGCCGCCGGCCAAGATGAGGCCGGTGATGTCTTGGGGGGCGATGGTGTGTGTCATGTGGATGTATTCGGTTTTCTATCAGGGGGCGGCTTAGCCGCCGATGTAGCTCATCTCGACACGGCGCGCAGTGGATGAACCGTTGGAGGCGCTGTTCGTAGGCATGGAGGCACGCAGCTCGGAATAGCGGTCGTCACGCTTTTGCCAAATGTGGCCGATGGCCGAGGCAAGATCTGCATCTGTGGCGTTTGCTCCGCGCATGAGGCTGCGCAAGTCGTAACCCTGCGTGGCAAACAAACAGAGATAGAGCTTGCCTTCGGTGGAGAGGCGGGCACGGTTGCAGTCGTGGCAAAACGCTTGGGTCACGCTGCTGATGACACCCACTTCGCCCAAGCTTGGGTCGAACGCACCTGCTGTGTTGGCATAGCCCCAACGCTGGGCGGTTTCACCAGGGGCGCTGGCTTCTAATGCCACGAGCGGAAATTCTTGTTGGAGGTGTTGAATCACCTCGGCAGAAGGCAGCACATCGTCCATGCACCAGCCGTTGGTGGCACCCACGTCCATGTACTCGATGAAGCGCAAGGTAATACCGCTGCCTCGGAAGTGGCGGGCCATGGGCAAGATTTGGTCGACGTTGGTGCGGCGCTTGACCACCATGTTGACTTTGAGGCCTGTCAATTGGCCGTTTGCGTCCAGCCCCAAACCCGCGTCTTTGGCGGCGGCGATGCCGTCGAGCACATCGGAGACGGGAAAGTCCACATCGTTCATGGCGCGAAACACCGCATCGTCCAAACCATCTAGGCTGACGGTCACGCGGTTCAAACCGGCGTCTTTGAGCGACTTGGCTTTGCGGGCCAAGAGCGAGCCGTTGGTGGTGAGTGTGAGGTCGAGCGGTGTGCCGTCAGGCGTTGGGATGTTGGCCAGCTGGTCCACCAAGATTTCAAGGTTTTTGCGCAGCAGCGGCTCCCCGCCGGTGAGTCGAATTTTGCGCACGCCGTGGGCCACAAATACTTTGGCGAGGCGGGTGATTTCTTCAAAGTTCAGCAAATCGCTGTGGGGCAGGTAAGCGTAGTCTTTGTTGAACACCTCTTTGGGCATGCAGTAGTTGCAACGAAAGTTGCAACGGTCGGTCACACTGATGCGCAGGTCGTG
>CANFZT010000171.1 GCA_947451565.1 Comamonadaceae bacterium | reverse complement strand
TTGGTACCAGTCAGAAGACCAAACAAACTTGGCGCCATCCCATGTGTGCATACGTGTCCATGCGCTACCCATGTGGTCTTGGCAGCTGGTCGACAAAGGACGCAACACGCCTTTGAAGCCCAAGGTGTCCAACTTGGCTTGCGTCAAGTTGAGGTTTTCATAACCCCAGCGCGCTTGCTCACCGGTCATGACCTTGCCTTTGCCGTAACGCTCTTGCGCGGCGCGCACACCTTCAATGCCATACATCGCCGCTTGCACGCCACGCATGTAAAGCACATCACCCACTTCTTCGATGGGGCCTGTACCTTGCTTTTTACCGTGAACTTTGGCGAGAATTTCTTTCACCACGTCAGACTTCTTCTCTGCGCCGTGCTGCATCATCACCGCGGTGTAACCCTTGGCACCTTGACCCACGTCTTTGACGTCTGGCTCAGCACCTGCCCACCACACGCCGTACATTTTTTCGCGTGGATAGCCGGTGGCTTGGGCTTCTTTCAAAGCGGTGGAGTTCATCACACCCCAACCCCAGTTGACCACGTAGTCAGGACGGTTTTGGCGAATTTGCAACCAAGTGGACTTTTGCTCCACGCCTGGGTGTGTCACAGGCAACAAGCTGAGTTGAAAGCCGTGCAAAGCTGCACGCTCTTGCAACATAGGAATGGCTTCTTTGCCGAAGGGGCTGTCGTGGTACATCAGCGCAATCTTTTTGCCCTTGAGTTTGTCAAGGCCGCCTTCGCGCTTGCCGATGTCTTGAATGATGGTGTCAGCCGCCACCCAATAGGTGCCTGCCAAGGGGAAGTTCCACTTGAACACGCCACCGTCTTGTGACTCGCTGCGGCCCAAGCCGGGTGTCAAGACAGGGATCTTGTCGATCGGTGCTTTTTCAGTCAAGGCAAAGGTGATGCCGGTCGACAAAGGTTGGAACACGGTTGCGCCGCCGTTCTTGCCCTTCAGACGTTCGTAACACTCCACACCACGGTCTGTGGCGTAAGCGGTTTCACATTCTTCGTAGATAACTTTGACACCATTGATGCCACCGCGCTCATTGGTGAGCTTGAGGTAGTCAATGAAGCCGTTGGCAAATGGAATGCCGTTAGGGGCATAAGCACCGGTGCGATACACCAGAGCAGGGAAAAACTGCTCTTTGGCTTGTGCGGCAGCTTGCGTGCTGACCAAGCTGCCCGTAAGGGCCGCAGCAACCAAGGTCACGGCTGTGGTGATTTGATGAAATTTCATTGGATTGTCTCCTGTTAAAAGTTTTATGAAGGTCAAGGAAAATTAATGCGGGAAAGGCCACAAGCGAAGCTTTTGTTTGGCGATGGACCACAGCTTTGCCAAGCCGTGAGGCTCAACAATCAAAAACCAAACAATCAATGCGCCGAAAACCATGGACTCCACATGCGACACCGTGGCTGTGGAAATGGCGACACCAAACACCTCACCAAACAAGGGCAAGAATTGGTTCAAAAAGATAGGCAAGATCACGATGAAAGCTGCGCCAAAGAAGCTGCCCATGATGGAGCCCATGCCGCCAATGATGACCATGAACAGCAACTGGAAGCTGCGATCAATTGAGAACGCAGCCGGCTCCCATGAACCCAGGTGAATGAAGCCCCACAAGGCTCCTGCCACACCCACGATGAATGAGCTGACCGCAAACGCGCTGAGCTTGGCATAAACAGGGCGAATGCCAATCACCGCAGCCGCCACGTCCATGTCGCGAATGGCCATCCACTCACGGCCAATGGCCGAGCGGACTAAGTTTTTGGCCAACAAGCCAAACACCACCAAGAAAGACAAGCAGAACAGGTACTTTTCAACGGGCGTGCCAATGGGTAAACCCATCACGCTCAAGTTCGAGACCGACACCGAGCCTGATGCGTTGTTGTTGGTAAACCAGCCAATGCGCAAGAACGCCCAATCACAGAAAAACTGGGCAGCGAGCGTAGCAACCGCCAAATACAAGCCCTTCACACGCAAGCTTGGAATACCAAAAAAGATACCCACCAGCGTGGCGAAGAATCCACCCGACAGCAATGCCAAGATGAGCGGCACCCCCTCGATGCGGATGTAGGTGTTGTAGGCCATATAGGCCCCCACCGCCATGAAAGCGCCAGAACCCAAAGAAATCTGACCGCAGTAGCCCACCAAGATGTTCACCCCCAAAGCCGCCAACGACAAAATGAGGAAGGGAATCAAAATGGCGCGGTACATGTACTCGTCCACCATCGCAGGAATACCGATGAAGGCGAACAGCACAAGTGCAAGGATCATCCAGCGATCTTGCGTGATCGGGAAGATCTGCTGATCCGCGCGATAGCTGGTTTTGAATTGACCGTTTTCTCTGTAAAACATTTATTTTTCTCCTTACACGCGGTCAATAATTTTCTCGCCGAACAAACCTTGTGGGCGGAACAACAAGAACACCAAGGCCAGCACATACGCAAACCAAATCTCAATACCGCCACCCACCATCGGGCCGACATACACCTCGGAGAGCTTTTCGCCCACACCGATGATCAAGCCGCCGATGATGGCGCCAGGTACGGATGTCAAGCCACCCAAAATAATCACAGGCAAGGCACGTAAAGCCACGGTGGTGAGCGAGAACTGCACGCCCATCTTGGAGCCCCAGATGATGCCCGCCACGAGCGCCGTCAAACCTGCCACAAACCACACGATGACCCAAATGCGGTTGAGGGGAATACCAATCGACTGAGCGGCTTGATGGTCGTCTGCCACCGCGCGCAGCGCACGACCTGTGGTGGTTTTTTGGAAAAACATCGACAGCACAAACACCAGCAAAGCGGCAATGCAAGCGGCATAGACGTCTTCAAGGTTGATCATGACGCCACCTTCAAAGATCGAGCCCAACAAGAACACGGGGTCTTTAGGCATTCCCACATCAATCTTGTAGATGTCGCTGCCAAAGATGCCCTGGCCCAAACCATCCAAGAAGTAGGTAATGCCTAAGGTAGCCATCAACAACGTGACGCCTTCTTGGTTGACCAAGTGGCGCAACACCAAGCGCTCAATGGTCCAAGCCAACACAAACATGCAAGCGCCTGCCAACACGAAGGCAATCACATTGGCCAAAAATTGACTGTCGATACCCAGCCAACCCGGCACCCACTCGGAGAAGCGAGCCATGGCCAACGCGGCAAACAACACCATCGCACCTTGTGCGAAGTTGAAAACGCCTGAAGCTTTGAAAATCAACACAAAACCCAGCGCCACCAATGAATACAACATGCCGGCCATCAGACCGCCAAAAAGGGCTTCTAGAAAAAATGCCATGTTCTTGTCCTTAGTGTGAAGTGCCGAGGTAAGCGCTGATGACTTCCTCGTTGTTGCGCACCTCATCGGGAGCGCCGTCGCCAATCTTCTTGCCGTAGTCGAGCACGACCACACGGTCAGAAATGTCCATCACCACGCCCATGTCGTGTTCAATCAACACGATGGTGGTACCGAACTCTTCGTTCACATCCAAGATGAAGCGGCACATGTCTTGTTTTTCTTCCACGTTCATGCCAGCCATGGGTTCGTCGAGCAACAGCACTTGTGGCTCCATCGCCAACGCACGACCTAAGTCAACACGCTTTTGCAAACCGTAGGGCAACTGGCCCACAGGAGTTTTGCGGTGCGCTTGAATTTCAAGGAAGTCGATGATGTGTTCCACCTTTTCGCGATGCGCTTCTTCTTCGCGCTGAGCGGGACCGATGCGCAAGGCCTGCATGAACAGATTGCTCTTGATGCGCAGATTGCGCCCCGTCATGATGTTGTCAATCACGCTCATGCCTTTGAACAAGGCCAAGTTTTGGAAGGTGCGCGCAATGCCCATGGTGGCCACTTGATGGCTGTCCATGTGGCCAAAGGTTTCACCGCGGAACGTGATGGAGCCTTCTTGCGGGGCGTACACGCCGTTAATACAGTTGAGCATGGAGCTCTTGCCAGCGCCGTTGGGGCCAATGATGGCGCGCACTTCGTGCTCTTTGACGTTGAACGAAATATCGGTCAGCGCCTTGACGCCACCGAAACGCAAACTGATGTTTTTGACGTCAAGGATGACGTCACCGATTTTTTTACTCATGCTGCTTTCCCCACGGGTGCAAAGGTTTTGGCATCGGACAGTTTCAATGTCGCGCTCACGCTGCCTGTGCGACCGTCTTCAAACTTCACCACGGTTTCAATGAATTGCTCGGTAGCACCGTTGTACAGCGCACCCACCAGGGCGTCGTATTTTTCTGCAATAAAGCCACGACGCACTTTGTTGGTACGGGTGAGTTCACCGTCATCGGCATCGAGTTCTTTGTGCAACACAAGGAAGCGACTCACTTGGCTACCCGCCAACAACTCGTCTGCGGCCAAATCGGCATTTACCTTTTCGACGCATTCTTTGATGAGGCCATACACCTCTGGCTTTTGAGCCAGGTCGGTGTAACCGGCATAGGGCAAATTGCGGCGCTCGGCCCAGTTGCCCACCGCATCAAAGTCGATGTTGATCATCACGCACACTTTTTCGCGCTGGTCACCATAAGCCACCACTTCTTTGATGTGTG
>CANFZT010000170.1 GCA_947451565.1 Comamonadaceae bacterium | reverse complement strand
GGGCAGTGTGTTTTGCTCCTCGTCTGCTGCGCATCCGAATGTCGCTGCAACACACCGCCCAGCCCGCCCCTTCTCTGACAACATGGGCCTCGCTGCTATGCAGCATTGGTCCATCACATCATGCGTTTCTGAGCTCGCAGCGCCTTTGTGTGTAGCAGCGGTAGATTGGGGTGGCATGTTGCCGCGACATTCGGATGCGCAGCAGACGAGGAGCAAAACATGCCACCCCAAGCTGCCGATGCACATGCAACAGCGCCACCCACAGAGCGCAATCAGTTACTTAGACGTCGGCATCACAAACTCAGCGCCCTTGCCAATGCTCTCAGGCCAGCGCTGCATGACGCTCTTTTGCTTGGTGTAGAAGCGCACACCCTCTTCGCCGTAGGCGTGCATGTCGCCAAACAAGCTCTTCTTCCAGCCACCAAAGCCGTGCCATGCCATGGGCACTGGAATTGGCACGTTGATGCCGACCATGCCCACTTGGATGTGGCGTGCAAACTCGCGGGCGACGTTGCCGTCGCGGGTGAAGCAGCTCACGCCATTGCCGAACTCGTGCGCGTTGATGAGGTCCACGGCTTGTGCCAAGTCAGCGACACGCAGGCAGCTCAACACGGGGCCAAAGATTTCTTCTTTGTAAATGCGCATGTCAGGCGTCACGTTGTCAAATAAGGTACCGCCCATCCAGAAGCCGTCTTTGCAGCCTTCGCCAGCAGATGCGCCGTCAAAGTTGCGGCCATCGACCAACAAGCGTGCGCCTTCTTTCACACCTTGTTCGATGTAACCGGTGATGCGTTTGTGCGCGATGTCAGTCACGATGGGGCCCATTTCGGCGGCAAGGTTGGTACCGTTCAACACCTTCAAGGCTTTGGTGCGTTCAATCAGTTTGGGCATGAGGCGCTCGGCCACATCACCCACCAACACGGCCACGCTGATGGCCATGCAGCGCTCGCCCGCAGAGCCGTAGGCGGCACCAATGAGGGCGTCTACGGCTTGGTCGATGTCGGCATCGGGCATGACCACCATGTGGTTTTTTGCACCGCCCAAGGCTTGCACACGTTTGCCGTGGTGGGCACCAGTTTCATAGATGTAGTTGGCGATGGGCGTGGAGCCGACAAAGCTCACGGCTTTCACATCGGGGTGAACCAACAAGGCGTCCACCGCTTCTTTGTCGCCTTGCACCACGTTGAACACGCCGTCGGGCAGGCCCGCTTGTTTGAGCAACTCGGCCATGAAAAGCGCGGGGGTGGGGTCAATCGGGCTGGGCTTGAGCACAAAGGTGTTGCCTGCGGCGATGGCCACGGGGAACATCCAAGCGGGCACCATGACGGGGAAGTTGAAAGGGGTGATGCCGGCCACCACGCCGAGGGGCTGGCGCATGGTCCAGTTATCGATGCCGGTGGAGACTTGTTCGGTGAAGTCACCCTTGAGCAACTGGGGAATGCCTGTGGCGAACTCCACAATGTCAATGCCACGACTCACTTCGCCTTGCGCATCGGTGAACACCTTGCCGTGTTCAGCGGTGATCATGTGCGCCAGTTTGTCTTTGTTGGCGTTGAGCAATTCCAAGAACTTGAACATCACGCGAGCACGACGCAGGGGAGGTGTGTCGGCCCAAGCGGGAAATGCTTTTTGCGCAGCGGCGACGGCGGCATGGACGTCGTTCACATTGGCCAAACTGACGTTGCCTGTGACGGCGCCTGTGGCGGGGTTGTACACCGGCTGTGTACGTGTGCTGCTGCCATTGGCCACGGCGCCGTTGATGTAGTGCGCAATGTGAGTTTGTGTCATGGTGTGTCTCGTTGTGTAGAAAAGATGACGCAGTGTAGGCAGGGCGTGTGCATCAAACAAGCGCCCAAGCTTGAATTGATTGTTCAAAATAGTGAACAATCAACCTATGAATGATCAAAAAATCAGCGAGCTCTGGCACCACCTGCATTGGTTGAGTGTGTTGGCCCAACAAGGCAGTTACACCGCTGCAGCGACGCGCTTAGGCGTGAGCAAAGCGGCGATGAGCCAACGCATTGCTGAGCTGGAGCGCGCCGCGCGTGTGCCATTGGTCCAACGTACCACCCGCAGCGTGCGCTTGACCGAGGCGGGCCAGCGGCTGGTGGACGACACCCGCGCGTCGTTTGAGCAAATTGAACACAGCTTCGCCCAAGTGCGCGACTTGGCGGGTGTGCCCAGCGGCTTGTTGCGGGTGACGGCACCCGTGGCCTTTGCTCGGCAACAGCTCGCGCCGCGCTTGGCGGACTTCTTGCGCGAGTACCCCGATGTGCGCATCGAGCTGGACATGTCGGACCGCCTCAGCAGTTTGGCGAACGAGGGCTTTGACTTGGCCATCCGACACACGGCGCGACCGCCCGACACGCATGTGGCGTGGACTTTGTGCCACACGCACTCCGTGCTGGTCGCTAGCAAAACCTATTTACGCCGCGCGGGCACGCCGCAAACACCGGCTGATTTGCAAGCGCACAACTGTTTGCATTACCTGCGCGCACAAGACACACCGACTTGGACCCTGGAGCGGGTGCTGTCCAAAGCAAAAGACAAGTCCAAAGACGAGCGCATCACCGTGCCGGTGACGGGACAACTCGCGGCGAACAACAGCGAGGCGTTGCGTGAAGCGGCATTGACGGGGCTGGGCATTGCGTTACTGCCTGACTTCAGCGCGCAAGCCTCACTGCAACAAGGCAAGTTGGTGCAAGTGTTGCCAGATTGGAAGCCGGTTGGCGCTTTTGCTGAACAGTTGTATGCCATCCGTCCGTATTCCCCGCATGTGCCGCGGGCGGTGACGGCGTTTGTGGACTATTTGCGCAAGGTTTTGGCGGTAGGTTTTGCGGCTTAACGACCGCCAGAGACCTCCATCAAGCTCATCGTGGTGTAGCTGGATGCATCGCTCAGCAGCCACACAATGGCTTGCGCTACTTCTTCTGAAGTGCCGCCGCGTTGCATGGGAACCAAGTGCGCCAAGTCGCGCACGCGGTTAGGCAAGCCGCCGGACGCATGGATGTCGGTGTCAATCAGGCCCGGACGCACGGCGTTGACGCGAATGCCTTCAGCCGCCACTTCTTTGGCTAAACCGATGCTGAAGGCATCTATGGCGCTTTTGGCCGCAGCGTAATCCACGTATTGGCCGGGCGCGCCCAAGCGCGCCGCAGCGCTGGACACGTTGACAATGCTGCCGCCCGAGCCGCCATGCGCCGTGCTCATGCGGCGCACAGCCTCACGCGCGCAGGCGAACGAACCCAGGACGTTGATGCGCATCATGCGCTCCCAGCGCGCCCAGCTTTGGGTTTCGACTTTGGCCGTCACGTCCACCACCCCTGCGTTGTTAACGAGGCCAGAAATACGGCCCAGCTTGGCATCGACTTCCGTAAACATGCGCAAGATGTCCGCTTCGTCGCCCACATCGGCTTGTACGGCGATGGCCGTGCCGCCTGCGGCTTGAATTTGTTGGACCACGCGGTCGGCGGCTTTCTCATTGCTGGCGTAATTCACGGCCACTGCCCAGCCTTGTTGCGCCGCCAAAATGGCGGTGGCGGCGCCGATGCCGCGACTGGCGCCAGTGATCAAAAGTACGGGCTTCATCGTTCTCTCCTCAATCCGGTTGAGCAAACTTAATCGGCCGCACGATAGCACCAAGCGATTGAAAACCCAGTAAGCTGTTTGACATCCACTTTTAAAATTTTTGAGGAGATCTTGTGATGACAGTTAATTTGACTTCTGCTGACGGCTTTGTTTTCCCTGCCTATGTGGCGCAACCCAAGGGCACGCCCAAAGGGGCGGTGGTGGTGGTGCAAGAAATCTTTGGTGTCAACGCGCACATTCGCGAAGTGGCCGATGGCTATGCGGCACAAGGCTATTTGGCCGTGGCGCCTGCGACCTTTCACCGAGCCAAACATGGTGTGGAGCTGGGTTACACGCCCGATGACATGCAAGCAGGCATGGCACTTAAAACCGCGGTTGAGGCTTTGCCCGCACCTGGCGCGATGGCTGACATTCAGGCGGCCGTGGACTATGCAGCTAAGACCAGTGGCGGCAAAGTGGGCATTGTGGGGTATTGCTGGGGCGGGTTGTTGGCGTGGCGTGCTGCCGCGCTGGTGAAAGGCCTCAGCGCGGCAGTGCCGTATTACGGTGGCGGCTCGACGACGGACGAAGAAATTGCGCGCCATCCCAATTGCCCTGTGTTAGCGCATTACGCCGAAGAAGACCATTGGATTCCGCTAGACACGGTGGAAAAGTTCAAACACGCGCACCCAGAGGTGGAGGTGCATTTGTATCCCGCTAACCACGGCTTTAATTGCGACCACCGTGGTGCTTACCAAGAGGCGTCAGCCAAGTTGGCGTTGGTGCGAACTTTGGCTTTCTTTGGCAAACATTTGGGCTAACTCACGCAGCAAACACGCCTCAAGCTAAACCGTGCAATTTCTTGGCGGCGTCGATGGCGAAATAGGTCAGCACGCCATCTGCGCCCGCGCGTTTGAAGGCGAGCAAGCTTTCCATCATCACGGCGTCGTGGTCGAGCCAGCCGTTTTGTGCGGCTGCTTTAAGCATGGCGTACTCACCCGAGACTTGAT
>CANFZT010000169.1 GCA_947451565.1 Comamonadaceae bacterium | reverse complement strand
GCATGGGCAGTGGCTGAAGTGCAGCAGCGCGTGGTGCTCTTGTTGAACCATGTGCTCATGCAAGAACCCGCCGCTCGCGACCGCTTGCAGCGCCAAAAAGGCCGCCAAGTGCAAGTGTGCTGGCGCGACCAAGTGTTTCAATGTGCCTTCACGCCTGCGGGCTTGGTGGAGTTCATCACGCCTGATTCCGGCGCCAAAGCTGCCGACCTCGTGCTGCGCGTGAACGAGCCCTCGCCCTTTGAATTGGCCAAGACCGTGTTGCAAGGCGAGAAGCCCGCCATTCGCATTGAAGGCGATGTGCAGTTGGCCGCTGAAGTTAACTGGCTCATTGACCATGTGCGTTGGGACCCAGAAGAAGACGTGGCCCGCCTGATTGGCGATGCCCCTGCGCACACTTTGGTGCAAACCGCCAAGCGTATCGTCGATGCCCTGCGTAGCTTTGTACAACAGCAAAAACAAAAGGCCGCGCCATGATGACCCGTTTGCTGCGCGGTATCTACATCGTCTTCATTGTTTTGCGCTTTGGGCTAGACGAGCTGGTGCTCACCAGTTTTCAAAAGCCAGGCTTGCGTTTGCTGGCGCGCATTGTGTCGGTTGGGCGCGATTTGTCGGCCCCACGCGGCCAGCGTTTGCGCGAGGCGCTTGAGCACCTGGGCCCCATCTTTGTGAAGTTTGGTCAAGTGCTGTCGACCCGTCGCGATTTATTGCCGCCCGACATCGCCGATGAGTTGGCCTTTTTGCAGGACCGCGTGCCGCCGTTTTCTTCAGACGTGGCCGTGGGCACCATCGAGCGTGCATTTGGTCGCCCGCTCAATGAAATTTTTGTGGAGTTCACGCACCAGCCGGTGGCCAGCGCCTCGATTGCGCAAGTGCACTTTGCGGTCATCAAAGACCGTAACGGTGTCACACGCGAAGTGGCTGTGAAGGTGCTTCGCCCAGGCATGCTGACTGTGATCGACAAAGACCTGAGCCTCATGCGCATGATGGCGGGTTGGGTCGATCGCCTGTCTGCTGACGGCAAACGCCTGAAGCCCCGCGAAGTGGTGGCAGAGTTTGACAAGTACCTGCACGACGAACTCGATTTCATGCGCGAAGCCTCTAACGCTGCGCAACTGCGTCGCAACATGGAAGGCCTCAACTTGGTGTTGATCCCCGAGATGATTTGGGACTTCTGCCGCGATGACGTGATCGTGATGGAACGCATGAAGGGGTTGCCCATTAGCCAAGTGGACCAGCTGCGAGCAGCGGGCGTGGACATTCCCAAACTGGCACGCGATGGTGTGACCATCTTTTTTACCCAAGTGTTTCGCGATGGTTTTTTCCATGCCGACATGCACCCCGGCAACATCCAAGTCAGCCTTGAGCCTGCCACCTTTGGCCGTTACATCTCGCTGGACTTTGGCATCGTGGGCACGCTCACGGAAACCGACAAAGAGTATTTGGCGCAAAACTTCACCGCCTTCTTCCGCCGCGACTACAAGCGTGTGGCCGAGTTGCACATCGAGTCGGGCTGGGTGCCACCTGACACGCGTGTGGACGAACTCGAGTCTGCCATCCGTGCCGTGTGCGAGCCTTACTTTGACCGCCCGCTGAAAGAAATTTCTTTGGGGCTGGTGCTCATGCGTTTGTTCCAAACCTCGCGCCGCTTCAATGTGGAGATTCAGCCGCAACTCGTGTTGCTGCAAAAAACGCTACTCAACATCGAAGGCTTGGGACGACAGCTCGACCCGAATTTGGATTTGTGGAGCACCGCCAAGCCATTTTTGGAAACATGGATGCTTGACCAAGTCGGTCCCAAAAAGCTGTGGAAACAATTGGTGGCCGAAGCGCCCCGCTACGCCAAGCTCTTGCCCGAGTTGCCACGCTTGGTGCATGACTTTTTGAAGCATCGCCAAAACGACAGTAACGCTCAGCTGCAACAACTCATCGAAGAACAACGCCGCACCAACCGCATGTTGCAACGCCTCATGTGGGTGGGTGGTGGCTTTTTGCTGGGCGTGGTGGCCGTGCAGATGTTTGTGCGCCTGCACCATTACTTTTAAACACTTTACGGAGTTGACCCGTGCTGCTCACACTCGTCATCGTCTATTTGCTGGTCACCATCGCCATTGGTTTGATGGCGGCCAAGCGCGTTCAAAACTCGTCTGATTTCGCCATTGCAGGCCGTCACCTGCCGATGGCGATGATCGTCACCACCACCTTTGCCACATGGTTTGGCTCTGAAACGGTCTTGGGCATTCCTGCCAAGTTTGTGAATGGCGGTTTGCACGGCGTGGTGGAAGACCCGTTTGGTGCGGGTTTTTGTCTCATTTTTGTGGGTCTGTTCTTTGCGGGCAAGCTCTACCGCATGACGCTGCTGACCATCAGCGACTACTTCCGCGAGCGCTATGGTCGCGTGGTGGAAGTGGTGTGCTCGCTCATCATCATGGTCAGCTATCTGGGCTGGGTGTCGGCCCAGGTCACGGCTCTGGGGTTGGTGTTCAACCTCTTGTCTGATGGCGTGATCAGCATGGAGCTGGGCATGGTCATTGGCGTGGTGTCCATCTTGGCTTACACCTTGTTTGGGGGCATGTGGTCGGTGGCTATTACCGACTTCATTCAAATGATCATCTTGGTTGTGGGCTTGTCTGTTCTTGCCGTATTTGCAGCAGACCAAGCAGGCGGGGCTGACAAAGTGGTGGCACTCGCCATTAGCCAAGACATGTTCAAGTTCTGGCCAGAGCCTCAGCTCAAAGATATTTTGTTTTTCTTTGCCTCTGCGATCACCATCATGCTGGGCTCGATTCCGCAGCAAGACGTGTTCCAGCGCGTCATGTCGGCCAACAGCATCAAGGCCGCCACGCATGGCCCCGTGATTGGTGGTGTGTGCTACATCTTGTTTGCGTTTGTGCCCATGTTCTTGGTGGTGAGCGCCATGCTCATCATGCCCGAGCAAGCGGCGGCGCTGATGGCCGATGACCCGCAAAAAGTGTTGCCCACGCTGGTGATGACGCAAATGCCGTTCGTCATGCAGGTGCTGTTCTTTGGTGCTCTGTTGTCTGCCATCAAGTCGTGCGCCTCGGCCACCTTGCTGGCGCCTAGCGTCACGTTTACCGAGAACATTTGGCGTCAGTTCCACCCCCACCAAAGCGACCAACAAGAGCTGCGTGCCATGCGCGTGACGGTGTTGGTGTTCAGCATGTTGGTGCTGGGCTATGCCATTCGCATGCAAGGTACGTCGATTTACGAAATGGTGTCGGGTGCATATCAAGTGCCTTTGGTGGGTGCGTTTGTGCCGCTCACGTTTGGTCTGTACTGGAAGCGCGCCACCACCCAAGGGGCAATTTTTGCCTTGGTGCTTGGCTTGCTGACGTGGGGATTGTTCCTTGCGACACCAGCTGGCGATGAGTTTCCTGCGCAATTGGCGGGGGTGTTGGCCAGTTTGACGGGCATGGTGTTGGGTTCTTTGGGGCCACAAGCTATTCGCAACGCGCATGGCAGCCACCACAAGCTGGTGGGTGTAACCTAAATCTAGCCTAGCGTGGCAATGAGCGCGCGCTCGGTGGTGGTCGCCCCTTGAAATAGGGCTTGGGCGCCTATAATTCAGGGTTTTACCGAATCCGTCTCGCCATGCCCATTTATGCCTACAAATGCGGGTCCTGCGGCCATGCCAAGGACGTCCTGCAAAAAATCTCAGATGCCCCGCTGACCGACTGTCCAGCGTGCGGCAAACCCACGTTTTCTAAGCAACTCACCGCTGCTGGCTTTCAGCTCAAAGGCTCGGGTTGGTATGCCACCGATTTCAAAGGCGGCTCGGGTGGTACTTCAGCCCCGGCGTCTGTCACAGGTGGTGCAGCAGCTACGACCGAGACTGCTTCGCCTTCTTCGGCTGACACGACCAGCAGCACGCCCCCAGCCGCTTGTGGCGGTGGTTGCGCTTGCCACTAACTTTTAATACCACTAGGTTTTTCATGCCGATTAAAAAATACCTGCTCGCAGGCCTCTTGGTCTGGACGCCATTGGTCATCACCGTGGCTGTGTTGAGCTGGCTGGTGGGTTCATTGGACAGCGCGTTTCTTGGGACGCTGACCAAGCTGCACCTGATCTCACCCGACATGATTTATTGGCTCGACCATGTGCCAGGCCTTGGCGTCATCTTGCTGGTGTTGGTGTTGCTGCTGACAGGCGCTTTGGTGTCTAACGTGGCTGGGCGCTGGTGGGTCAGACAATGGGATCGTTTGCTGAACCAAATCCCCATCGTCAAGTCGATCTACTCCAGCGTGAAAAAGGTGTCAGACACCCTGTTCTCCGATGGCGGTAATGCCTTTCGCAAAGCCTTGCTGGTGCAGTACCCCCACAGTGGTACATGGACCATCGCTTTTCAAACTGGCACACCAATGGGTGAAGTGGCCAGCAAGCTGGAGGGTGAGTTTTTGAGCATCTACGTGCCCACCACCCCCAACCCCACCAGCGGCTACTTTTTGCTGGTTCCCAAGGCTGATGTCATTGAGCTCGATCTCAGCGTTGACGAAGCTTTGACTTATGTAATTTCAATGGGCGCTGTCTCTCCCAGCGTCCCCGCACTCAAAGAAAAGAGAAACTAAAAATGGCAATGCGTT
>CANFZT010000168.1 GCA_947451565.1 Comamonadaceae bacterium | reverse complement strand
CCACAGGCGTGAGTGCGCGCACGATGTCTTGCGCGACCGAAGGTTTTTCGGCAATCACGAGGGTTTTGCTCATTTCAAAGTTCCTTAAAAACTGACCACTACAATTCGCTTCTCTCGCGTGCGCACGCGCGCCCACGGGCGCGCACGCACATGCGTACGTATTTAAGTTAACAGAAAAATTCAGTGTCCAAAAAATCTTCCGCCCAGACCCCCGCGCCGATCAAAGGCCGTCGTATTCAAACCCGTCGCTCTGGTGTGCATGGCAAGGGTGTTTTCGCGCTGACTGATTTCGCCAAGGGCGAGACCATCATCGAGTACGTCGGCGAGATCATCAGCTGGAAAGAAGCGCTGCGCCGCCACCCGCACGACCCGACTGACCCCAACCACACGTTTTACTTTCACATCGACGAAACCCATGTGATTGACGCCAAGTACGGTGGCAACTCCTCGCGCTGGATCAATCACTCGTGCAAGCCTAGCTGCGAGCCCGATGAAATCGATGGTCGCATCTTCATTAAAGCCATCCGCGACATCAAGGCCGGCGAAGAGTTGAACTACGACTACGGCTTGGTCATCGACGCGCCCATGACGCCCAAGCTCAAGCTCGAATACCCCTGCTGGTGCGGTGCCAAGAAGTGCCGTGGCACTTTGTTGTCGTCCACGTCTGAGTTCCCCAAGGACGAAAAGCCCAAAGCAAAAAAGGCTGAGAAGGCGGAAAAGTCCAAAAGCAAGCCAGCCAAAGACGACAAAAAGAAGTCGTCCAAGAAAGCCGACAAGGCCAAATCTAAAAAGGCCTAAGCCGCATGATCTGGCCCGCTGAAGACCTCTGGCTCGCGATGGTTGCGAGGCAGCCAGGCTTGACGGTCGAGGTGCTGCCCGAGATCGACTCCACCAACACCGAGCTGATGCGCCGCGCACGCGCGGGCCAAACCGAGCCGGTGCTGCTGGTGGCCGAAACCCAAACCGCAGGCCGTGGCCGACTAGGCCGCCCTTGGCACGGCGAAGTGGGTCATGCCCTGACCTTCTCATTGGGGCTCATGCTCAAGCCTGCTGATTGGTCTGGCTTGTCACTGGCTGTCGGCCTGTCGCTGGCGCGCAGCTTAGACCCGCAAGGCGAGCTAGGCGTGCGTTTGAAGTGGCCCAACGACTTGTGGGTGAAGCGCCCTGATGCCCCCACGGGCTGGGGCAAATTGGCGGGTATCTTGATCGAAACAGCTTTGCCCACGGGCATGAGCTATGGCAGTGACCAAGGCCGTTTTTGCGTGGTGGGTGTGGGCATCAACATCGCCCCGCCTGTGGCCGAAGGCTTGTCTACCGCGCCATTGGGCCTGCAAGACCTGCAAAGCGGCATCACCGCACCCGAGGCCTTAACCAAAGTGGCCGAGCCCTTGTTGGCCACCTTGTTGGCGTTTGAGCGCACGGGCTTTGCACCGTTACAAAATGCTTTCAATGCACGCGATGCGCTCCACCACCTGCCCGTGACTTTGAGTGATGGTCGACACGGCGTAGCACGAGGTGTCGACGCGACAGGTGCGATGCTGGTGGACACCGAACAAGGCCAAGAGGCCATCAGCAGCGCCGAGGTGAGCGTGCGACCTGTTTAGCGCCAACTCAACAAATAAAGGTGAATGTATGAACTCGAAATTTTTTTGGCGCAACGTGGTCTACGCCTTGGCGGCCATCAACCTTTTGTTTTGGTTGTGGAACGATGGGCGCTTGAGCTTTTTAGGCCTTGGCCCCAAGCCCGTGCAAGAGCCGCACCGCGTGGAGAACCAGGTGGACCCAGAGCTGCTGACCGTCAAGCCTGCGGCGTCTGAGTCCAAATAAAGCCCAGGCCACTAGGGCACTAGGCCTGGGCTCGGCGCTTTGGCTTATTGCAAATCAAAGCGGTCGGCGTTCATCACTTTGGTCCAAGCGGCCACAAAGTCTTTGACAAACTTGCCGGCGTTGTCGTTTTGGGCATAGACCTCGGCAATGGCACGCAACTGTGAGTTGGAGCCAAACGCCAAGTCCACACGGCTGGCCGTCCACTTCAACGCGCCTGTCTTGCGGTCGCGGCCTTCAAACGCGTGGTCACCCGTGGGCCGCCAAGCCGTCGACATGTCCACCAAGTTGGTAAAGAAGTCGGTGGTCAGTTGGCCGGACCGCTGCGTGAACACACCTTGCTTGTTGCCGCCGTGGTTGGCCCCCAAAACACGCAAGCCACCCACGAGCACTGTCATTTCGGGCGCAGACAAGCCTAGCAACTGCGCTTTGTCCACCAGCATTTCTTCGGGCGAGACACGGAAGGCTTTTTGGCGGTAGTTGCGAAAGCCATCGGCTTGTGGCTCCAGCACGGCAAACGATTCGGCATCGGTTTGTTCGGGCGTGGCGTCGGTGCGGCCAGGGGCAAAAGGCACTTCCACGGGGTGGCCTGCTGCTTTGGCTGCCGCCTCAACACCTGCATTGCCAGCTAGCACGATCAGGTCGGCCATCGAGACGTGTTTGCCGCCACGGTGCGTGGTGTGAAAGCCGTTGCGAATCACATCGAGTGTGGCCAGTACACGAGCCAGCTGTTCGGGTTGATTGACTTCCCAATCTTTTTGAGGCGCTAAGCGGATGCGTGCACCATTGGCACCGCCGCGCTTATCGCTGTTGCGGAAGGTCGAAGCCGAAGCCCACGCGGTTTGTACCAATTCAGCCACCGTCAAGCCGCTGGCCAAAATTTTGTTTTTCAGCTCCGTGGCATCGCTGCGGCTGATCACGGGGTGCGTCACAGCAGGCAGCGGGTCTTGCCAAATCAAATCTTCAGCGGGTACTTCGGGGCCGAGGTAGAGGCACTTGGGCCCCATGTCGCGGTGCGTTAGCTTGAACCACGCACGGGCATACGCGTCGGCAAACTCGTCGGGGTTGGCGTAGAAGTGGCGCGAAATTTTTTCGTACGCGGGGTCAAAACGCAGCGACAAGTCGGCCGTTGTCATGTGGGGCGGGTGCTTCTTGCTGGGGTCGTGTGCGTCGACCACCATGTCTTCGGGGGCCACGTCTTTGGCACGCCATTGGATGGCTCCGGCAGCGGTGGTCATTTGCTCCCACTCGTACTTGAACAACACTTTGAAATAGCCCATGTCCCATTGCGTGGGGTTGGGTTTCCATGCGCCTTCAAAGCCGCTGGTGGTGGTGTCGCCGCCTTTGCCCGTGCCGTGGCTGTTGATCCAGCCAAAGCCCATTTCGTGCATGGGTGCGGCTTCGGGCTCGGGGCCTACTTTGGCCGCATCACCTGCGCCATGCATCTTGCCGAAGGTGTGGCCACCAGCGACCAAGGCCACGGTTTCGTAGTCGTTCATGGCCATGCGGGCGAAGGTTTCGCGCACGTCTTTGCCTGAGGCCACGGGGTCGGGTTTGCCGTCAGGGCCTTGGGGGTTCACGTAGATCAAACCCATTTGCACGGCAGCCAGTGGGTTTTCCAGATCGCGGTCGCCGCTGTAGCGACTGTTGGGCTTGTCGCTGGTGGCGAGCCATTCTTTTTCAGCGCCCCAGTACACGTCTTCTTCGGGGGCCCAAATGTCGGCGCGTCCGCCGCCGAAACCAAAGGTTTTGAAGCCCATGGTTTCCATCGCCACGTTGCCGCAGAGGATGAACAAATCGGCCCACGAAATTTGGTTGCCGTATTTTTGTTTGATCGGCCACAGTAAGCGACGGCCCTTGTCGAGATTGCCGTTGTCGGGCCAGCTGTTGAGGGGTGCAAAACGCTGGTTACCAGTGCCTGCGCCGCCACGGCCATCGGCTGTGCGGTAAGTGCCTGCTGCGTGCCACGCTAGGCGGATGAACAAACCGCCGTAGTGACCGTAGTCGGCAGGCCACCAGTCTTGGCTTTGTGTCATCAAGTCGGCCAAGTCTTTTTTGAGTGCGGCGTAGTCGAGCTTTTTGAATTCTTCGTGGTAATCAAAGCCTGCATCCATCGGGTTGGATGCCGCTTGGTGTTGATGCAAGATGGACAGGTTCAGCTGGTTGGGCCACCACTGTGCATTGGACTGGGTGCCTTGCTGTGCGCGTGTGCCGCCTGCGGCGTGGAATGGACATTTGCCGGTATCTGATGCTTGGCTCATGTGTGTCTCCTTGAGGTTAAAAATAACGGCTTGCGCTGCTTAAGATGCCTCGGCCAAATCGGCCAGCAGCTCTTGCAGGTACGCGATGAACACTTGGATGTGGCTTTCATTCATACAGGCCCCTTTTTGCTAAGTGACAGCCCAACTGTGATGCTTGCTATTCAAATAGTCCAGCATTTGTTTCTATCAATGATTTAGACCTAGCCTATGTGCGGTGCGCGTTTGACAGGCAATAAAAAAGGCAAGTGCCGAAACACTTGCCTTTTGCTGCAGAGCAGAGATCAGCGGTTTTATGCCGTGGCAGGCTGACGAATCAAATAGTCAAAGGCAGACAACGCAGCTTTAGACCCCTCACCCGCCGCAATGATGATTTGCTTGTAGGGCACGGTGGTGCAGTCACCCGCAGCAAACACGCCTGGCATGCTGGTGTGGCCTTTGGCATCGATCACGATCTCGCCAAACTTGCTCAGCTCCAAAGTGCCTTTCAAGAACTCGGTGTTGGGCACCAAACCGATT
>CANFZT010000167.1 GCA_947451565.1 Comamonadaceae bacterium | reverse complement strand
AGAGGCTTACTTTGGCAAGCCGCTGAAGAACATCAGCATCGCTGAAGCCGCCATGCTGGCAGTCCTGCCCAAGGCGCCCTCGGCGTACAACCCCATCGCCAACCCCAAGCGTGCACGCTCACGTCAGCTCTACATCATCGAGCGCATGGAAGAGCACGGCTTCATCACCAAGGCAGAAGCTGCGGCGGCCAAGCAAGAAGAGCTCAAGATTCGCACCGCCATGAGCAGCCTCAACACCCACGCCGACTACGTGGCCGAGATGGCGCGTCAACTGATGTTTGCGCAATACGGTCCCGAGATCTACACCCGCGGCTTGAACGTCTACACCACCATCCGCGCGAGTGATCAACAAGCAGCGTACTTTGCCCTGCGTCGTGGCATCATGGACTACGAGCGCCGCCAGCATTACCGTGGGCCCGAGAAGTTCATCAACTTGCCCACCAACCCCGCTGAGCAAGAAGATGCGATTGACGACGCCTTGATTGAGCAAGGCGACAAAGGCGATTTGTTGGCCGCTCTGGTGCTGGAAGCTACACCTAAAAAAGTACGTGTGGTGCGCCAAAACAGTGAAGTGTTAGAAATAACGGGCGAAGGTTTGCAACCCGTGCAATCGGGCTTGTCCGACAAAGCTGCGCCCAACATCAAACTGCGCCCAGGCGCACTGGTGCGCATCACCAAAACCGCCAAAGGTGGCTGGGAAATTACCCAACTGCCCGAAGTGGAGGGTGCGTTTGTGTCCATCGACCCACGCGACGGCGCCATTCATGCGCTGGTGGGCGGGTTTGACTTCAACAAGAACAAGTTCAACCACGTCACCCAAGCTTGGCGCCAGCCCGGTTCAAGCTTCAAGCCGTTCATCTATTCAGCGGCACTGGAAAAAGGCTTCACCCCCATGACGGTGGTCAACGATGCACCGCTGTTCTTTGATGCCAGCGTCACCGGGGGTCAGCCTTGGGAGCCCAAAAACTACGACGGCACGTTTGAAGGCCCCATGACTTTGCGCAAGGGCTTGGCCAAATCGAAAAACATGATTTCGATTCGTGTGCTGCAAGCCGTGGGCGCGCAAAACGCACAAGACTGGATTGCTCAGTTTGGCTTTGATGCCGAAAAGCACCCGCCTTACCTGACCATGGCGCTGGGAGCAGGCTCGGTCACGCCCATGCAAATGGCAGCGGGCTATTCGGTGTTTGCCAACGGCGGCTACCGCGTGAACCCCTTTCTCATCACCAAGGTTACGGACCAAATGGGCAAAACCTTGTCCGAGTTCACACCCCCCGTGTTGGACGAATCAGCCCGTGCCATCGATGCACGCAACGCGTTTGTGATGACTAGCTTGTTGCAAGAGGTCACCCGCTCAGGCACAGCGGCACGCGCACAAGCCACGTTGAAACGCCCAGACATCTACGGCAAAACGGGCACCACCAACGACGCGATGGATGCGTGGTTTGCGGGCTATCACCCCACACTCACTGCTGTGACTTGGATTGGCTACGACACGCCGCGTAAATTGGGAGACCGTGAAACCGGTGGTGGTTTGAGCTTGCCCGTGTGGATCAGCTACATGCAGCACGCCCTGCAAAACGTGCCGATTGCTGAGTCGACGCCGCCCGCAGGCCTGAGCCACGAAAACGGTGATTGGACTTATACCGAGTTCAGCAAAGGCGGTGGCGTGAGCAGCTTGGGGTTGGACAGCCGTTCAGGCAACAGCAGCGAACAACTGCCCGCCAACGACGAGAAGAAAAAGATTATGGATTTGTTCAAGAACTAAAAAAGGGCGCTGACAGCGCCCTTTTTTCTTTGTCAAATGGTGACGTTACGCGTGAAAGGTGAGCGCCAAGCTCGTTTGGGTGCTGGCGTCTTTGCTCAGGCGCGTAAAGAATTCGCCTTGGCCTTTGGTGTCAGCCCACTGCTGGCCATCAAACTTGAAGTGGTAGCCCCCTGAACGCGCCGCCAACCACACCTCGTGCAGAGGTTTTTGCAAGTTGATGATGATTTGGCTTTTGTTCTCAAACGTCAGCGTGATCATGCCGCCCACGCGCTGGTTGTCGATGTCTGCGTCGCCGTCATCATTGATGCGATCACAGGCCAACTCAACGGCTTTGAGCAGAAGTTCTGCGCGGTCTAAGAATTCGAGATCGGTCATTACAATTTGCGCCATGGGTATTGAACAAACGATTTTAGTCAGACGCACAAGCCTTCGTGCGGGTGTGGCCTCTGCGTTGTGCGCAGCCGCAGTGCTTGCGGCGTGCGGACAAAAAGGTAATTTATATTTACCCAACGATCCCGAGTTTCAACAACGCGCCAAGCTGCCTGATCTTGTGCGTCGTCAACTCCCAGGCAACACCGCTGCACCCGCGACACCTCCCGCATCTGCCACCTCCCCCGCTACCGCAGCCTCTGCTGCGACTGGCCGTTAATTTTTAAGAGCCGTTTGATGACACACACCCTGCTTGCCGGTGCGCCTTTTGTGGCCACACAGAACAACGATTTGTATTTGGAAGGCGTCAAACTGGCTGACCTCGCACACACACACGGCACGCCCTTGTTTGTGTACTCCAAAGCCGCCATGCTCAGCGCCCTCTCCGCTTACCAACGTGGCTTTGCAGGTCGCAACGCTCGCATTTGCTATGCCATGAAAGCCAACTCGTCATTGGCGGTGTTGCAAGTGTTCGCCCAAGCGGGCTGCGGCTTTGACATCGTGTCTGGCGGTGAACTCGACCGTGTGATCGCGGCGGGCGGCGACGTGTCTAAAGTCATCTTCTCTGGCGTAGGCAAAACACGCGCAGAAATGCGCAAAGCTTTGGAGGCAGGCATTGCTTGCTTCAACGTGGAGAGCGAGGCCGAGCTGGAAGTGCTCAGCGACGTGGCGCAAAGCATGGGCAAGCGTGCGCCCATCAGCATCCGCGTCAATCCCAACGTGGATGCCAAAACCCACCCCTACATCTCAACGGGCCTCAAAGGCAATAAATTCGGCGTGGCCCACGAACGTGCCTTGGCCACTTACCAACGTGCAGCCAGCCTGCCCGGCTTGCAAGTGACGGGCATCGATTGCCACATTGGCTCACAAATCACCGAATCCACACCTTACCTCGACGCGATGGACCGGGTGCTCGATTTGGTGCAAGCCATCGAAGCTGCGGGCATTGCAATTCACCACATCGACTTTGGGGGTGGCCTAGGGATTAACTACAACGGCGACACGCCACCGGCCGCCGATGCGCTGTGGGCGCAACTGCTGGCCAAGCTAGATGCACGCGGCTACGGTCAACGCCAGTTGATGATTGAACCCGGGCGTTCTTTGGTGGGCAATGCGGGAGTGTGTTTAACCGAGGTGCTGTACTTGAAACCCGGCGAGCAAAAGAACTTTTGCATCGTTGACGCGGCGATGAACGACCTGCCACGCCCTGCGATGTACGAAGCGTTTCACCAAATCGTGCCCGTCGCTGCGCGCCGTGGTGAGGCTGTGACGTATGACGTGGTAGGCCCCGTGTGCGAGAGCGGTGACTGGCTGGGCCGTGACCGTCAACTGACAGTTCAATCAGGCGACCTGTTGGCCGTGTTGTCGACGGGCGCGTATTGCATGGCGATGTCTAGCAACTACAACACGCGTGGGCGTGCGGCTGAAATCTTGGTAGACGGGACGAAAGCGCATGTGATTCGTCGTCGTGAGACAGTTGCCGACCAGATGGCTTGCGAGTCTTTGGTTCGTTAAGATTTTGCTTTCGTTACGGCTCGTTCGCTCCGCTACAACGAGCAGCCAGCGCCTGACATGGCTCCCATCGCTACGCGACGAATGTCGCCAAGTCAGGCGCTGGCTGCTCGCCTTGGCTTCAGCTGCTAGTCAACGCAGAACCCGAGAACCAACAACACCACGCAACCGAAACAGCAACAGCACACTCAACACGGCGGCATACACAAACACCTCAGCGAAGTTGCTCTTCCCCGCGCGCATCCAAAAGAAGTGCAGCACAGCCAGCACCGCCACGCCATAGACAAGGCGATGCAACCACTGCCAGCGCTTCGCGCCTAGCCACCGAATCGCTCGGTTAAACGAGGTCAAGGCCAAAGGTGTGAGCAGCACAAAGGCGCTAAAACCCACCAAGATGAATGGGCGCTTAGCAATGTCATGCGCAATATCACCCCACTCAAAACCCATGTCCAACCAGCTGTAGCAGAGTAAATGCAACACCACGTAAAAGTAGGTGAACAAGCCCACCATACGCCTTAGCTTGGCCAATTCGGGCAAGCCGAGCATCACACGCAAAGGGGTCACGGCCAATGTGATGCACAACAAACGCAGCGTCCAGTCCCCGGTGGCGCGAATCAAATATTCAGCGGGATTGGCACCCAAAGCGTCGGTGGCGGCGCCCCACACCAGCCACACAAAAGGCGAAAAGCAGAGCAGCCACAAAACAGGCTTGGCGCCACGGTGTTGCAGAGCTTGGCGAAGGGCTGCTTTCACGTCAATACAGTTTGCTCAGGTCCATGCCTGCGTAGAGCTGACCCACTTGGGCTTCGTAGCCGTTGAACATCAAGGTCTTACGCTTCTTAGCAAACAAGCCGTCTTCGCCAATGCGGCGCTCCGTGGCTTGGCTCCAGCGGGGGTGGTTCACCGTGGGGTTGACGTTGGAATAAAACCCATACTCTTGCGGTGCTGAACGGCCCCATGAGTTGACGGGTTGCTTTT
>CANFZT010000166.1 GCA_947451565.1 Comamonadaceae bacterium | reverse complement strand
GTCAACGTCAACAACGGCATGGCCGACCTCTACGGCAAGATCGCCACGCTGCCGCAAAGCAAGCAAGACGAGATCAAGCGCGATCTGCACGCCTGCCACGAGCACCGCCCCGAGCTGGCCATGGTGGACTCGGCCAAGGGCATTACCAACTTCCATTCGCCCAACGACGTGATCGTGGATGCCTCCATGCCCGCGTTGATCCGCAGCGGCGTCAAGATGTGGGGCGCCGATGGCCGCTTGAAGGATGCCAAGGCCGTGATGCCTGAGTCGACTTTTGCCCGCATCTACCAAGAGATGATCAACTTCTGTAAGTGGCATGGCAACTTCGACCCCAAGACCATGGGCACTGTGCCTAACGTGGGCTTGATGGCACAACAAGCCGAAGAATACGGCTCACACGACAAGACGTTCGAGATTCAAGAAGACGGCGTAGCCAACATCACCGACTTGGCCACAGGCGAAGTCTTGTTGAGCCAAAACGTGGAAGAAGGTGACATCTGGCGCATGTGCCAAGTCAAAGACGCGGCCATTCGCGATTGGGTGAAGTTGGCAGTGACCCGTGCCCGCAACTCGGGTATGCCTGCCATCTTCTGGTTGGACCCCTACCGTCCTCACGAGAACGAGTTGATCAAAAAGGTCGACCTGTACTTGAAAGACCACGACACCAAAGGCTTGCACATTGAGCACATGTCTCAAGTGCGCGCCATGCGCTACACCCTGGAGCGCGTGAGCCGTGGCTTGGACACCATCTCGGTGACCGGCAACATCTTGCGTGACTACTTGACCGACTTGTTCCCCATCATGGAACTCGGCACCTCAGCCAAGATGCTCTCCATCGTGCCTTTGATGGCTGGTGGCGGCATGTACGAAACAGGCGCGGGCGGTTCAGCACCCAAGCATGTGCAGCAACTTGTGGAAGAAAACCACTTGCGTTGGGATTCACTGGGCGAGTTCTTAGCATTGGCCGTGTCTTTCGAAGACATGGGTCTGAAGAACAACAACGCCAAAGCCAAAGTGTTGGCCAAGACCTTGGATGCAGCGACTGGCAAATTGTTGGACACCAACAAAAACCCATCGCCTAAAACAGGTCAGCTCGACAACCGTGGCAGCCAGTTCTACTTGGCCATGTACTGGGCTCAAGAATTGGCAGCGCAAACCGAGGACATTGACTTGGCTGCCAAGTTCGCGCCTTTGGCGAAAAACTTGACCGACAACGAGAAGAAGATCGTGGACGAACTCAATGCTGTTCAAGGCAAGCCTGTGGACATCGGCGGTTATTACTTGCCTGATGCCAAGAAGCTCGAAGCCGTGATGCGTCCTAGCGCCACGTTCAACGCAGCTTTGGCTAGCGTCTAAGCCTTCAGTCGCTTAGCGACTCAGAGCCCTCCAAGCCCTCAGGCTTGGGGGGCTTTTTGTTGGGCATGAAGTTGGGAACGATGTGTTTGTGCCTGCGTGGCAATGGCCTTGCGCTGTTCAGGCGTGAGACGGTTAAGGTTTTTCAGTTGCATCAACATGCGCGGGTTTTTCGCCAGCATGTCGGCGTGCCGGTCTAGGTAATCCCAATACAAAGTGGTGAAGGGGCAGGCCTTGTCGCCTGTGGATTCGGCAGGGTTGAAGCGGCAGCCTTTGCAATGGTTGCTCATGCGATCGATATATTTGCCACTGGCCACATAAGGTTTGCTGGCCATCAGCCCCCCATCGGCAAATTGACTCATGCCCAGTGTGTTGGGCAGCTCTACCCATTCCACCGCATCCACATACACGCCGAGGTACCACTGGTGTACTTGCTTAGGCTCTACGCCCAAGAGCAAGGCGTAAAGACCAGTCACCATCAAGCGTTGAATGTGGTGCGCATAGCCGTGTTGCAGGGTTTGGCTAATGGCATCGCGCAAGCAGGCCATGTCGGTGTTGCCCGTCCAATAGAACTCGGGCAGCGGTTCCTGCGCTTGCTGGGCATTGCCTTTGGCGTACTCGGGCATGTGCGTCCAGTAAATGCCACGCACATATTCACGCCAGCCTAAGATTTGCCGAACAAACCCTTCCACCGCTTCTAGCGGCGCATGGCCTTTGTGAAATGCCGCTTCTGCCGCAGCCAACACCTCGCGCGGGTTGAGTAGCTTCAAATTCAAGGCGCAAGACAAGTGCGAGTGGTACAGCCACACTTCGCCTTCCCACATCGCATCTTGGTACAACCCAAAGCTGGGCAGTCGATGGGTGATAAATTCATCCAGAGCCACCAGAGCCTGCTGACGTGTGACAGGCCAGCCAAACTGTGCGATGGCGCCTGGGTGACTCGCGAGTTTGTCATTCACCAAACGCATCACGTCTTGGGTGATGGCGTCGGGAGTCACGCGTGTGGGTGATGGCAGCAAGCCGGGACCTTGTTTGCCAAAGCTGCCTCTGTTGTCGGCATCAAAGTTCCATTGGCCGCCAATGGGTTTGTTACCCTCCATCAGAATGCCATTTTTCTGACGTAGCTCGCGGTAGAAATATTCAAGGCGCAGTTGTTTGCGTCCTTCGGCATGCGCGGCAAAGTCGCGCACGGTGCTAAAGAAGTGCGCGTCGTCTTTGATTTCCAGCGGCAAATCATGCTGTTGTGCCACCGCACGCAGGCTTTGCAACACACGCCAATCGCCGGGGGCGGTCATCACCAAGAGCTGGGGTTGCACTTGGGCAATGGCCTTGATCAGCTCACCCGCTAGCGTGCCTGTGTTGTGCGCATCATCAAGTTGGCTGTAAATCACCGGCCAGCCGCGTGCTTGCAGGTGTGCGGCGAAGTGTCGCATGGCGCTGAGGAAAACCGTGGTGCGTTGTTTGGACGAGGGGATGTGGGTGGATTCTTCCAGCACCTCGGCCATCCACAGCGTGTCGCGCGCGGGGTCAAAGTCGCGCAGGGCGGAGGCGTCTTCGTCGAGTTGATCGCCCAAGATGAGGATGAGGCGTTTGCGTGGCGTGATCATGTGTGGGCTTTTTAAAAATCAAAACCAAGTTGTGCCTTGGCCGCTTGAGCTGCTTGTGCTTTATCGGTTGAGGTTCTTGCGTTGTTGCGCGTGTTGCGGGGTGTTGATGTGCCCCAGTTTTTGCGCGAGGCGTGTTTGTCCACCACTGCTTTCTTGGCGACTTTGACCTCGTCGGTTTGGCGTCGACTGTGTAGCAACTGTTTGGCCTCGCGTGTGGCTTGTGACAAGTCCACCACGGGTTCAGGTAATGCACAGCCCAGGTCGCTGCCCACAAAGACGCCGAGGTGCGCTTGCATCGTTTGCGGCATGAGCCACGGCTCAAACAGCCAGGTGTCGGGCACTTGGCGCAGGGCGGGCAGCCACTGCCGCACAAAGCGGCCATGTGGGTCGTGGTCTTGGGCTTGTTTGATGGGGTTGTACACGCGTGTGGTGTTGATGCCCGTGGTGCCCGATTGCATTTGCAATTGGCTCCAGTGGATGCCAGGCTCGTAGTCTAAAAATTGCGTGGCCAGCCACTCGCCCAGAGGTCGCCAATGCAGCCACAGCGGATAGGCCGCCACCGACACCAGCATAGCGCGCATACGAAAGTTCAACCAGCCGGTTTCACGCAACATGGTCACACAGGCGTCCACCATGGGCCAGCCCGTGCGTGCGGCTTTGAGGGCTTCGAAGTGGGCTTCGTTGAAATCGTGTTCGCGCAAACCGTCGTAGCCGCGATGCATGTTTTGCCACTCGATGGCGGGTTCGGTTTCGAGTTTTTGGATGAAGTGGCAGTGCCAATACAAACGGCTGATGAACCCCGTCAAGCCTGCGCGGTGACGGCTGGCGCTGGGTGGTAGCTGAGCGATGTGTGCGCGCGTGTGTTGCACCACCTCTCGCATGCTGATGCAGCCCCAGGCCAAGTAGGCCGACAAACGCGAGCACGCCTCGGGCGCCGACAGCGGCGACGAAATACCGCCGCGGTAGCCCAAGCTGCGTGCGTGCAAAAAGCTGTGCAAGGTGGCCAGCGCCAAGGGACGGCCACCGCGTTGACGCAGGCGCGGGTTGTGCTGCAGGTGCGCGGGCGCTTGCATGTGCGAAGGCGTGCACCATGCATTGTGTTCAGTCGGCCGCCAAAACCGCAACTCACCCACATCTTGCAAAGGCTCGGCCATGTGCCGCTCCCAGGCGGGTTGCCACAGGTTGCGGTTTTTCAGTCTGCGAACCACGCCAAATTGTGGGTACTCGTGCCAACCCACGTTGTGCGCTTGGCACCATGCGCCCACCTTCAGGTCGCGTGCATAGGTAAAGCCGTTGCCAGTTTCTTCGTGCGCATGTAGTTGCCGAAAAGGGGCTTCGCTCCAAATGCGGCTCAGCACATCGGGCAGTTCACCCGTGTGCACTTCAACGCAGCCGCCTTGCAAACGCAGCGCGTCATCGAGGGCCTGCAACGATTCACGCACAAACTCAAAATGCTGCAAGGCCGCGTCGGGCTGCAGCCACAGCTCGGGTTCCACCACATAGATGCAGCGCACAGGCCCGCGCTGTGACGCTTGGGCCAAGGCCGCGTGGTCTTGCCAGCGCAAGTCTCGCTTGAACCAAACCAGTTCGTAACTCATGAGACTGGGGCTGATTTGTTTTTGCGACAAGCGTCTGAGCAGTACAGCACCTGCTCCCAGTTTTTGGCCCAGGCCTTGCGCCACGTCATGTCACGCCCGCAGGTTTTGCAAGGCCTGCTGGGCAGGCTTTGCTTGTTACCTTTGAATGTGTTTTTCTGAGCCAAGGGGC
>CANFZT010000165.1 GCA_947451565.1 Comamonadaceae bacterium | reverse complement strand
CGTGGCTACCGCAGCTGCTCAAGGAAAAGCGATGAAAGAAGGCATTCACCCTAACTACCGTGAAATCTGTTTCATGGACATGTCTAACGGTTTCAAATTTGTGACACGCTCATGCGCCAGCACAAAAGAAATGATCACCATGGAAGACGGCCGCGAACTGCCGTTGTACAAGTTGGATACCACCAGCGAGTCACACCCCTTCTACACCGGTACACAAAAATCTGTGGACAACATGGGTGGCCGCGTTGAGCGATTCCGTAACAAGTACGGCAAAACCATCGCCAAGTAAGCCCCACGCTCACTTCGAACAAGGCAGCCCGGCCCTCCGCGCTGCCTTTTTTATTTCAAAGCCGTGACTCAACCTACGCCTGCCATCGTTCCTCAAAGTGCCGTACGCCGCTTGCCGCGTGTCGCGTTGTGGTTGTTTTGTGCTGCCTATGTATTACCAGGCTTATTTGGCCGGGAACCCTGGAAAGGCAATGAGTTCACCGCATTCGGACACATGCTTGCACTCGCCGAAGGCGTGAGCGATTGGTTCAACCCCAGCGTCTGGGGACAAGCACCGGAACTGGATGCTTTGCTGCCTTATTGGCTAGGCGCTTGGGCCATTCAAATGGCGCCCAGTTGGATGTCTGCGGGGCTCGCAGCTCGGATTCCTTTCGCCCTACTTTTAGGACTGACTTTGGCCACCACTTGGCACGGTGTGTACTACCTAGCCTTAAGCCCGCAAGCTCAGCCCGTGCCTTTTGCCTTCGGCGGCGAAGCCAAACCCAAAGACTATGCCCGGACGATTGCAGATGGTGCTGTACTCGCGCTCATCGCATGCTTGGGCTTGACACTGCTGTCCCACGAAGCAAGCCCCATCTTGACGCAACTGGCATTCGTGAGCTGTGCTTTTTACGGCGTGGCAGCATTGCCTTATCACCCCCGTTACAGCTTGTTGGCCTTGAGCGTTGGTTTGTTGGGTTTGTGTTTGAGTGGCGCACCCAGTTTCGCCGTGTTAATGGCCGCAGGCAGTGGGTTCTTGTGCTTGCTTGACCGTCGAAGCACATCTGCGAAAACCGGGCGTCAACATGCCCTCTGGCTGCTGGCCATGGGCTTGGCCGTCGCCGCGCTGGCCAGCGCCTTGGATGTCTGGCATTGGCGCTTACACGCCTTGCACAATGATTGGTCAGAGTGGCGCAGTCTGCTGCGCTTGATGGCTTGGTTCACATGGCCGGCTTGGCCTTTGGCTGTTTGGACGCTATGGCGCTGGCGCCGTCAATGGACATCCTTGCATTGGAGCCGTCATTTGGTACTGCCCATGTGGTTTACCGCATTGACGGTCAGTACGGCCATGCTCACGCACTCGTCTGACCAAACCTTGTTGTTAGCCCTTCCTGCATTTGCAACTTTGGCCGCCTTTGCTTTGCCCACTCTGCGCCGCAGCGTGGCCGCTTTGATTGACTGGTTCACCTTGCTGTTTTTCTCAGGCTGTGCCTTCATCATTTGGGTGATTTGGATTGCCATGCAGACAGGCTGGCCTAGCCAACCCGCAGCAAACGTAGCGCGCTTGGCGCCGGGCTTTGTACCCAGCTTTCATTGGCTAGCTTTTGTCATGGCACTCGCTGCAACCATAGTTTGGGCTTGGTTGGTGGTGTGGCGCACCGCCAAGCATCGGCATGCGCTTTGGAAAAGCTTGGTGTTGCCCGCAGGCGGTGCGGCCTTGTGCTGGCTGTTGCTGCTGACGCTATGGCTGCCCTTGCTCGACTTTGCGCGCAGCTACAAACCTTGGGTACAACAAATTCAAAGCATCATGGCAACACAAGATGCGAGCGAAACACAAAACGTGTGCTTGTTGAGTTACGGCCTCGACGTGGGGCAAATGACGGCCTTCCGTTACCACGGGGGCTTTGATGTCAAAGTGGCAGAAACCACACCAACGGAGCAGCAAGCTCGCTGCCCATGGCTACTGGTCGACAACGATTCACGCCCTGACTTAGGCCATGTGGTTCGCTTGAACGAATGGACCCGTGTGCGTACCATTCGTCGCCCCTCCGACAACAACGAAGACGTGACGCTGTATCACCACCGTCAAGCTCAATAACGCCATGAGTAGCGAACGCGCCACCATCATGCGGCACGCCGGCACCGTGATGGTCGGACAACTCGCCGTGATGGCCTTCAGCATTACGGACACTTTGGTGGCAGGCCATTTTGCAGATACCGCCCTGGCGGCGCTTGCGGTGGCTGCAGCGACTTATGTGACAGTTCACATTTCCCTCATGGGCATGCTGCAGGCCTTGTTGCCTGTTTGGGCAGAACTGCATGGCGCACAACGACACGCCGAAGTGGGTCGCTCGGTACGACAAGCGTTGTATCTGTGTGCTTTCACCGCCGCAATTGGCATGTGGGCTTTGCTGTGTCCTGGTCCGCTGTTGAACTGGACACAAGTACCGTCTGATTTGCAAGACGAGGTGCGCGGGTATCTCAGCATCATGGCTTTGGGTCTCCCCGCCTCTTTGCTGTTTCGCATGTACAGCACGCTCAACCAGAGCTTAGGTAAGCCCAAACTGGTGACGTGGGTACAGGTGGGTGCATTGACGGTCAAAGTGCCTTTGTCGATCGTCTTGGTCCTCGGGATTCCAGACGTATTGCCACCTCTAGGTTTGGCTGGCTGCGCATGGGCAACTTTGACCGTGATGCTCATGATGGTGAGCCTTGCGCTGTGGCTACTGCGCACACAAGACTTCTATCGCCCCTACCGCATCTGGGCCCCTATGGAGAAACCAGACAGCACCACCCTACTGCGCTTTGCACGCTTAGGCTTGCCCAGTGGTTTAGCAATTGGCGTAGAAGTTACATCCTTTACCCTGATGTCCTTGTTCATTGCCCGCTTGGGCGTGGTGGCGACAGCGAGCCACCAAATTGTGTCCAACATGGCCGCGGTGCTCTATATGGTTCCCCTCTCGCTTGCCATCGCCTGCAGCTCGCGTGTGAGCTATTGGATTGGCGCTGGACAAATGGCCCAAGCGCGACAGGCCCTACGCGCAGGCCTCCACTTGATTCTTCTGCTGAGCATCTGCTTGGCTGCCTTGATTGGCTGGCAACGTGAAACCATTGCCAGTCTCTACACGCAATCGCCAGAAGTAGCCGCACTCGCCGCCACCTTGCTGCTCTGGCTCATGGTCTACCACGTTGCCGATGCGGTGCAGGTGTTCACCGTGTTCAGCCTGCGCTGCTACAACATCACCGTGCTGCCTCTCATCACCTACACCGTCTTGCTCTGGGGATTGGGGTTGGCCGGCGGTTATAGCGTGGCCTACGGGACCAACTTTGATCTCTCCAACTTACCGTGGTTAAGCCCCCAGTCACCCATTGCATTTTGGCAAACAGGTAGCTTAGCTTTGTACGTCACCACGGCCGTTTTACTGCCTGTTTTATGGCGTGCCGCTTACCGTCATGCCCCAAAGGTGCCCCGATGAGCGACATCAAGCAGACAGGGTATCGGCAATACGTTGGGCACAGGCCTTGGCTTGCGCTTCATCACGCGCTTCAACCATCACACGCACCAAAGGCTCGGTGCCACTGGCACGAATCAGCACACGACCAGTGCCCCCCAGCTCGGCCTCGGCCTTTTGCACTTCTTCTTTCATGCGGGCATTCGACTGCCAGTCTTGACCAGGGCGTAAACGCACATTGATCAGGGTTTGTGGAAATAGCTTCACATCTTTGAGTAGCTCAGACATGGCACGGCCACTGCGCACGCAGGTTTGCAAAATCTGCAAAGCGCTCACCAGGCCATCACCCGTGGTGTGCTTATCCAAAGCCAGCAAATGGCCCGAACCTTCGCCACCTAAAATCCAGTGGTGCTTGGCGAGTTCTTCCAAGACATAACGGTCACCAACCTTGGCCCTCACAAACTGCACACCACGGTTTTTAAGAGCCACTTCCACGGCCATATTGGTCATCAGTGTGCCGACCACGCCTGGGACCACCTCGTCATTCGCCAAGCGGTCATCGGCCATCAGATACAACAACTCATCACCGTTGTACAAGCGGCCCTGTGCATCTACCATTTGCAACCGATCGGCATCACCATCCAGTGCAATGCCAAAGTCGGCATGATTGGCTTTGACGGCACGCACCAAAGCGTCAGGGTGTGTGGCCCCTACCTCGTGGTTGATGTTCAAGCCGTCAGGACTGCAACCGATCGCCATCACCTCAGCGCCCAATTCATGGAACACTTTCGGTGCGATGTGATACGCCGCACCATGCGCGGCATCCACCACGATTTTCAGACCTTTGAGCGTGAGATCGTTGGAGAACGTGCTCTTACAAAACTCAATGTAACGGCCAGCCGCATCGTCTAAACGTTTGGTTTTGCCTAGGTTCGCAGAGTCTGCCCACACAGGCGCTTCGCTCAATGCAGCTTCCACGGCTAACTCCCAGGCATCGCTGAGCTTGTTGCCTTGTGCGCTAAAAAACTTGATGCCGTTGTCTGCAAAAGGATTGTGGCTGGCACTGATGACAACGCCAAGGCTTGCGCGCTGCGCGCGTGTGAGATAAGCCACGCCAGGTGTGGGCAATGGCCCAAGCAACACCACATTCACGCCTGCAGAGTTAAAACCCGACTCTAAAGCCGACTCCAGCATATACCCCGAGATACGCGTGTCTTTGCCAATCAGCACGGTGGGATGGGCTTCTGTTTGTTTGAGCACGCGGCCCACGGCATGCGCCAAACGCAAGACAAAGTCAGGTGTGATCG
>CANFZT010000164.1 GCA_947451565.1 Comamonadaceae bacterium | reverse complement strand
GGTGTCGACTTTGTTGGCAGCAATTCCCGTGGTGGTGATGCTGGTGGCTTTGGGCTTTATGCACATCAAAGCGCACATCGCTGCAGGCTTGGGCTTGGTGGCTGCTTTGGTGGTGGCCATCTTGGCTTACGGTATGCCCGCTGAGATGGCTGGCAAGGCCGCGATGTACGGTGGCTTGACTGGTTTGTTGCCCATCGGCTGGATTGTGCTGAACATCATCTTTTTGCAGCAAATGGCCGAGCAAAACGGCAGCTTCAAAGTGCTGCAAGACTCGTTGTCTGGCATCACCGATGACCGCCGCTTGCAATTGCTGTTGATCGCGTTTTGTTTTGGTGCCTTCTTCGAAGGCGCGGCCGGCTTTGGCACCCCTGTGGCAGTGACCGCAGGCATCTTGATTGGCTTGGGTTTTTCGCCTTTGGCTGCATCGGGCTTGAGCTTGATCGCCAACACGGCGCCCGTGGCCTTTGGTGCCTTGGGTACACCCGTCATCACGCTGGCCAAGGTTCACGGCTACGACTTGATGGAAGTCACCGCCATGATTGGCCGTCAGCTGCCTTTCTTCTCGTTGCTCGTTCCGTTTTGGTTGATCTGGGCATTTGCTGGTCGCAAAGCGATGATGGAAATCTGGCCCGCCATTTTGGTGACGGGTTTGTCGTTTGCAATTCCTCAGTTCTTGGTGTCTAACTTCATTGGCCCAGAACTGGTGGACATCATTGCGGCCATCGTGTCGATGGCTTCGTTAATTTTGTTCTTGCGTGTGTGGCAACCCAAAACCATTTGGACGTCGCCCTCGCTCAAAGGCCATGAAACTGATGGCGGCGAAGCCAAGCCTGCTGTGGCAGTGGTGAAGCATTCGCGTGCCGAGTTGGTGCGTGCTTGGACACCTTGGGTGATCTTGTCGGTGTTTGTGTTCATCTGGGGCTTGCCACCGGTGAAGGCTTACTTCAACAGCATTTGGGCGCCAGCCTTCCCCATTGAAGGCTTACACAACTTGATCGAAAAAATGCCACCTGTGGTGCCTAACCCTACCAAAGAAGGTGCGGTCTACACATTGGGCTTGTTGTCTGCCACGGGCACGGGTATTTTTGTGTCGGCCATCGTGGGCGCGTTGGTCATGAAGTACAAACCCACAGAAATCGTGCGTTCGTATGCGCGCACGTTCTGGTTGGTGCGTTACTCGCTGCTGACCATCGTATTGATGTTGGGCTTGGGCACGTTGACACGTTTCTCTGGCACGGACACCACTCTCGGTTTGGCATTTGCCAATACGGGTGTGTTCTATCCCTTCTTCGGTACCTTGATGGGCTGGATTGGTGTGGCTATGACGGGCTCTGACACCGCTTCGAACGTGTTGTTCGGTGGCATGCAAAAAGTGGCGGCTGAGCAGTTGGGCCTCAGCGCCAACTTGATGGGCGCAGCCAACAGCTCGGGCGGCGTGATGGGCAAGATGATTGATGCTCAGTCCATCGTGGTGGCCTCTACTGCCACACGTTGGTTCAACCACGAAGGCGACATCTTGCGCTATGTGTTCTTCCACTCAATCGCACTGGCTTGCTTGGTGGGCTTGTACGTGACGCTGCAAGCGTATGTGTGGCCGTTCCACTTGATGGTGGTTGGTTAATCACTCGTAGCTGCTGGGGCTTGCCCCAGTCAATCGATAAAAAAGCCGCTGCTTTAGGACAGCGGCTTTTTTATTGGGCGAATCTTGGTGTTTAATTTGCAGCTTTACTCTTTATGAAAACCATGGCCATGATTGCTACATCTGTTTCAGACTTTATTCGTACGCTCACTGCTTTGAGCGGTCTCTTAGACAAGGCGGCTGCGTCGGCACAAGCCCGCAAGATTGACCCGCTGGTTCTGACCAGCGCACGCTTGGCCCCCGATATGTTTGCGCTTGCCCGCCAAGTGCAAATTTCGTGTGATGTCGCCAAGAACGGCTTTGCGCGATTGGGTGGTGTAGACGCGCCAAAGTTTGAAGACACCGAAACCACGTTTGCTGAGCTGCAAGCGCGCATTGCCAAAACAATTGATTTCTTGCACAGCGTAAAGGCCGAGAGCTTGGCTGGCAGTGAGGACAAAGTGGTGTCCTTTCCCGCTGGCCCCGAGCGTGTGCTCAAGATGAAGGGCGATGCCTACCTGAAGCAGTGGATGTTGCCCAATTTGTATTTCCACACTGTCACGGCCTACAACATCTTGCGCCACAACGGTGTCGATGTTGGCAAGATGGATTACCTCAAGGGCGCAGACCTGCTTCCTTGAGGTTTAGGCTTTGGGGCGCCACATGTGAAAGAGCTGCTCTGGCCCGATGGTGAAGTAATCGGCAGGACCACCACCACGCAAAATATGCCCCGCACTCGCGGTGTCGTAAATGCCATCCTTCAGCAAATGGTCTGCAATATGAACGCCGACCACTTCGCCCAGCACCAACCATGTGGGCACTTTTTGTTTGTCCAAGCCTTCAAGCTGAATAATTTGTGTGCTGCGACATTCAAATGACACGGGGCTCTCTGCCACACGCGGCACATCCACCACGCGTGAAGGTGCAGTGGCCAAACCTGCTAGCTCAAATTCGTTGACCTCAGGGCCTACAGGGGCGCAGGTCTGATTCATAGCTTCGGCGAGCGGTCGGGTGACCAGGTTCCATACAAACATGCCGTTTTCTTGCACGTTGCGCAACGAGTCTTTGGGGCCCGTGCTGGAGAAGCCCACGATGGGGGGAATGTAGTTGAAGGCGGTGAAAAAACTGTAAGGTGCGAGGTTTAGCACACCGGCATTACTGCGGGTGGATACCCAACCGATAGGGCGGGGGCCGACGATGGCATTGAAGGGGTCATGTGGTAGGCCGTGGCCTAAGCGAGGTTCGTAAAAATGCGTCATAGCCATAAGGTAAACGTAAATGGGTCAGACTGCTGTCGCCTAGTTGCAAAACCGCAAGCCTGGTATGCCTTAAAAGGTTCGCTTCGCAACGATGGTCAATACATCGAGCTCCGCTTGGTGGTCCGCTTTGATTTCATTCAAGCTCTTGCGTAAGTTGTTTTCGCCAGTGGCCTGCGTAATCAAGCTGAGCTGGTCCACCAATAGTTTGAACTGCGCAGCAGCAAGTGCAGGGTGTGCCTTCGCGTCGAGTACCAAGCCGTTGGCATGCGTATGGTCTTGCGCTTCTTTGGTAGCAAACTCGGTGCGTGCTTCTTCCGTGAGTCGTTTGACTTCGTCGTGTGACAAATGCAGGCGCTCGGCTTCGGCCACGATGAGTTCTTTTTCAGCATGGTCCAGCATGCCGTCTTCATAAGCCAACATCAAACGTTGCTTAAATGCCTCGCGGTCAATGCGCAACTGGTCTGTGAAGGCTGATGCCAGCAAGCCTGCTGGAATCGCAAAAATACCAATACCCACCAAAGCCAACACCACAGTCAATGCTCGCCCCATTGGCGTGATCGGCGAGATGTCGCCATAACCCACAGAAGCCAAGGTGACCACCGCCCAGTAAATGGATTGAGGGATATTTTCAAATTTGTCTGGCTGTGCTTCGTGCTCAAATAAATAACCTAAGCTGGCGGTAAGTACCACTAATAACATCATCACAAACACAGAAGCGAAGATGACTTGCCATTCCCGCATCACCACCTTGAAAAGTGTTTCCATGGCGGAGGTGTAGCGCGTGAGCTTGAGCATTCGCATCAGACGGAACACTCGCAAGAAGCGCAAGTCAAGGTGTTGACTGAATAAACTCTCTAACACGAATGGCAAAATCGCCAGCAAATCGATGATGGCTTGTCCTGTACGCACATGCGCCCAGTGCGGCATCCGCAGATGTTTGTATTTTGGATTTTCTGGCGCGGTGTAAACACGCGCGATGTATTCGATGGTGAAGATGGTGAAGGCCATCACGTCGATGACTTCAAACTCAATGGCAAACATCGTACGTACCGAGGCGACAGTTTCAAAAATCACGCAGGTGATGGACAAGGCGATCCAAAACACGATGAAGTTGTCGATGTAGGCGTGCAAGCGGCCCGAGTGACCTGTGGGTTCCAGCAATGCAAAGATTTTCGCGCGCAAGCTACGCCCCTCATTGAGTGTTTGAAACTCATGCCATGCAGGAATGAGTTGACGCGAGAGCTTGAACATTCGTGCCAACCGCATCACCCGCAATACGCGCAGCATTTCCACATCTACGTCGACAAAGCGTGCGAAATAAAATGGTGCAATGGCGATCAAATCAACCAATGCATAAAAGCTCAAGGCATAGCGAAGGCGAGGAAAGCTTTTGCCTGCATAGTCAGGACTCAAGTGTGCGGTTGCAACCCGCATCACATATTCGACGGTAAAAATCCCCACGGTTATGAGATCAAACCAATGAAACCAACTCGCGTGCTTGTTGTATATCTCTGGCGTGTTTTCAATCAAAACCGCAAGCACACTGGCCACGATCAAGAACGCAATCGTTCGTTCTACGATGTGCTGAAAGCCATGTTTGAACGATGGATCAAACACCCATTTGTAAAACCTCGCTAGCGGTGAATTGTGGGTGTGCTGCGTGGTCATGGGTTTGGTTTGTCAATCAGTAGTTGGCGTAGCTCCGCTAGTTCTTTGCGTAGCAGTTGCAGTTCTTCTTGCATCGTGAGTTGATGATGGTGATCGCGGCTGTCTTTGTCATGATCTGCGGTAATGGAATCCACGATCACAGCGATGAACAAGTTAAAGATGATGAACGTGGCTATCAAGATGAATAAGATAAAGAAAATCCACGCGTAAGGGAAAACTTCCATGATGGGCCGTGCAATGCCGTCGGACCAACTTTCCAGCGTCATCACTTG
>CANFZT010000163.1 GCA_947451565.1 Comamonadaceae bacterium | reverse complement strand
CTGCATTGGTTCATGCTCATCATTTGTACCGTCATCTTTGTGGCGGTGTTTGGTGTGATGTTCTATTCCATCTGGAAGCACCGCAAATCGGTGGGTCATAAGTCGGCCAGCTTCCACGAGTCGGTCAAGGTAGAAATTGCTTGGACCGTGATTCCTTTCATCATCGTGATCTTGATGGCCTTGCCTGCGACCAAAGCGGTTGTTGCTCAAAAGGACACATCTAACGCGGATCTCACCATCAAAGCCACGGGTTACCAGTGGAAGTGGGGTTATGACTACCTCAAGGGTCAGGGCGAAGGCATCGCCTTTATTTCGACGCTTGACAACGAGCAACGCGAAATGTCGAACAACGGCGCCAAAGGCGTGGACATTGACAACTATTTGTTAAAAGTGGATAACCCGCTGGTGGTGCCTGTTAATAAGAAAGTGCGCATCATCACCACCGCCAATGACGTGATTCACGCGTTTGCTGTGCCGTCCCTCGGCGTCAAGCAAGACGCGATTCCCGGTTTTGTGCGTGACACCTGGTTCCGTGCTGAAGCGGTGGGTGACTACTACGGCCAATGCCAAGAGCTGTGTGGCAAAGAACACGCCTATATGCCCATTCATGTGAAGGTGCTCAGTGCTGCTGATTACGCCGCATGGGTAGAGACAGAACAAAAGAAGATGGCTGCTAAGCAAGATGATCCTTCCAAAGTTTGGACTTTGGCGGACATCAGCAAGCGTGGTGAAAAGGTCTACGCTGCGAACTGTTCGGCATGCCATCAACCCAATGGCAAGGGCGCTGGCCCAATCAAACCACTCGACGGCGCGGCCGTGGTGTTGGATGCTGACAAGAACAAGCAGATCAAAGTGTTGCTCAATGGTCAAAACAACTTGACCATGCCAAGTTGGAAGCAACTCAGTGACACCGACATTGCGGCTGTCATCACCTATACAAAAAACAATTGGTCGAACAAGACAGGTCAGCTGGTTCAGCCTGCCGATGTCAAAGCCGCCCGTTAAAACTAGCGTTTAGAAGGAACACATCATGAGCGCAGTACTCGATTCCCACGGCCACGGTCACGATCACGATGACCACCACGGCGCGCCTCACGGCTGGCGTCGTTGGGTGTATGCCACCAACCACAAAGACATTGGTACCTTGTACCTGTTGTTCGCCTTCACCATGCTGATCATTGGCGGCGTCTTGGCGCTGTTGATCCGCGCTGAGCTGTTCCAGCCCGGCTTGCAGTTGGTCAACCCCGAGTTGTTCAACCAGCTCACCACCATGCACGGTTTGATCATGGTGTTCGGTGCCATCATGCCTGCCTTCGTGGGCTTTGCGAACTGGATGATCCCGTTGCAAATTGGCGCCTCTGATATGGCCTTTGCCCGCATGAACAACTTCAGCTTTTGGCTGATGATTCCTGCCGCGGCCATGCTCGCTGGCTCGTTCTTCATGCCTGGCGGCGCACCCGCTGCTGGCTGGACGCTGTATGCACCGCTGACCCTGCAAATGGGTCCTTCGATGGATGCCGGTATTTTTGCCATGCACATCTTGGGCGCATCGTCCATCATGGGTTCGATCAACATCATCGTGACCATCCTGAACATGCGCGCGCCTGGCATGACCTTGATGAAGATGCCGATGTTTGTATGGACTTGGTTGATCACCGCTTACTTGCTGATTGCTGTGATGCCTGTGTTGGCTGGCGCGATCACCATGACGCTGACAGACCGCCACTTCGGTACGACCTTTTTTAATCCAGCAGGTGGTGGTGACCCCATCATGTATCAGCACATCTTCTGGTTCTTCGGTCATCCTGAGGTGTACATCATGATTTTGCCGGCCTTCGGCATCATCAGCCACATCGTGCCTGCGTTTGCGCGCAAGAAGCTGTTTGGCTACGCATCCATGGTTTATGCCACATCATCCATCGCGATTTTGTCGTTCATCGTTTGGGCGCATCACATGTATGCCACGGGCATGCCTGTGACGGGTCAGTTGTTCTTCATGTACGCCACGATGTTGATTTCTGTGCCGACAGGCGTGAAGGTGTTCAACTGGATTGCCACCATGTGGCGCGGCTCTATGACGTTTGAAACCCCTATGCTCTTTGCTGTGGGCTTCATTTTTGTGTTCACCATGGGTGGATTTACCGGTCTCATCTTGTCGATGGCCCCGATTGATACACAGGTGCAAGACACCTACTACGTGGTGGCGCATTTCCACTATGTGCTGGTGGCGGGCTCCTTGTTTGCCATGTTCGCTGGCTTTTACTACTGGTGCCCCAAGTGGACAGGCGTGATGTACAACGAAACACGCGGCCAGATTCACTTTTGGTGGACGCTGATTTCATTCAACGTCACGTTCTTCCCGATGCACTTCTTGGGCTTGGCCGGCATGCCTCGTCGCTATGCCGACTACCCTATGCAGTTTGCGGACTTCAATGCGCTGGCATCTATCGGTGCGTTCTTCTTCGGTTTTGCTCAGGTGTATTTCTTCTTGTTCGTGGTCTTACCAGCCATGCGTGGCCACGGTGAAAAAGCGGTCGCCAAGCCTTGGGAAGCCGCAGAAGGTCTGGAATGGGAAGTGCCTTCGCCTGCACCGTTCCATACCTTTGAGACCCCACCCAAGTTGGACGCGACCGCAACTCGCGTGATTGGCTAAGCATGACGCCCGATCAACGTAAAAATAACCTCCGCTTGGGCCTTATCTTGGCTTCAGTGGCGGTGGTGTTCTTCGTGGGCTTTTTTGCCAAGATCATGCTTTTGAATCACTGAGATCATGTCTGCCACGCGTCATAACCTTTTGATGTTTAAAAAGCTTGTCGTCGTGGCAGCTGGCATGTTTGCATTTGGTTACGCCTTGGTGCCTATGTACAAAGCAATTTGTGAGTTCACGGGCATCAACATCTTGGCGTTGGGTGAGCGTGAAATTCCAGGTTCTGGCAATGCACGTTCGAAAGTCAAAAACACGCAAGTGGATGCGAGTCGTACCATCACGGTCGAGTTCGATGCCAATGCGCGTGGCCCTTGGAAGTTCAAGCCAGCGCAAAGCTCTATGCAAGTGCATCCGGGCGAGATGATGACGGTGATGTACGAGTTTGAAAACGTGCAAGACCGCGTCATGTCAGCCCAAGCTATTCCGAGTTATGCGCCACGTCAAGCGGCGGCGCATTTCAACAAGTTGGAATGTTTCTGTTTTAACCAATACACCTTGGCACCTGGCGAGAAAAAGCAGTGGCCTGTGGTGTTTGTGATTGACCCTAAGTTGGCCAAAGACGTGACCACCATTACTTTGTCGTACACCTTCTTCGAAGTGGGATCTAAAACACCAGCGGCGCCAACGGCTGCGTTGGATGTGTCTCGCAAAGTTGGGGTGGGCGTATGAGTCGCAAAGTGTCGCTCATGCGTTCGGTCAAAGCGGTGGCATGGTCGTTTTTGGGAATTCGCAAAAGTAGCGAGTTTCAAGAAGATATTGACAAGATCACCCCCTTGCATGTGCTGGGTGTGGGCTTGGTCGCAGGTTTGTTGTTTGTGATCGGTTTGATCGTCTTGGTCAATCTGGTCGTCGCGAAATAAAGAAGGAGTGGATATGAGTAGCACCTCACACGGCTCAACGCCTTACTACTACGTACCTCACGCGTCACGCCATCCGGCGATGGCTGCGTTGGGATTGTTCTTCGTGATTCTTGGCGCAGGCCAGTGGGTCAACGGCGTGGAGTGGGGCAAGTACAGCTTGTTTTTTGGTCTCGTGTTTTGGCTGGGCGTGCTTTACCAATGGTTTGGTGAAGCCATCGCTGAGAGCGAAGGAGGTCAGTACGGTCACAAGATTGACCTGTCTTACCGTTGGAGCATGAGCTGGTTTATCTTTTCTGAAGTGATGTTCTTCGGTGCGTTCTTCTCTGCCTTGTGGTGGGCACGCGCGCATTCGGTGCCGATGTTGGGCAGCTTGGACAATGCGTTGTTGTGGCCTGATTTCAAAGCGGTGTGGCCCACGGCTGCTGCGGGCATGACAGCGTCACCTGCTGGCATCATTGAACCCTTCCAAACCATGACGCCGTTTTGGTTGCCCACTATCAACACTGCTTTGCTGTTGACGTCGGGTGTGACGCTGACCATTGCCCACCATGCATTGATTGAAAACAAGCGTGGCACCACGATCAAGTTCATGTGGCTCACCGTGTTGTTGGGTGTGGTGTTCTTGTTTGTGCAAGGCTACGAATACGCCCACGCTTACAGCGACATGAACCTCAAGCTCAGCTCGGGTGTGTATGGTTCTACGTTTTACATGCTCACTGGCTTCCACGGATTCCATGTGTTCTTGGGCATGTTGATGCTGCTCATCATTACCCTGCGTTTGCAAAAAGGCCATTTCACAGCAGACAAGCACTTCGGTTTTGAGGGCGCTGCTTGGTACTGGCACTTTGTGGACGTGGTGTGGTTAGGTCTGTATATCTTGGTGTACTGGATGTAATCCACGCTTGCAAAAGCAACAAAGGCCGCATGCGCGGCCTTTGTTTTTGGTGGGGTCGTTTACTGTCCGGGCGCAATGCCTGTGGGTTGTATGTAGCCCAAATGCCAGCCAATCAAAATACAAATAAACAAAACAATCGAAATACCCACCCGAAGCCCCAAAGCTTTCACCATTTGACCTGACTGGGTTTTGCCACGGCGCCCATTGCGCATCATGAAGACCAAGGCAGAACCCAGGCTGGCGAGAATGGCTAAGAAGGCAAGTGCAACAATGAATTTCATGCGCATCATTATCTCCGTCCCACGTTCCCGTGCTTTTGCATGGGTGACACTGGCCATGCTGGTGGGGGTGGCGTTGACGGTGCGTTTGGGGTTTTGGCAGCTCTCGCGAGCGGCTGAAAAAGAAACCCGTCACG
>CANFZT010000162.1 GCA_947451565.1 Comamonadaceae bacterium | reverse complement strand
GCCGGCGATACAGGTAGTCCCGAAGTCCAAGTGGCTTTGTTGACCGCTCGTATCAACGAACTCACACCTCACTTCAAACAACACGCCAAAGATCACCACGGTCGTCGCGGTTTGTTGCGCATGGTGAGCCGTCGTCGCAAATTGCTTGACTACCTCAAGTCGAAAAACTTTGACCGTTACGCTGCTCTGATCGCCAAGCTTGGCCTGCGCAAGTAACACGTTAAAGCTCTAACGACAAACGCCTGAGTTTTGAATAAGCTCAGGCGTTTTGCACTTTTAAACACTCTTTTTCACCACTGGCACGACAACAAGGCGCAGATTCGACAGCTGTGTCATTCCAAAAAAGCACCAACTTTTCTGGAATGGCATCGTGTGCTGCACCGGTTAACCGCCAAATTTAATTAGGAAAACACATGTCCATTTTCAATAAAGTTACCAAAACATTCCAATGGGGCCAACACACGGTCACCATGGAAACCGGCGAAGTCGCTCGCCAAGCAGGCGGCGCTGTGCTCGTCAACATGGACGACACCGTGGTGTTGGCCACGGTTGTGGGTTCGAAGATTGCCAAGGCTGGCCAAGACTTCTTCCCCTTGACCGTCGACTACATTGAGAAAACCTACGCCGCAGGCAAGATTCCTGGTAGCTTTTTCAAGCGCGAAGCCAAGCCCAGCGAGCACGAGACATTGACTAGCCGTCTGATCGACCGTCCCATCCGTCCTTTGTTCCCTGAAGGCTTTTACAACGATGTGCACGTCGTTGTGCACACCGTGTCATTGAACCCCGAGGTCGATGCTGACATTGCTGCTTTGATCGCCGTGTCTGCTGCTTTGAGCATCTCTGGTATTCCTTTCAACGGCCCCATCGGTGCTGCTCGCGTGGGTTACATCAACGGCGAATACGTTTTGAATCCAGGTCAAACACAACGCAAAGACAGCCAGATGGACCTCGTGGTTGCTGGCACAGAAGCCGCTGTGTTGATGGTGGAATCTGAGGCCCAACAGCTCTCAGAAGAAATCATGTTGGGTGCTGTGGTGTTTGGCCATGAGCAAGGCAACATCGCCATCAACGCCATCCACGAATTGGTGCGCGACGCTGGCAAGCCAGCATGGGATTGGGCTGCTCCTGCCAAGGACGAGCCACTCATCGCTAAGGTGACCGCACAAGCTGAAGAAAAACTGCGCGCTGCCTACCAAATTCGCAACAAGCAAGCTCGTACACACGCTTGCCGTGAAGCCTACGGCGCTGTGATGGCGGGTTTGAAAGACGACGGCGTTGAGTTTGATGCCGTCAAAGTCGAAAACATGTTGTTCGACATCGAAGCGCACATCGTTCGCAGCCAAATCTTGGCAGGCGAGCCACGCATCGACGGACGTGACACACGCACTGTGCGTCCTATCGAAATCCGTAACAGCGTGTTACCACGCACCCACGGTTCGGCCTTGTTCACACGCGGCGAAACCCAAGCATTGGTGGTCACCACTTTGGGTACCGAGCGCGATGCACAACGCATCGATGCTTTGGCGGGTGAGTACGAAGACCGTTTCATGATGCACTACAACATGCCTCCCTTCGCCACGGGTGAAGTGGGCCGCATGGGCTCGACCAAGCGCCGCGAAATCGGCCACGGTCGTTTGGCTAAGCGCGCTTTGGTGGCTGTGTTGCCAAGTAAAGAAGAGTTCCCCTACACCATGCGCGTGGTGTCTGAAATCACAGAATCTAATGGCTCTTCCTCGATGGCCTCGGTCTGCGGTGGCTGCTTGTCCATGATGGACGCTGGCGTGCCGATGAAAGCACATGTGGCTGGTATCGCCATGGGCTTGATCAAAGACGGTAATCGTTTTGCGGTGTTGACCGACATCTTGGGTGACGAAGATCACTTAGGCGATATGGACTTCAAAGTTGCGGGTACCACCAACGGCATCACGGCATTGCAAATGGACATCAAGATCCAAGGCATCACCAAAGAAATCATGCAAGTCGCGTTGGCGCAAGCCAAAGAAGCACGCATGCACATCTTGGACAAGATGCAAGCCGCCATGGGCGAGGCTAAGACCGAAGTGTCTGATTTCGCACCGAAGTTGTTCACCATGAAGATTAACCCCGAGAAGATCCGTGACGTGATCGGCAAAGGTGGCGCCACCATCCGTGCGTTGACCGAAGAAACCGGTTGCCAGATCAACATCGAAGAAGACGGCACCATCACCATCGCCGCCACTGACGGTGCGAAAGCTGAAGAAGCTAAAAAGCGCATCGAACAAATCACAGCTGAAGTTGAAATCGGCAAAGTCTACGAAGGTCCGATCACCAAGATCTTGGACTTCGGTGCCTTGGTCAACTTGTTGCCAGGCAAAGACGGTTTGTTGCACATCAGCCAAATCGCACATGAGCGCGTTGAGAAGGTCACTGACTACCTCAGCGAAGGTCAAATCGTGCGCGTGAAAGTGCTCGAAACCGACGAAAAAGGCCGTGTGAAGTTGTCCATGAAAGCCTTGATGGATCGTCCTCAAGCCGACCACGCACACGACACAGCGCCACAAGCCTAATTTAGGTTTTGAAGGCGGTCGCGCACATGATGCACATCGTTGAAATCTCTACGCCTGGCGCCCCTGAGGTGCTGCGCGTGGCCCAGCGGCCTGTGCCACAGGCGGGTGACGGTGAGTTGCTGATTCGTGTCAGCGCCAGTGGCGTGAATCGCCCTGACGTGTTGCAACGAACGGGCAACTACCCCGTGCCTGCTGGCGCATCGGATGTGCCGGGCCTAGAGGTGGCCGGTGTCATCGAATCTGGTGATGCTGTGGCTTTGGCTGCCGCGGGCCTGAAGCTGGGTGACCGTGTGTGTGCTTTAGTGGCTGGCGGCGGGTATGCGCAGTATTGCGTAGCGCCTGTGGCTCAGTGTTTGCCAGTGCCCAAAGGTTTGAGTGATGTGGAAGCGGCTTCGTTGCCCGAGACATTCTTTACCGTGTGGAGCAATGTGTTTGACCGTGCGCATTTGCAAGCGGGTGAAACCTTGCTGGTGCAAGGTGGCTCTAGCGGTATTGGTGTGACTGCGATTCAAATGGCCAAGGCCATGGGGGCGACTGTCATCGTCACGGCAGGCAGCGACAACAAGTGCGCCGCGTGTTTGGCGCTAGGGGCGGACCATGCCATCAACTACAAAACCCATGACTTTGCCGCCGAGGCGATGCGCCTGACCAATGGCAAAGGTGTGGACGTGGTGTTGGATATGGTCGCTGGCGATTATGTGGCGCGTGAGGTGGATTGCTTGGCAGAAGATGGCCGTTTGGTCATCATTGCGCTACAAGGTGGTACCAAGAGTGGTTTCAATGGGGGCTTGGTGCTGCGTCGTCGTTTGACCATCACCGGCTCGACTTTGCGCCCTCGCTCGGTGGCTTTCAAAGCCGCAATTGCACGTCACTTGCGCGAGCAGGTGTGGCCCTTGATTGAGGCTGGCCGTATCAAGTCTGTGATTCACGCCACATTTGAGGCGGCTTCAGCGGACGGTGCTGCGAATGCGCACCGTTTGATGGAATCGAATCAACATATTGGCAAGATTGTTTTGACTTGGAGTAAGTGATGAAACTCAAACTTATTGCGGGCAATTGGAAGATGAATGGCAGCTTGGCTGCCAACGAAGCTTTGGTGCATGGCGTGCAGCAGGGCTTGGCGCAAGCCTTGGGTGCGAAGCATGCTCAAGTCGCGATGTGCGTGCCTGCGACGTATTTGTCGCAAGTGCAGCAACTCGTTAAGGGTTCGGGCATTGACTTGGGTTCGCAAGATGTGTCTGCGCATGAGCGGGGGGCTTTCACCGGCGAGATTTCTGCCGTGATGTTGAAAGACTTTGCGGTGCGATACGCCATCGTGGGCCACTCGGAGCGTCGCCAGTATCACGCTGAAACCGATGAGCAAGTGGCACACAAAGCGCAACGCGCTTTGTCGGCAGGCATCACGCCCATCGTCTGTGTCGGCGAAACTTTGGCTGAACGCGAAGCGGGTAAAACCGAAGAAGTCGTTAAGCGCCAATTGGCCGCTGTGATTCATGCCAACGGACACTGCATCAGTGAAATTGTGGTGGCTTACGAGCCTGTGTGGGCGATTGGTACGGGCAAAACTGCCTCGCCAGAGCAGGCGCAAGCGGTGCATGCTGTCTTGCGTGCGCAACTCAAAGCCGCGACTGAGCATTCAGAGCGTGTGCACATTCTGTACGGTGGCAGCATGAATGCGGCCAACGCCGCTGAATTGCTGGCGCAATCTGACATTGACGGCGGCCTCATTGGTGGCGCGGCCCTCAAGGCTGCAGATTTCTTGACCATCATCGCCGCTGCGGCGCGGTGAAAGTAATAATTTTTTCGGAGTTTTTATGAGTTTGATTTTGAATATCGTCCAAGTCGTTCAGCTGTTGTCGGCATTGGGCATGATTGGTTTGATCTTGGTTCAGCACGGCAAAGGTGCTGACATGGGCGCAGCTTTTGGTAGCGGCAGCTCGGGCAGCTTGTTCGGTGCCAGCGGTGGCGCGAACTTTTTGTCACGCACCACAGGCGTGTTGGCGGCTGTATTCTTTGTGTGCACCTTGGCTTTGGCGTACTTCGGTAACTTGCGTCCGGTCAGTTCAGGCAGCGTGCTTGAAGGTGCTGTGATGGCGCCCGCCCCAGCGGTAGAAGTACCTGCTTCTGGCGCAGCGCAAATCCCCACCAAGTAATCACAAAACCTTCATGCTTCAGAGCGAAAGGGGCCCTTTTTCGGGGTAAACTCTGAGGCTGTTCAGGAAGCGTTATTCCTCTTCGCTTTTGTAGAACAAACAACCCAAAGCCGTCGTGGTGAAATTGGTAGACACGCTATCTTGAGGTGGTAGTGGCGAAAGCTGTGCGAGTTCGAGTCTCGCCGACGGCACCATCCAAAAAAAGTCTGCTGTAACTCT
>CANFZT010000161.1 GCA_947451565.1 Comamonadaceae bacterium | reverse complement strand
CTGCCAAGTGAAGTACGCCTGCGCGATGACGAAATGCGCGGCGCCGATGTACGCGTGGCCTACACCTGGGTGCGCGTAGACGTGCCGGGCGCCAAGCCGGTGCTGGTACAAGTGGGCGAGACGCTAGAAAAACGCTCGGTGCTGGCCACCGAAATTATCAAAGGCGTGATGCTGCCGCAGTTCGTCATCTTGCCGCTTGCTGTGTTGCTGGTGTGGCTGGCTTTGGCGCGTGGCATTCGCCCGCTCAACAAACTCGAAGAGCGCATTCGCCTGCGCAAACCCGACGACTTGAGCCCCTTAGATGAGTCCGCCGTGCCGCAAGAAGTGGCACCGCTGGTGGCGTCGATCAACGACTTGCTCACACGCTTGAAAGAATCCATCGCCACACAAAAACGATTTTTGGCAGATGCCGCGCATCAGCTCAAAACACCGCTGGCGGGCTTGCGCATGCAGGCCGACTTGGCGCAACGCGCGGACTCTAGCGCGGACGAACTCAAACAATCGCTCAAGCTGATTGGCCGCGCCAGCATTCGCGCCACGCACACGGTAAACCAACTTCTCTCCTTGGCCCGCGCCGAAAGCGGCAGCGCCAACATCGCGCGCAGCCCCTGCGATTTGGTCAGCTTGGTGAGCGACGTGATTCAAGACTCTCTGCCACGCGCGATGGACAAATACATTGACCTTGGCTACGAAGGCGCAACATCCGGCAGCGCAGGCGTGCGAGTGATGGGCAACCCCACGTTGCTCAAAGAAATGGCGCGCAACTTGGTGGACAACGCCATCAACTACACACCATCAAGCGCTGAAAACCCCGGCGTGATCACCGTGCGTTTGCTCGCCGACAAGTTCGGCAAGGTGGTGATGTTGCAAGTGGAAGACTCGGGCCCTGGCATTCCCGAAGCCGAGCGCGATTTGGTGTTTCAGCCGTTCTACCGCGCCTTGGGCACCGAGGCCGATGGCTCTGGCCTAGGCCTGCCCATCGTGATGGAAATTGCGCACCAGCACGCGGCCGTGGTGACGCTGGAAGACGCGTACCCTGGCAAGCCGACGCCGGGTGCAAGGTTCACGGTGCGCTTCTCAAATACGCAAGCTTGATACGCGGGGCTTGCACGCCGCTGGGGCACTTGTTTAAATCGATTTAAGCCGATGGCTTCACATGAAAGTGAATGGGCTGCTCATGCAGTGGCGCAGCTGTGCTTTCATGCGGTGCTTCGTGCTCGGCACACGGCATGTTGCACAAGTCATGGCCATTGACAGGGCAAGCACGGTTAAAGGTCACCACATGGTCCACCTCGGCGCGAATGCCAATCCACTCACCCACTTTGTGGTCGTGGTGGCTAGGCACATGGGCCATCACTGTCTCACCCGTTTTCAGACGTAAGGTGTACAAGAACTCTGAGCCACGAAATGATTTGCGAATGATCTCGGCTTTCACCGGTGCATCGTCGTCATGCACGATGTCATCGGCACGCAGCAACACATCGCATTCGCCCGAGGCAAAGGTGCAAGGCAGCGGGCACTCGGCCACGTCCATCAAGTCGCCCATGGGCGTGTGCACCACCACTTGGTTGTTGACCTCACGCAAGGTGGCAGGGGTGAATACACCGTGGCCAATGAACTCTGCCACAAAGCGTGTGGCGGGTCGGTGGTACAGCGTGTAGGCATCGTCCCACTGATGCAAGCGGCCTTCCGACATGACACCAATCACATCACCAATGGCAAAGGCTTCCATTTGGTCGTGCGTCACAAACAAGGCGGTGGTTTGCGCTTCTTTCAAAATGCCGCGCACTTCCAAAGCCAAACGTTCGCGCAACTCCACATCAAGGTTGGAAAACGGCTCATCCAGCAACAGCAGTTGTGGCTTGGGCGCCAGCGCACGGGCCAAGGCCACGCGTTGCTGCTGACCGCCCGATAACTCGTGCGGGTAACGTTGCGCGCTGCTAGACAAACCGACCAACGACAGCACCTCGCGCACACGCGCTTCGCGCTGGGCACGCGGCTGTTTGTGCAAACCAAAGCTCACGTTGTCATGCACCGTCAAATGAGGGAAGAGGGCGTAGTCTTGAAACACCATGCCAATGCGGCGCGCTTCAGGCGCCACATGCACAGTGAGGCTGCTGACCACCGATTGCGCCAAACGAATTTCACCCGCACTGGCACGCTCAAGGCCAGCCACGGCACGCAACAGCGTGGTCTTGCCGCAACCCGACGGGCCAATGAGCACGCCCATTTCGCCAGCACGCAGACCCAACGTGACGCGGTCTACCGAGGGACGGGCACGTTCTGCGTAGCTGACAGAGAGCTGGGCGACATCTAAAAACATAGGCCCATTGTAGAGACGGTGCATCACGTCACGTATTAACGCCATGCTCTGTGCGGCTACCTACAATGCCGCATGGTTTTTAGCTCTCGCTTGTTTTTCCGCTGTGTGTTGGTCGTGCTGGCCTTGCTGTTGGCACTGCCGGTGTTGACCGTGCTGTTTTCGTGGGCACAGTGGAACGAGGCCTCGGCCAACATCTTGGCCGAAATGGCCAGCACCGTGTTGCCCGACTATGTGGGCACCTCGCTGCTGTTGTGCGCGCTGGTGAGCTTGGGCGTCATCAGCATGGGCACGGTGTCTGCGGCGGCAGTCACGCTTTTTGATTTCCCCATGCGCCGAACCCTGGAGTGGGCGCTGCTCTTGCCACTGGCCATGCCCGCCTATGTGGTGGCCTATGCCTACACCGACTATTTGCAATTCAGTGGTCCGCTGCAAACCGGCATTCGCACTGCGTTTGGGTTGGAGGGTCGCGTGTTCCCCGAGGTGCGCAATGTGTGGGGTGCGGCGTGTGTGTTCACCCTCGCGTTGTATCCCTATGTGTATTTGTTGGCGCGCACCGCCTTGTCGGAACGTGCCAACCATTTGATGGAAGCGGCGCGTTTGCTAGGTGCACCCCTGTCGCGTCGCATCCTGAGCGTGGCCTTGCCGCTGGCTCGGCCAGCCATCGCAGCGGGCACCGCCTTGGCCTTGATGGAAACCTTGGCTGACTTTGGTGTGTCGAGCTACTTTGGCATTCAAACCTTCACCGCGGGTATTTATAAAGCATGGCTGGTCATGGACAACCGCATTGCAGCGGCACAACTGGCCACTTTGCTGTTGGTGGTGGTGGTGGCGTTGTTGGCAGCCGAGCAACGCGCGCAATCGCGCTTGCGCTTTTCTAGCGCCCGTGCAGACCGCCACAGCAGTGAATCACAGCCTTTGAAGCTGCAGGGTTTGTCTGCCGCATTTGTGTGGACCCTTTGTGTGCTGCCGGTGTTGTGTGGGTTTGTGTTGCCTGTGCTGTTCATGTTCCGTGCTTTGTTGCAAGGCGAGGGTGTGGTGGACTTGCCGTGGGCGCGCTTTGTGCAATGGTCGCTCACCAGCTTGTCGCTAGGCAGCATGACGGCGTTATTGGCGGTGAGCGCCGCTCTGCTGCTGGCCGCACAGGCCCGCTTGCACCCCAACTGGCTCACACGCCAAGTGATGGGCGTGGTCAGCTTGGGCTATGCCGTGCCGGGCGCCGTGATCGTGGTGGGCTTGCTCTTGCCCGTGGGTTGGGTACAAGCCACATGGCCGCAATCGGGCGTGGGCTTTTGGCTGACCGCCACGGTGCTGGGCTTGGTGTGGGCTTATTTGGTGCGCTTTGTAGCGGTGGCCTTGCAGTCGGTGCAAAGCGGCTATGCGCGTGTGCCGGCCTCGTTGGACGACAGCGCACGCATGCTGGGCACGTCCGGCTACTCATTGGTACGCCGCGTCCATTGGCCACTGCTCAAAAAGCCATTGGCCGCCGCCACACTGCTGGTACTGGTCGATGTGATGAAAGAGTTGCCTGCCACCTTGGTGCTGCGCCCTTTCAATACCGACACCTTGGCTGTCATGGCCTACCAGCTGGCGCGTGACGAACGTCTGGGCGAGGCCGCTTTGCCTTCCCTGGCTTTGGTGCTGGTGGGTTTGCTGCCCGTCATCTTGCTCAGCCGCACGCTGCGCCGTAGCTGACGCTTTGCGCCTAAACCTGCACTGCAGCAGGGTGATTTGATCCAGATCAAATGATAATGATTCGCATTTGATGTAAACTCCATCCAAGCTTTTAACTTGGAGTCGCCACATGCGTCGCACCCTCACCGTTTTGTCCTTGGCCATTTCCGCGGTCTCTGCTGGTTTGTTCAGTACATCCGCGTTTGCCGATGAGCAGGTCATTAACCTTTACTCCGCCCGCCACTACCCCACGGATGAAGCGCTGTACAGCGACTTCACCAAAACCACCGGCATCAAAATCAACCGCGTGGATTCAGACGACGCGGGCATCATTGCTCGCCTGAAAGCCGAAGGCAGCGCATCCCCCGCCGACGTGATTCTGCTGGTCGACGCTGCACGCCTCTGGAAAGGCGAAGTCGACGGCATGTTTTTGCCCGTTAAATCGAAAACGTTGGAAACCGCTGTGCCGACACAACTTCGTTCTAAACCCACAGACGATGGCAGCACCGCTTGGTTTGGTTTGTCTACCCGTGCCCGCGTGGTGGTGTACGACAAACTCAAAGTCAAACGCGACGACGTAGACACGTATGAAGAATTGGCCGATCCTAAAAACAAAGGCAAGTTATGCATTCGCTCTGGCTCGCACCCCTACAACCTGAGCTTGTTTGGCGCCATGACTGAACACCTCGGCCCTGCTGCCACTGAAGCTTGGCTCAAAGGCATGGTCGACAACATGGCCCGCGCACCCAAGGGCGGTGATACCGATCAAATCAAAGCCGTGGCCAGCGGCGAATGCGGCATTGCCGTCACCAACACCTACTACTTGGCGCGCCTGATGCGCTCGTCTGACCCCGCTGAAAAAGCCGTGGCGGAACGCGTCGGCGTGGTGTTCCCCAACCAACAAAGCTGGGGCACGCATGTGAATGTGGCGGG
>CANFZT010000160.1 GCA_947451565.1 Comamonadaceae bacterium | reverse complement strand
TTGAAACGAACGTAGTCAAAGTTCACCGGCTGGCGGTTGATGCCCATCACAGGAGGGGAAATCCAGTTGGCAAACTTGCCTGGCTCAACCACACGCCCCATTAAGCTGGCGACATAAGCACGGTCTTCGTTAGAAGGCAACCACTCACCCACTTTGGCCATCCACTGTTCATCGGTCACGACCTCGCCATCGGGCGTGATCTTAGCGCCCGACAAAGAGCCGATGTTGCGGTGGAAAGCTTTGTGAGGTGCCTTGAGTTTGAAAGGAATGCCCGCCTTTTCAATCACGCGGTTCCAACGGTCAATACCGCCTTTGGAGTCGGTGATGTAGTCGTCGCGCAGCACTTCGTTCAACGCGTTGAGCATGGGCACTTCTTTTTCAACCAGCTTACCGTCTTGGACCGACAAAATCTTGTAGCTGTTGCCCTTCAAGACATGGTCATCCTCACGCTTGCCTTCTTCGTAGCGACCTTTGAGGCCAGAGCTATAGAAGGTCGCGGCGTTAGACGATTCATCTGCACCGAACAGATCGATGGTCACTGAGAAGTGGAAATTGATGTAGCGTTGGATGGTAGGCAAGTCAATCACACCTGCAGCACGCAGCTTGCCCACGTCGTCGGTTTTGAGTTCATTCATCACATCCACCGTACGCTGGATGGTGCGGCTCACACCCGACTCGCCCACAAACATGTGATGCGCTTCTTCGGTCAGCATGAACTTAGTGGTGCGAGCCAATGGGTCAAACGCAGACTCAGCCAACGCACACAACTGGAACTTGCCGTCACGGTCGGTGAAGTAGGTGAACATGAAGAAGCTCAACCAATCGGGTGTTTTCTCATTGAACGCCTGCAAGATGCGGGGATTGTCTTCATTGCCGCTGTTGCGCTGCAGCAATGCATCGGCTTCTTCGCGGCCATCTTTACCGAAGTATTTGTGCAACAAGTACACCATGGCCCACAAGTGGCGACCTTCTTCCACGTTGATCTGAAACAGATTGCGTAAGTCATACATACTGGGCGCAGTGAGTCCCAAGTGGCGCTGCTGCTCCACCGATGCTGGCTCGGTGTCGCCTTGGGTCACGATGATGCGGCGCAGATTGGCGCGGTGTTCGCCAGGCACGTCTTGCCAAGCTTTTTCACCCTTGTGGTCACCGAAGTGAATCTTGCGGTCTTCTTCACCTGGGTTCAAGAAAACGCCCCAACGGTAGTCGCGCATCTTGACGTGGCCAAACTGAGCCCAGCCTTGTGGATCCACGCTCACGGCGGTACGCAGGTACACATCCATATCGGTGGAGCCTTCTGGGCCCATGTCGTCCCACCAGTTGATGAAGTTGGGCTGCCATTGCTCAAGCGCACGCTGCAAGGTGCGGTCTTCGCTCAGGTTCACGTTGTTAGGAATTTTTTCGCTGTAGTTGATACCGGACATAAGAGTCTCCAGAAATTAAAAGCAACGGTGGGGTCAAATTTAGGTTGCAGCAGGCACCACCGGGAAGCCTGCTGCACAACGTCAAAACATCAAACGCGGTTCAAATCGAACACTGACTTTTCGCCTTTGCCGTACACCTTCAAGGCGCCCTTTTCACCAACAGCATTGGGGCGGTTGAAGATCCAGTTTTGCCAAGCCGACAAGCGACCAAAGATGCGTGTTTCCATGCTTTCTTTTTGGCAGAAACGCAAGTTGGCTTCCAAGCCAGTCAAACTGTCAGGTGACATCGCGGCACGCTCTTCCACAGCCAAACGAATTTCGTCTGCCCAGTCGATGTCGTCTGGTGCGGCCGTGACCAAGCCCAATGCCATTGCTTTTTGTGCATCGAGCGATTGACCCACTACAGTGCGAGCGCCTTCGAGCGGACCCACTTCTTCGTAGAAGCGGCGTTGCAAACGCGACTGGTGGTTGACCATGGGGAAGAAGCCAAAGTTCATTTCGCTCAAGGCGATATGCGGCGCTTTTTCTGGGCTGTCTGGCAGGTCGAGCATGTAGGCACGGTCAGCCGCGAAAGCCAACTCAGCCAAAGTACCGACAAAGCAAGAGCCTTCGTCAATCAAAGCAAACAATGAACGCGATGTCACGTCCACGCGAGCCAAGGTGCGGCGCAACAAGCCAATGGTTTCGTTGACCAACCAGTGGTCTTGGTGCTGTGCCAAGATGTCATCGCTTTGCAAGGCGAGCTTGGCGTCACCTGCGGTCTTGAGCAACCATGTGCCAATGTCGAGTTCATTGGTGCGCAAATTCAAAATTGCGTCGTCCAACTCACGGGCCATTTGCAGCGGGTACCAGTTGGCACCTGCGGCCTGAATGGCAGCCACCGTGTCAGGCAAAGCAGCCTTGGGGGCATGTACGGTCAATGTAGCTGTGCGCTTGGCACGGTCAATGGCCACCTGCACGTATTCATAAGAGAGGGCGTCTGCACTGATCACACGCTTGAGCGGTGTCAATGCAACGCCTTGGCCAGCCGCGGCCGCGCCTGGACGCTTGCAATGGGCTGCGGCTTTGCTGGCACGTGCGTGCACGGCAGCAGCAAACTGGGCAGGCTTGGCAATTTCATCGACCAAGCGCCAGTCCACGGCTTTTTGACCACGCACACCTTCCACGCTGGTGCAAAAGAGGTCGGCATGGTCGTGGCGCACTTTGCGCTTGTCGGTCACGCGGGTCAGGCCACCGGTGCCTGGCAACACGCCGAGCAAAGGCACTTCAGGCAATGACACTGATGATGAGCGGTCATCCACCAACACGATTTCATCGCAAGCCAAAGCCATCTCGTAGCCGCCGCCTGCGCATGCGCCGTTGACGGCTGCGACAAACTTCAAACCGCTGTGGCGGCTACTGTCTTCAATGCCATTGCGCGTTTCATTGGTGAACTTACAGAAGTTCACTTTCCATGCATGGGTGGACACACCGAGCATGAAGATGTTGGCGCCTGAGCAGAAGATGCGGTCTTTCAAACTGGTCACCACCACGCTCTTGACTTCTGGGTGCTCAAAACGGATGCGGTTCAGTGCGTCATAAAACTCAATATCCACACCCAAGTCATAGCTGTTGAGCTTGAGTTTGTAGCCAGGGCGAATGCCGCCGTCTTCGTTGATGTTGAGTTGTAAGGTGGCGATCTCACCTTCGTACTTTACAGACCAGTGTTGGTACTGGCTCGGTTCCATCTGATAGTTGACCGTGGTGGGCTGACTCATGTCTCTGTCTCCAAGTTAAATCTGGCAAATTTGCGGCTGCATACATAGAGGTTGCACACCTCTTTGTTGCAGTATATTGCAATCATCCAAATAAAACATGCATTTTTATGCATTCAAGGGAAAACACTTAAACCACCAAAACCCACATGTTGAGGGCGGCAGTGCAGCAGACCGAATTGAGTTAGATGGGCAGATTTATCACTGCGCGCAGCCGAGCACGCAGAGTTTGGAAGCTTTCTTCTAGCGACTGGACGCTGGTATCAAAGGTCATGTCAGCCTTGGCATAAAACGGTGCACGACCTTCCAAAATCAACTTCAAGTCGTCAATCGCCTCTGCGCTCCCGGCCATCGGACGCATATCGCCTTGCGCAGCCACCCGCGACAAGTGATCTTCAGGCTTGGCCTGCAACCAAACGGTGTAGCAATGCGAGAGCATTTCATTCAATGTGGCCGAGTCAGACACCAAGCCACCCGGTGTGGCAATGATGACCTCTGGGTAAATCTGGATAGCCTCTTCCAAGGCCCGACGCTCGTAGCGGCGATAGGCGTTGGTACCATAGAGATTGTGAATTTCAGAGATGCTGCAGCCTGCAAACTTCTCGATCTCACGGCTCAATTCAATGAAGGCATAACCCAAGTCCTTGGCCAAGCGTTGCCCAAACGTGGTCTTGCCAGCCCCACGTAAACCAATGAGCGCAATGCGATTGGTCCTCGCCGCCTCTTGCGTGGTGCCAAACAACACTGACACCTGCTCGCGTACACGGCGCAAATCGGCTTCGCTGCGGGTGCTCAGCATTTCGCGCAGCAGCAACCACTCGGGCGAGCTGGTGGTCACGTCGCCGATCAACTCTGCCAAGGTGCATTGCAAAGCGCCTGCGACTTGCAAGAGCACCAAGATGGAGGCATTGCCTTCGCCATATTCCAAGCTGGCCAAGTGACGCTCAGACACATCGGCCGCCACGGCAACGGCCTTGCGTGTGAGTCCACGCCGCGCACGCAGCGCGCGAACACGCTCACCCAGCGCCGCCAAGAAAGGGTTCTTAACCTCAACCACCTCTGCCATGCATCTCTTCCAGTCGTTCAATCCTAGGACTAACCCTAGAACATGCAATATATTGCTAGACATGCGGTTTATCGCATGTTAGTCTTCGTATAAGCATAATAATTCATGTTGGAGCGTATGACAAGCACCCCCGTCTCAGCCGATGCCATAGCAGAGGCCCAAACCCGATTCAAAACACGCCTCGCGGCTGTGACAGCCCAGATTCACGACCGTCCGCTCAACAGTGCATTGGACGAATGGCTCAATGCAAACCTGGGCACGGACACCCCTACCTACCGCGAACTCAAACAGTCGTGCGTAGAAGGCGTCGCCCAAGGCTGGCTGTGCAAATACGAAGGCGGTGGCCTGCGCTATGGCCGTATTTTTAAACCTTCAGACGATTTGCATGGCTTCTCCATAGATGTGGTGGACATGGAAAACGTGGCCGGGCCACACCACACGCATCCACAAGGTGAGATCGACCTCATCATGCCCATCGAAGGCGATGCCCAATTTGATGGCCGCTCTGCAGGCTGGCTCGTCTGCCCACCCAGCAGCGCCCACCGCCCTACTGTGACCCAAGGCCGCGCCTTGGTTCTGTATCTCTTGCCCAACGGCGAAATTGAATTTACTAAATAAGAAAGCATCCCATGACCGAACTTCTCTCTAACTACGTCAGTGGCCAGTGGCAAAGCGGCAAAGGTGCGGGCACTTCCTTGCACGACCC
>CANFZT010000159.1 GCA_947451565.1 Comamonadaceae bacterium | reverse complement strand
GTCCTCACTTGCGAATTTTGTTGATTGAAGACGACGCCGTGTTGCAAGCGGTGATGCTGCGCAGCCTTAGCGATGCGGGCCATCGTGTGGATGCCGCCAGTCATTTGGAAGAGGGCGCACACTTCTGGCAAGTGCAAACCTACGATGCGGTGTTGCTGGATTTGAATTTGCCACTGAGTGGTCAACCGCACGCGTTACAAGGCAGCGGTTTACAGCTGTTGCGCGAAGCGCGCACGCGCGGGGACCGCACGCCTGTTTTGGTGCTGACTGCGCGTAATCGCACCGATGAACGCATTGCCGGTTTAGACGCAGGTGCTGACGACTACTTAGGCAAGCCTTTTGATTTAGAAGAGGTGGAGGCGCGGTTGCGTGCCTTGGTGCGTCGCAGCCAAGGCGTGGATGACGAGGTGCAAGTGGGGCGCTTGCGCTTGCATCGCAAACACCACCGCGTGTTTTTGGGGGATGCCGATTTGGCACTGCCCGCCCGCGAGTTTGAAGTGCTGTGCGAGCTCATGACGCCCCCAGGACGCGCAGTCAGCAAGCGTGTGCTGTCTGACAAGCTGTCTGGTTTTGATGAGGCTTTGGGCGACAACGCCCTAGAAGCGTTCATATCTAGGTTGCGCAAAAAAATCGCTGACAGCGGCGCCACCATTCGTACCCTGCGCGGGATTGGTTATGTTTTAGAGGAGCAACCCCGATGACCGCTACACCTCGCAAACCTTCGTTGCGCAACCGTTTGTTGCGCCATGTGCTGGTGCCGTTGGCGGTGACGTGGTTGTTGGGCTCTGCCTTGGTGGTGGGCATTGCGTCTTACTTTGCGCAGCAAGCGTTTGACCGTGCTTTGTTAGATGACGCTTATTTGGTGGCCAGCCATGTGCGCCGTGTGACGGGTGAGTCAGGGGCGCTGGACTTGAGCCTGTCGGCGCAAGAGATGAGCACGGTGTTGTTTGACCAAAGTGAATCTTTGTACTTTGCGGTTCTGAGCCCCAGCGGCGCTTTGTTGGCGGGTCATGCAGGTTTGCGCCCGTTGCAGCTTGAAGACAACTACAAGCCGCATTTTGACGCGATTGAATACCAAGGCCGGGTGTTGCGCAGCGTCACCATTCACCGCGAACAACCCGGGAATTTTTATGTGGTCATGGCTCAAACCACGGCCAGCCGGGACCATGTTTTGCAACGCTTGCTCACGTTTTCTATCGTTCCGCAGCTGCTGTTACTCATGGGCTTGGCCGCGTGGTTGCAGCGCGCGATCGAGGATGACTTAGTGCCGCTCGCCGAGCTTGAGCATGCGTTGGGACGGCGCGACGCGCGTGACCTGACCCCTGTGCCTGTCAGTGGCACGACGCGTGATGTGCAGCGGCTGGGTCAAGCCATCAATGGGCTGTTGGGCCGCATTGCGCAGAGCGTTCAAGCCCAGCGCGAGTTTTCTGGCAATGTGGCGCATGAGCTGCGCACGCCTTTGGCAGGCATTCGTGCCTTGGCCGATTACGGTCTGCGTCAGAGTGACCCACAGGTGTGGCGCGAGCAGTTGCAAGGCATTGCCCAAAGCCAAGAGCGAGCCAGCCACTTGGTGGACCAGTTGTTGGCCCTGGCTTTGGCCGATGAAGCGCAACATACCTTAGAGCAAAAGCCCGTCGCGCTGGATGCCTTGGTCGGCGAAGCTGTGCTGCGCTTTTTGCCACGCGCTGATGCGGCTGGCGTTGATCTCGGTGCCCGTGGTGCAGACCAACCCGTATGGGCACTTGCCAACGATGCATTGATCGAAGGTATTTTGAACAACTTGCTAGACAATGCGCTGCGTTATGGCCGAGCTCCCAATGGGGAAAGCCACATCACCGTGTCGGTTGTCGATGCGCCGCAAGCCGTGGTGTTGTCGGTGATTGACAACGGGCCTGGCGTGTCGTTCGAACAGTTGAAGAAATTGACCCAACGCTGGGTGCAAGGTTCGGCGGGGGAGGCGTTGAAAGAGGGGTCGGGTTTGGGCCTTGCCATCGTCAACGAATATGTGCGCTTGTTGGGCGCCAAAGTGAGTGTGCAAACCGAAAGCCCCCACGGCTTGCGGGTGAGCATCACCTTGAACAAGCCCTTGTAAAATCGCCCCCTTGCTCAGCAGGGCGGCGCACAGCCCCTGCGGCCCCCTGCATGTGTGCACACCCCAAAGGTTGGTTTTATGTTGTACCCCCAAGAGTTTGATGTCATCGTTGTCGGCGGTGGCCACGCCGGCACGGAGGCGGCGTTGGCCTCGGCGCGCATGGGGGCTAAAACTTTACTATTAAGTCACAACATTGAAACCTTGGGTCAAATGAGCTGCAACCCGTCTATTGGCGGCATCGGCAAAGGCCATTTGGTCAAAGAGGTGGATGCTCTGGGTGGCGCCATGGCTTTGGCGACCGATGAGGGGGGCATTCAGTTCCGTATTTTGAACAGCTCCAAAGGCCCCGCTGTGCGTGCGACCCGTGCGCAGGCGGACCGCATTTTGTACAAAGCTGCGATTCGTCGCATGCTTGAAAACCAGCCTAACCTGTGGCTGTTTCAACAAGCAGTGGACGACCTGATGGTGGAGGGCGACCGCGTGGTGGGCGCCTGCACCCAAGCGGGCATTCGCTTTCGCAGCCGCACCGTGGTGTTGACGGCGGGTACGTTTTTAGACGGCAAAATTCACGTTGGCCTGAGCAACTATGCCGGTGGCCGTGCGGGTGACCCGCCTGCGGTCAGCCTATCGGCCCGACTCAAAGAGCTTAAGCTGCCACAAGGTCGATTGAAAACCGGCACGCCCCCGCGCATTGATGGTCGCACGATCGACTTCAGCCAGTGCATTGAACAGCCCGGTGATGGCGTGCAAACACAAACCGCTACAGGCGCACCTTCGGCGGGTGTGTTGGGCGAGGTGCCGGTGTTTAGCTTCATGGGGCGGGCGTCCATGCACCCACAACACATGCCGTGTTGGATCACGCACACCAACCCGCGGACCCACGACATCATCCGTTCCGGCTTTGACCGCAGCCCCATGTTCACCGGCAAGATTGAGGGGGTTGGCCCGCGCTATTGCCCGAGTGTGGAAGACAAAATCAACCGTTTTGCGGACAAAGACAGCCACCAAATTTTCTTAGAGCCTGAAGGCCTGACCACCCACGAGTACTACCCCAACGGCATCAGCACCAGTCTGCCGTTTGACATTCAGTACGACCTGGTTCGCTCGATGAAGGGTTTGGAAAATGCCCACATCATTCGCCCAGGCTATGCCATTGAGTACGATTACTTTGACCCCCGCGAGCTCAAACGAAGCTTCGAAACCCGAGCGCTGGGCGGCTTGTTTTTCGCCGGTCAAATCAACGGCACCACCGGTTACGAAGAAGCTGCGGCTCAGGGCTTGTTTGCCGGTATCAACGCCGCACTTCAATGCCGCAGCTTGGCTGGCGCCGCGAATGACTTTGGTGGGGCTTGGACGCCCGGACGCGATTTGGCCTATCTGGGGGTGTTGGTCGACGACCTGACCACCAAGGGCGTCACAGAGCCGTACCGCATGTTCACCAGCCGCGCTGAGTTCCGTCTACAGCTGCGCGAAGACAACGCCGATGTGCGCCTGACCGAACTGGGTCGCCAAATGGGTCTGGTGGACGACGCGCGTTGGGATGCATTTAGCCGCAAGCGCGATGCTGTTTCACGTGAAACAGAACGCCTCAAGTCCATTTGGGTCAATCCGCGCAACTTGCCAGTGGCTGAGGCGGAGCGCGTGTTGGGTAAAGCCATTGACCGCGAATACAACTTGGCTGACCTACTGCGTCGACCTGATGTGAGCTACCAAGGGCTAATGTCTTTGGATGGTGCTAAGCATCAAAACCAAGAGTTGGTGGATGCCTTGGCGGGCGATGAGGTTTCACGTGAAACAACGCGAGCCGTCATTGAGCAGATCGAAATCGCAGCCAAATACGCTGGCTACATTGACCGCCAGCGTGACGAAGTGGAGCGTGCCGCCCATTACGAAAACCTCAAGCTGCCAGATGATTTGGATTACAACCAAGTATCCGCCTTGTCGTTTGAGGTGCGTCAGCGCTTGAGTCGCCAGCGGCCTGAAACTTTGGGTCAAGCGTCGCGTTTGTCGGGCATCACCCCGGCGGCCATCTCTTTGCTGCTGATTCATCTCAAGCGCGCGCGCGTCAAAGGGTTTGCCCAAGACGCGGCCGCCAGCAATTCAGCCGAGGCGGTCTGATGCACGCCTTGTTGCCCGCCCTGCAAAAAGGGCTTGACGATTTGGGCTTGTCGTTGACGAGCGACCAGCAGGCGCAACTCTTGGCCTACATGGATTTGATTGCTAAATGGACCAAGGTCTACAACTTGACGGCGGTTCGTGATGCCAATGAAATGCTCACCCATCACTTGCTCGATAGCTTGGCGGTGGTTGTGCCGCTACGCCGAGAGTTGGCCATGTTGGCGCAGCCTGAGACAAGCTCGGTGGTGCCGTTGGGCGATGCCTTGCAAGCAGGCGACCCGCGGCGGTTCAATTTGCTTGATGTTGGCGCAGGCGCAGGTTTGCCAGGCGTTGTCATTGCCATCACATGCCCCGAAGTTTCGGTGACGTGTGTGGACACGGTTGCCAAAAAAGCAGCCTTTATCCAGCAGGTGGCTGCGACGTTGAGGCTGGCCAATCTCAAGGGTCTGCATGCCCGCGTAGAAAGTTTGACTCAGCCTTATGACGTAGTCTGTTCCCGTGCCTTTGCTTCGTTGCTGGATTTCACCACTTGGTCTAAGTCAGCCTTGGCCAGTCATGGTGTGTGGATGGCGATGAAGGGCAAACACCCCGACCAAGAGTTGTTAGCGTTGCCCCAAAGCGTCAAAGTGTTTCACGTGGAACAGCTTCAGGTGCCTGGTTTGGAAGCAGAGCGCTGCATCATCTGGATGCGCGGTTAAACTCCCCTCAGTTTTTAATCTGAGTCTCTTATGTTTGGTATTGCGGACTACGGCGCATTCGTCGTGGCCATCATTG
>CANFZT010000158.1 GCA_947451565.1 Comamonadaceae bacterium | reverse complement strand
GCGGGGCAGGGCGCATGGTTTGAGCAGTTCTTGCAACTCAAAGCCAAGCTCGAAGCCGAAGGCCTGTTTGATGCCGAACGCAAACGTCCCCTCAAAACCATGCCGCGCGGCATTGGTGTGGTCACCTCGCTGGGCGCCGCCGCCTTGCATGATGTGGCCACCGCCTTGCAACGCCGCGTGCCGCACATCCCCGTGGTCTTGGCACCTTCCTTGGTGCAAGGCCCAGACGCGGCGCCCAGCTTGACGCTAGCCTTGCAGCAGCTCAGCCAACAACCCAACATCGATGTCATCTTGCTTGTGCGCGGCGGTGGCTCGATGGAAGACCTTTGGGCATTCAACGACGAAACCCTCGCCCGTGCCATCGTGAACAGCCCCGTGCCCATCATCAGCGGCGTGGGCCACGAGACCGACTTCACCATCGCCGACTTTTGCGCCGATCTACGCGCCCCCACCCCCACGGCAGCGGCCGAAATGTGTGCATTGCCCCAAGCTGAGTTGTTGTCTAACCTACAGCTGTGGGGTAACGCGCTGCAAACCGTGGTTCACCGCCACCTTGACACCCAAGAGCAACGCCTAGACCGCGCTCAAGCGCGCTTGGGCCGCCCGTCTGAAGGCCTGAGCACTGAAAAAATGCAGCTGCTGCGTCTGCAGCAGCGCCTCATCCAAGCGGTGCAAACCCGCAGCCAGCGTTGCCACAACGAGTTGGCCACGCTGGCCAGCAGCCTCGCCCGTGGCGTGCAACAAACGCCGGCCGCTGCCCGTGAACGCTTGCACCGCGCCGCCTTGCGCCTAGAACTGCTCGACCCCAAACTGGTGCTGCAACGCGGTTTTGCGTGGTTGAGCGATGTCGATGGCCACGCCATCACCTCTGTGACGCAAACCACAGAAGGCCAAGCTCTAGAAGCAACCCTTGCCGATGGCGTGGTTGAATTGAGGGTCGCGGCCCCCACGCGCATTTAGTTTTTACAATTCACGTTTTTACACAAGAGGACCTCATGGAACACACGCTCCCCGCATTGCCTTACGCCATTGACGCATTGGCCCCTCACTACTCCAAAGAAACTTTGGAGTTCCACCACGGCAAGCACCACAACGCCTACGTCGTGAACCTGAACAACCTGCAAAAAGGCACTGAATTCGAAGCCATGTCGCTCGAAGAAATTGTCAAGAAGTCCAGCGGTGGCATCTACAACAACGCCGCCCAAATCTGGAACCACACCTTCTTCTGGAATTGCATGAAGCCACAAGGCGGCGGCGAACCCACAGGTGCTTTGGCTGCGGCCATCAACGCCAAATTCGGCAGCTACGCGGCTTTCAAGGAAGCCTTCGTCAAAAGCGCCGTGGGCAACTTTGGGTCTGGCTGGACTTGGTTGGTCAAAAAAGCGGACGGTTCTGTAGACATCGTCAACATGGGCGCTGCAGGCACGCCTTTGACCACGGGCGACAAAGCTGTGTTGACTGTGGACGTGTGGGAACACGCTTACTACATCGACTACCGCAACATGCGTCCTAAGTTCGTGGAGACCTTCCTCGACCAACTGGTGAACTGGTCTTTTGCCGAAAGCAACTTCGCTTAATTCAGTGCATTGGCGGGTTTATTCCCGTTGAAGTAAAAAAAAGCCGCCTTGAAGGCGGCTTTTTTGTGGGCGTGTATTTAGGGCTTAAACGCCACGCCGCTCAAGCGGCTACCTGCTTTGAGCCCCTTCTTGGCAAACCAGCCTTGGTGCATTTCCAACACAAAGCGCACAGGCTTGGCTGAACAATGTGAGTCGGTGGTTTGGGGCTTCATGTCTGCCAAGTTCACGATGGTGCCGTCGTCCGCCACAAAGGCAGCGGTCAGCGGCAGCAGGGTGTTCTTCATCCAAAAGCACTGGACGGAGGGTTGTTCAAACACAAACAACATGCCCTCGTGTTGAGGCATGTCGCTGCGGAACATCAGGCCAATGCTGCGTTGGTCTGGGGTTTGCGCCACTTGCGTGTCGATTTGGTACATACCGGCTTGGAGCTTGATGCGGGGCAGGTTGGTTTGTGGCGTGTCTTGACCCACGGCCGCAAAAGCCAAGCCAGAAAAGAGGAGAGTGAGCAGTGCGCGTTTCATGTGTTCAACTGTATCGCAGGCCAGAAGCGGCTTTGGGCCGTGCGGGGGCTATTTCTGCTGGCTAGAATCGAACGAGAAATTCTCACCCTCTAGGAAACGTCCCCCCATGTCTTACCAGCACATCCAAGTGCCAGCCGCAGGTCAAAAAATCACGGTCCATGCAGACGCATCGTTGAACGTGCCAGACCAACCCATCATCCCGTTCATCATGGGCGATGGCGTCGGCCAAGACGTGACGCCCGTCATGCGCAAAGTGGTGGATGCTGCTGTGGCCAAAACCTATGGTGGCAAACGCCAAATTCATTGGATGGAGTTGTTTGCGGGTGACAAAGCCACCCAGGTGTATGGCCCCGACGTGTGGCTACCTGAAGAAACAGCTCAGGCCATGCGCGAGTTCAAGGTGTCCATCAAAGGCCCGCTGAACACGCCTGTGGGTGGCGGTATTCGTTCGCTCAACGTGGCGCTGCGTCAAGCCCTTGATTTGTTTGTGTGCCTGCGCCCTGTGCAGTACTTCAAAGGCGTGCCTTCGCCTTTGAAGGAGCCCGAAAAAACCAACATGGTTATTTTTCGCGAGAACTCGGAAGACATCTATGCGGGCATTGAATACGCCGCTGAAAGTCCTGAAGCCAAAAAGCTCATTCAGTTTTTGAAAAACGACATGGGCGCCACGACCATTCGTTTTCCCGACACCTCGGCGATTGGCATCAAGCCCGTATCTATTGAAGGAACAGAGCGTTTCATCCGCAAAGCGATTCAATACGCCATTGACCACGACAAACCCAGCGTCACCATTGTGCACAAGGGCAACATCATGAAATACACCGAAGGTGGGTTCCGCGATTGGGCCTTGGGCCTCGCGCAAAAAGAGTTTGGCGCGACTTTGATTGACGGCGGCCCTTGGTGTCGTGTGAAAAATCCCAAAACAGGCAAGAGCATCATCATCAAAGACGTCATTGCTGACGCCTTTTTGCAGCAAATCTTGATGCGTCCCGCCGAATATTCGGTGGTCGCTACCCTGAACCTCAACGGCGACTACATCTCTGACGCCATTGCTGCGCAGGTCGGCGGCATTGGCATTGCCCCCGGCGCCAACATGTCAGACACCGTGGCCTGCTTTGAGGCCACCCACGGCACGGCACCTAAGTACGCGGGCAAAAACTACGTCAACCCAGGCTCCATCATCTTGTCGGCCGAAATGATGCTGCGCCACATGGGCTGGACCGAAGCCGCCGATACCATCATCAAGGCCATGGAGGCGGCCATTGCCACCAAACGTGTGACTTACGACTTTGCGCGCCTGATGGACGGTGCCACACAGGTCAGCTGCTCAGCCTTTGGCGATGTGATGATTGAACAAATGTCAGAAACCCATGCCAACTAAAAAACCAACGCCCAAAGTTCACTTGCCCGACCGTGACGATGGTGGCTCGGTCGTCTTAGAGCGTTTGACCCAGCGCACCAAACCCCCACAGATGTTTCAGGTGTTGATGCTCAATGATGACTTCACTCCGATGGAGTTTGTGGTGATGGTGCTGCAAGAGTTTTTCAGCAAAGACCGCGAGGCCGCCACACAAATCATGTTGCAAATCCATCTGGATGGCAAAGGCGTGTGTGGGGTTTACAGCAAAGACATCGCCGCCACCAAAGTCGACCAAGTCTTAGATGCCGCACGCAAAGCCGGACACCCCCTGCAATGCGTGGCCGAACCCATTGAATGAGTCTCGGGCCACAAACGATACCTATCGTTTGCACTTAATAAATACATCTATTGAATAAACGGCTTTCGTTTCCATATACAGTTGAATCTCAGTTGCAAGCACGAAGGAAAACACATGATCGCCCAAGAACTTGAAGTCAGCTTGCACATGGCCTTTGTCGAGGCCCGTCAGCAACGACACGAATTCATCACTGTTGAGCACTTGCTTTTGGCATTGCTCGACAACCCAAGCGCAGCCGAAGTGCTACGCGCTTGTTCGGCCAATATTGACGACTTGCGCAAGTCGCTCTCCAATTTCATCGCCGACAATACCCCTCAGGTGTCGGGGACCGAAGAGGTGGACACACAGCCCACGCTGGGTTTTCAGCGCGTGATTCAACGCGCCATCATGCATGTGCAGTCCACAGGCAACGGTAAAAAAGAAGTCACCGGTGCCAACGTGCTGGTGGCCATCTTTGGTGAGAAAGACTCGCATGCTGTGTACTACCTCCACCAACAAGGCGTGACCCGCTTGGACGTGGTGAACTTCATTGCCCACGGCATCAAAAAGAGCGACCCACCCGAAGCCGTCAAAGGCGGTGAGTCCCCTCAAGCTGAACAGGAAGAGGGCGGTGCTGCCTCTGAAAAGAACGAGAAGGCTTCGCCCCTCGAGCAATTCACCCAAAACCTGAACCAAGCCGCCAAAGACGGCAAGATCGACCCGCTAATTGGCCGCGAGTACGAGGTGGAGCGCACGATTCAAATCCTGTGCCGCCGCCGCAAGAACAACCCACTGTTGGTGGGCGAGGCTGGCGTGGGTAAAACCGCGATTGCCGAAGGTTTGGCATGGCGCATCACCCAAGGCGCTGTGCCTGAGATCTTGTCTGAAGCTATCGTGTACTCGCTGGACATGGGCGCTTTGCTGGCCGGTACCAAATACCGTGGTGATTTTGAGCAACGCTTGAAGGGTGTGATCAAGAACTTGCAGGGCAAGCCCAACGCGATTTTGTTCATCGACGAAATCCACACGCTCATTGGCGCGGGTGCTGCTTCGGGAGGTACGTTGGATGCGTCTAATTTGCTTAAGCCTGCCTTGTCTAGCGGTCAGCTCAAGTGCATTGGCGCAACAACTTTCACTGAATACCGTGGCATCTTTGAAAAAGACGCCGCCTTGAGCCGTCGTTTCCAAAAGGTCGACGTGGTCGAG
>CANFZT010000157.1 GCA_947451565.1 Comamonadaceae bacterium | reverse complement strand
GGGCCAATGCCAAGCTGAGAATGATTTTTTTCATGGTCATGTACTCCGTGAATCTCAGTGAGGCGTGAACGTAACGCGGTCAGGCACTGGCTTGGTCGCACCCATGCGGCTCCAAATCGGCATCAGCAAGAAGAAACCGAAGTAGAACAAGGTACCGACTTGCGACACGCGCTCACCAATTGCGGAGGGTGGCTGAACACCCAAGTAAGCCAGCACAATGAAGTTCACAACAAACACACCGTACATGTACTTGTGCCAGTCAGGGCGGTAGCGAATTGACTTCACAGCACAGTTATCCAACCATGGCAAGAAGAACAAGATCACCACCGCACCACCCATCACGACAACGCCCCAGAATTTGGCGTCGATCGAGAGCATCAACAAGGACACGACAACAGCCGCGCCCACAATGCCACCTTTGACCAGCTTATGCAGGCTAGCACGGGTTGCACCGAAGAAGGCGCCCGCCAGCACACAAGCAATCAAGACATACATCATTTCGCTGGTGATTGCACGCAACATCGAATAGAAGGGCGTGAAGTACCAAACAGGTGCAATATGCAACGGTGTCTTCAAGGGGTCCGCTGGGATGAAGTTGTTGTATTCGAGGAAGTAACCACCGAATTCAGGCGCAAAGAAAATCACCGCGCTGAAGACCAACAAGAAGCCGCTCACGCCCAAAATGTCGTGCACGGTGTAGTAAGGGTGGAAAGGAATACCGTCAAGTGGATGACCGTTGGCATCTTTTGGTGCGTTCGGACCTTTGATTTCAACGCCATCAGGGTTGTTTGAACCCACTTCATGCAGCGCAATGATGTGCGCGACCACCAAGCCCAACAAGACCAGTGGGACCGCAATCACGTGGAAGCTGAAGAATCGGTTCAGAGTGGCATCACCCACCACGTAGTCACCACGAATCAGCAAAGCCAAGTCGGGGCCCACGAAAGGCACAGCCGCAAACAAGTTCACGATCACTTGAGCACCCCAATAGGACATTTGGCCCCATGGCAACAAGTAGCCCATGAACGCTTCGGCCATCAAGCACAAGAAGATGGCACAGCCAAAGACCCATACCAACTCGCGGGGCTTGCGGTAGGAACCGTAGATCAAACCACGGTACATGTGCATGTAAACCACGATGAAGAACGCTGAAGCGCCTGTGGAGTGCATGTAGCGGATCAACCAGCCCCATGGCACATCGCGCATGATGTATTCAACAGAGCCAAATGCCAAAGCGGCGTCTGGTTTGTAGTGCATGACCAGGAAAATACCAGTCACGATTTGGATCACCAACACCAACAGTGCCAATGAACCAAAGAAGTAAAAGAAGTTGAAGTTCTTGGGTGCGTAATACTCAGACAAATGCTCTTTGTAGAGCTTTGATGCGGGGAAACGGTTGTCAACCCAGTTGAGCAATTTTTCGCCAGCGCTGGCGTCAGGAGAGATTTCTTTAAATTCAGCCATGGTGCGTCCTATCAGGCTTTCTTGTCTTCACCGATCAACAACTTTGTGTCGGAGAGGTACATGTGTGGCGGTATTTCGAGGTTGTCAGGTGCGGGCTTGTTCTTAAACACGCGACCTGCAATGTCAAACGTAGAACCGTGGCAAGGGCACAAAAAGCCGCCATTCCAATCATCGGGCAAAGAAGGCTGAGCGCCTGTTTGGAATTTATCGGAAGGCGAGCAACCCAAGTGCGTGCAAATACCCACGGCCACAAACACCTCAGGCTTGATGGAACGGGCTTGGTTGCGGGCATAGGCGGGCGTCAGTTCGCCGGGCTTGCGTTCTGACTTGGGGTCTGCCAACTGGGTTTCAGTCTTGTTCAAAGACTCAAGCTGCTCAGGGGTGCGCTTGACGATCCAAACGGGCTTTCCGCGCCATTCAACCGTCATTTTCTCACCAGGTTTGAGGGCAGAGATGTCGACTTCGACAGCAGCGCCGGCAGCTTTCGCCTTCTCTGATGGCTGGAATGTGCTGACGAAAGGCACAGCTACTGCTACGCCACCGACCGCACCCGCGCAAGTCGAGGCAATCAGCCACGTACGTTTATTGGTGTCTACTGGGGTGTCACTCATGGAATTCCTCAAACAATAATCACTGGTTGGGTTAACACTTGATTGTAGCTGACCACAAAACCGCCCTTTAACGGCGCATGGCCCGCGCCATCGCGACAGCGGCCAACAAACTAGACGCGTTGGCCTTTGCCGTGCCCGCCACATCAAAGGCGGTGCCGTGGTCAGGGCTGGTGCGCACCAAAGGCAAACCCAGCGTCACATTCACACCCTGCTCCACACCGAGGTATTTCACTGGAATCAAGCCTTGGTCGTGGTACATGGCCACCACCACATCAAACTCACCTGCTTTGCCGTTCTTGGCGCGTGCGCGCATGAACACGGTGTCGGGCGCAAACGGCCCACTCACCTGTAGGCCCTCGGCGCGTGCTTGCTGCAACGCGGGAATGATGATGTCTAGCTCTTCGCGCCCCATCAAACCGCCCTCGCCGGCATGCGGATTCAAACCCGCCACAGCCATGTGCGGCGCACGACCGGTGGCCGCCAGCTCTGCCGCATGGGTGATACGCAAGGTTTGCAAAATGTTGTCCACCGTCACGGCGTCAATCGCTTGGCGCAACGACACATGAATGCTGACCAACACAGTTTTGAGCTCAAGGTTAGCCAACATCATGCGCACGGGCATATCTTCAACCGCCACACCGACATAGGCCGCCGCGCAGGCTTGAAGCATTTCGGTATGACCCGGAAAAGGCACGCCTGCGGCAAACAGCGCCTCTTTGTGCAATGGCGCAGTCACCACCGCTGACACGTCGCCGCGCAAAGCTGCTTGCGCCGCCCAGACCACGCAATCGGCGGCCAGCTGGCCTGCGGTGGCACTGACTTGCCCCCATGCGGGCAGTTGATCTGCAGCCAAAGGTGAGGTGACTTGCAACACAGGAATGGTGAATGTCGCGTTGACTAACGCAGCCTCATGGACATCGTTCACCAACTGCATCTGCATTATCGGCTCGTGATATTCACACTGCGCCAATAACAATGCGGCACGCTGCATGACGGCCAAATCGCCAACGACAACGCAGCCTTGCAGCTGTTCAGGGGCATCGCGAAACGCTTTGATGATGATTTCGGGGCCAATACCCGCAGCATCGCCCAGTGTGATGGCAATGGGTTTGAAATGCTCAGCGATGCTCATGTGCAAACACCCGTCATGCGGGGTTATCAATGTCAATGAATTGGTGACTTAGCCCCAACTGCGCCGCGACATGCGCCGCAACGGCAGGCGCGCCATAACGTTCCGTGGCGTGATGACCGCAGGCCAAAAAGGCAACACCTGTCTCACGCGCTAAGTGCGCTTGCGGTTCTGAAATTTCACCGGTAATAAACGCATCCACGCCAGCCGCAATGGCCGCTTCGAAATAACTTTGCGCGCCGCCCGTGCACCATGCCACTTTGCGAATTTCACGCGCAGGCGTTTGCACCACCACAGGCTCACGTTGCAAAGCTTGCGACACCACGGCCGCCAAAGTCTGCACATTCGCAAACGCTTGGCCATCGGCGCGTATGCCCCATAGTCCCAAATCTTGTTCGCCAAACGTGCCATGCATTTGCAGGCCCAAGCGCTTGCCAAGCTGTGCGTTATTGCCCAACTCGGGGTGAGCATCCAGTGGCAAGTGGTAGGCCAATAAATTGATATTGTGCGCCAGCAGCAACTGCAAACGCTGTTTCATCCAACCTGTAACCGTGCCATCTTGGCCGCGCCAAAACAAACCGTGGTGCACAAAAATGGCATCGGCTTTCGCGTCAATGGCAGCTTCAATCAATGCACGGCTAGCGGTCACACCCGACACGATATGGCGTATGGTGTCGCCACCCTCGACCTGTAAGCCGTTGGGTCCGTAGTCTTTGAAACGCGAGGGTTGCAGCAGATCGGTGCAGGTGTTGAGCAAAGCTTGGCGTGTGACGGTTTGGCTCATCGTGGCAGGCTCATTTTTGAATCTTGGGCTTAGGGCGCTGAGAGGGGGTTACATCCAACGTCAGGGTTTGGTTGCGACGCGCCACATCAAGCTTCACGCGTTGGCCGGGTGTGAGCGATGCAATTTGCGTCAACAACTCGCCCACATTCTTCACAGGTTGACCCGCAACTTTAAGCAGCAAGTCACCAGGACGCAAACCTGCATTGGCAGCGGGTCCGCTTTGCAGCACACCGGTGATGATGACGCCTTCGGTTTGCTTTAAACCAAAGGTTTCAGCCAATTCAGGCGTGAGCTCCATCGGCTCAATACCCACCCACCCCCGGGTAACTTGACCATCTCGCACGATACCCTCCAAAACCTGACGCGCAGTAGACACCGGAATGGCAAAGCCAATGCCCATGTTGCCCCCCGAGCGTGAATAGATCGCGGTGTTGATACCTATCAAATTGCCATTCACATCCACCAACGCACCGCCCGAATTACCGGGATTAATAGCCGCGTCGGTTTGGATGAAATTCTCAAAAGTGTTGATTCCCAACTGATTTCGTCCCAAGGCCGACACGATGCCGCTGGTCACGGTTTGTCCTACGCCAAAGGGATTGCCAATCGCCAGCACACGGTCGCCCACTTGAGCGGTGTCTGAGTTGCCCAATGCAATGACGGGCAAGCGGTCTAAGTTGATGCGCAGAATTGCCAAGTCGGTATCTGGGTCAGCGCCAATAACTTGCGCCATAGCGCGACGGCTGTCACTGAGCGTGACTTGAATTTCCGACGCGCCTTCGATCACATGGTTGTTGGTGAGGATGTAGCCCTCGGGGCTGACGATGACGCCACTACCTAAACCTTGCTGCGGGGCCTCGTCTTCACGATCGCCGTAAAAGAAGCGAAACCATGGATCGTTTTGCAAATCTTGTTTGGGGGCTTGCGCTTGCATGGTGGCAATACTCACCACAGCGGGTGACGCCATTTTGGCTGCGGGGCTAAAGCTGCCAGGCATCGGCACACCCACGGCATTGGGTGCAG
>CANFZT010000156.1 GCA_947451565.1 Comamonadaceae bacterium | reverse complement strand
GGATGACCTTTGACCATCGGTACAGGACGTGCACCATAGCCCTCATCGGCTGGCGTGTACTCCGCCGCCGTGCCAATGGCAAAGGTGGGGATGATGTCTGAGCTGAAGGCGGTGGCGTGGTCGTTGTAGACCAAGAAGATGACATCTGGCTTGTTGTCCTTCATCCATTGTTTGGAGAATTCATAGCCAGCAAAGACGGGCTTCCAGTAGTCTTCTTGCGTCTTGCCGAGGTCCAATGCAGCGCCAATAGCAGGCACATGAGAGGTATAAACGGATGCGGTAATTTTTGCCATGGTTATGCTTTCTTTCCTGCGCCTTGGGGTTGGTTTTGCGCTTGGGCATCACCGTTTTCGCCAACGAAGCGATTGCCCTCTACAGAGCGACCGCCATTCATCATCATGTTGCGGTATTCCTCTTCGGTCATACCGGTCATGGAGCCTGCCATTTGTTGGAAGCTCAACCCATCGGTCGCGCCGATTTTGGCGAGGAAGTAAATGTTGCCGCCCGTGCGCATGCACCAGTTCAAGTCGCGGGCCAATACAGCCTGCTTTTGCTCTTCGGTCATGGGCCACTCATCAAGGTAGGCACGCTCATTGGCTTTGAAGCGCGTGCGGTTCTCCGCTTTCATGAGCGACATACAGAACTGGTTGAGCCAGTAGCCTTTGCGCGATTGTTCAGCATCAAAAATAATGGTGCCGGGGACGTCTGTGTAGGGCTTGTCGAGTGCCATTAAAAAGTCTCCTCAGGCCAGTAGAGGCGCATTGGGTTGTCAACTAACAACTTGCGTTGCTTTTCTTCGGTGGTCGCGATATGCGGAATGAAATCAACCAGCAAGCCGTCATCAGGCATGTGGTCTTTGAGGTTGGGGTGCGGCCAATCGGTGCCCCAGATCACGCGGTCGGGAAACTCATCCACGATGCGCTTGGCAAAGGGAATCACATCTTGGTACGCGTTTTGCTCACCATTCAAAGCCTTAGGGCCAGAGACCGACAAGCGTTCAGGGCAAGTGACCTTGCTCCACACGTTGGGGTGTTCGCGCATGAACTTCACAAACAACTCAAACTCAGGGCCATCGACAGGCTTGGTCACATCCGGACGGCCCATGTGGTCCACCACCACATTGGTGGGCAAGGCTGTGAAGAAATCCCACAACTCAGGCAGGTCCACCGCTTCAAAGTAAATCACCACATGCCAGCCGTACATCTGCACACGCTTGGCAATTTCAAGCAGTTCATCTTTAGGGGTGAAGTCAACCAAGCGCTTCACGAAGTTAAAGCGCACACCACGCACACCCGCATCATGCATGGCTTGCAACTCGTCTTCGGTCACGCTCCGCTTGACGGTGGCCACGCCACGCGCTTTGCCGCCGGAGTTGACCAACGCATCAACCATGGCGCGGTTGTCTGCGCCGTGGCAAGTGGCTTGCACCACCACATTGCGCGCAAAACCGAGGTGATCGCGCAAAGCATAGAGCTGCGCCTTCGACGCGTCGCACGGCGTGTACTTACGCTCTGGTGCGTAGGGAAACTCGTTGCTAGGGCCAAACACATGGCAGTGGGCATCAACTGCGCCCGCAGGCAATTTGAATTTGGGTTTGCTGGGGCCGGTGTACCAGTCCATCCAGCCGGGGGTTTTTTGAAATTCCATAGGGCTCCTCTTTGTCTTCAATCGGGTTGAATGTTGGCTTCGCGCACTAGTTTGGCGTAACGCTGGCGTTCGGAACGAATCAGGTTGGTAAACATGTCGGCGCTGCCAGGCACAACCTCACCACCTACGGCGTTCATGCGCTCACGCACTTCCTTCGTCTGCAAAGCTTTTTGAACTTCGTCATGCAGTTTGTTCACGATGGGTTTGGGCGTGGCAGCTGGCGCGACCAAGCCGTACCACACGGAGGCTTCGAAGCCTTGGAAACCAGATTCAGCAATGGTCGGCACGTCGGGGAAAATGGCACTGCGGTTGGGACTGAGAACAGCCAGCACTTTGAGCTTGCCACTCTTGACGTGCGGCAGTACTTCGAGTGCATTCACCGCCACCAAAGGCAACTGACCACCGATCACATCGGTGATGGCAGGTGAACCGCCACGGTAGGGAATATGCTGCAAATCAATACCTGCAGCACGCGCAAACAACTCAATCGCCATGTGTGGCGTAGAACCGTTGCCGGGCGTACCAAACGCAATGCTATTGGGCTTACCCTTTGCCGCTTCAATCAACTGTTTGATGTTGGTGTAAGGCGCATTTGGGTTAGCCGCAATGACCACAGGCACACGGCCAATGAGCGACACAGCGACCAAATCACGCTCGGCATCAAAGGGCGCTGGTTGATACAGCGACATGTTAGCGGCCAACGCATTGGCGGCCATCATCAAGGTGTAGCCATCGGGCTCCGCCGTGATCACTGATTTGACAGCGATGTTGGTGCCTGCACCGGGTTTGTTCTCCACAACCACAGGCTGCCCCATGCTAGTGGAAAGGCTTTGGCCAATGGTCCGCGCCACCACGTCCACCGCACCGCCCGCCGCGTAGCCCACCACCACTTTGATGGGTTTGGTGGGATAGTTTTGTGCCAGCGACAAAGTTGCGACACACGATGTCAACAGAATCAAGCTCAAGCGTTTCAACATGGTGTTCGTCCTCATGATTAATCCAAAGAAACTTGCGCTTTTTTGATGATCCCGCCAAAGCGGGTGGATTCGGCCTGGATGTAAGCATTCAACTGCTCGCGGGTCAATGTGAAAGGTTCGTACGCAAACGAGGCAAACTTTTCGCGCACGTCAGGTTCAGCCAAGGCTTTTTCAATGTCGCGTTGAATTTTGTCGGTCACCGCTTTGGGCAATCCGCGTGGCGCAGCGATGGTGGTCCAGCCACTCACTTCAAACCCTGCAGGCCCACCCGACTCACCCACGGTGGGCACATTGGGAAATGCGCTCACGCGTTTGGGTGCAGCTACGGCCAAATATTGCAACTTGCCTGCGCGGTACATAGCGCCGGCTGTGGCGTTCGAGCCCAAAGCAAATGACAGTTCGCGATTGGCCACGCCTGTGTAGAGCATGCTGGTTTCTTTGTAAATCACATGCTGCATGTCTGTGCCTGTGACCGACTCAAACAAGGCTGAGCCCAAATGCACGGGGTTGCCAACAGACCAAGAGCCGTAGTTCAACTGGCCCGGATGCGCCTTGGCATCGGCGATGAGATCAGCCACCTTTTTGTATTTGCTGTCGGTCGCAACCGTAACAAAAAAGTAGGTTTTAAATAAAGGTGCCAAAGGCTCGAAATCGGCCTTGATGTCATAAGGTAGCTTCTTAAACAGATGCGGGTATGCCGACAAATGCACGCTGTCGAGCTGAATCAAATCGTGACCATCGGTGGCACCACGCTTGAAAGTGTCAATCGCAATGAAGCCATTGCCACCAGGCTTGTTTTCCACCACCACCGGCTTGCCCCAAGTGCGTGACAACTTATCCGCCACCAAACGCAACACGCCCTCGGGGCCACTCCCCACAGGAAACGGCGTGAGGATGCGCACGGGTTTGGAGGGGAAGTCTTGGGCGTGTGCGGACAGGCCGCACAGCGCTAAAGCACTCAACGCCAAAGCTGCAAACAGTTGACGTTTAGAAGTGTGTGTCATGAGGCAAGTTTTCAAAGTCGTTGGAATTAATCGATGTACTTTAAGCCAGCAGCAGCCAAGGGCTCGCGCATTTTGTACATGTCGAGGCCCAAGATCCCTGAAGCCAATTTGTCGCGTTTCTCGCCTTCAAAGCTCTCGCGTTTTTGTGCGGCAGCCAAAGTTTCTACGGCACGGGCAGCTGGCACGCACACCACGCCGTCGTCGTCCGCCACGATCACATCACCTGGTGTGACCAGCATGCCTGCACACACCACGGGGATATTCACAGAGCCGATAGTCGCTTTGATGGTGCCTTTGCTGCTGATGGCTTTGCTCCAGACAGGAAAGTTCATCTTTTGCAGCTCTTTCACATCACGCACGCCCGCATCGATGATGAGGGCGCGAGCGCCACGCGCTTGGAACGATGTGGCTAACAAGTCACCAAAATAACCGTCGGTGCATTCGGCCGTGATGGCCGCCACCACGATATCGCCGGGCTGAATTTGTTCAGCGGCCACATGCATCATCCAGTTGTCACCGGGATGCAAGAGCACGGTCACTGCGGTGCCCGACACTTGCGCGCCTGGAAAAATGGGACGCATATAAGGCTTGAGCAAGCCCACGCGGCCCATGGCTTCGTGCACTGTGGCCGAGCCTAATGCGGCCAATCCGTCTGCTGCTGCGCGGTCTGCGCGTTGGATGTTGCGATACACAACGCCGAGTTCGTACATAAGAAATCTCCTGTGAATGGGTTAACGGCCTTGCGACTTGAGTTTGGTGTCCAAGCGCGAGAACACGCGACGTGCGTTGCCTTCGTACACCTGATGGCGTTCGTCGGCATTGAGGTTGAGCGTGGATTCGATGTAACGCTTGGTGTCGTCGTAGTAGTGGCCAGTTTCTGGATCGATGCCGCGCACCGCACCAATCATCTCGGAGGCGAACATGATGTTTTTGACCGGAATCACCTTGGTCAACAAGTCGATGCCGGGCTGGTGGTACACGCAGGTGTCGAAATAAATGTTGTTCAACAAGTGCTCAGTGAGCAAAGGCTTTTTCAGTTCTTGCGCCAAGCCACGGAAGCGGCCCCAGTGGTAAGGCACAGCGCCGCCGCCATGCGGAATCAAAAACTTCAAGGTTGGGAAATCTTTGAACAAGTCAGAGGTCAAACACTGCATGAACGCTGTGGTGTCTGCGTTCAAGTAATGCGCGCCGGTGGTGTGGAAGCAGCCGTTGCAGCTGGTGGACACGTGAATCATGGCAGGGATGTCGTACTCAACCATTTTTTCGTAAATGGGGTACCAAGACTTGTCGCTCAAAGGCGGCGATGTCCAGTGGCCGCCGGAGGGGTCTGGGTTCAGGTTGATACCGACGTTGCCGTATTGCTCCACGCATTTCACCAACTCAGGAATGCAAGT
>CANFZT010000155.1 GCA_947451565.1 Comamonadaceae bacterium | reverse complement strand
AAATTTTTGATTACGACAACATCTTGTTGCTGCCACGCAAGTGCCGCGTGGAAAGCCGCTCTGAATGCGATGCAGGTGTTGAACTGGGTGGCCGCAAGTTTCGCTTGCCCGTCGTCCCCGCCAATATGAAAACCGTGGTGGATGAAAGCATCTGCTTGTGGATGGCGCAAAACAATTACTTTTATGTGATGCACCGTTTCGATTTGGACAACGTCCAATTCGTGAAAGACATGCACGCCAAGGGTGTGTACGCCTCGATCTCTTTGGGTGTAAAAGCCCCAGATCGCGAAACCGTGGACACTTTGGCGGCTGCGGGCCTCACCCCCGAATACATCACCATCGACATTGCCCACGGCCATGCCGACAGCGTGCGCGACATGATTGGCTACATCAAAGCCAAACTGCCCAAGAGCTTTGTCATTGCGGGCAACGTGGCAACGCCCGAAGCCGTGATTGACCTCGAAAACTGGGGCGCTGATGCGACCAAAGTGGGCGTGGGCCCAGGCAAGGTGTGCATCACCAAGCTCAAGACGGGCTTTGGCACGGGCGGCTGGCAGTTGTCCGCGCTCAAGTGGTGTGCCCGTGTGGCGACCAAGCCGATCATTGCGGACGGCGGCATTCGCAGCCACGGTGACATTGCCAAGAGCATCCGCTTTGGTGCCAGCATGGTGATGATTGGTTCGCTATTTGCAGGCCACGAAGAGTCCCCAGGTAAAACAGTGGAAGTCAACGGCGAGTTGTTCAAAGAGTATTACGGCTCGGCGTCTGACTTCAACAAAGGTGAATACAAGCACGTAGAAGGCAAACGCATCCTCGAACCCGTGAAAGGCAAGTTAGCCAACACACTGGTTGAGATGGAGCAAGACGTGCAAAGCTCCATTAGCTATGCCGGCGGCACCAAGTTGATGGACGTGCGCAAGGTGAACTACGTCATCTTGGGTGGCGACAACGCGGGCGAACATCTATTGATGTAGACCTTGTGTGACGGCCCAATGTGGCCAATCAAAAAGCCTGCCTGCTTGATGCACGACAGGCTTTTTTTATTGCGTTTACTTGTGCAATAACTCAAGCGCCAGCGCGTGTAAACGATGGCCAGGTTGCGTCAAAGCCTCGACGATGCTGAAGTGCTGCAAGCCCTCTAAGGCCTCAGCCACGGGCACGCGGTCTTTGCCCCATGACTGTTGAATCAACAGATTGTGACGCAAGAACTCTTCGCTCTCAATGCCACCGGCCACGCTGTAAAGCGTGCCAAGCTTTGGCGCGGGCATCCAAGCGGGACTGTTACGAATAGCCTCTTGCTCGGTCAAGCGCAGGCTGTCTTTGAGGTACGGCGTGGCGCGCACCGATTCCAGCTCATACAAGCCAGAAATCGATAAGGCTTTAGTCACCAAATGTGCAGGCAAATCAGCAGCGTAGGCAGGCCAATCACAAGCCAGCAGCATCGCCACCAACTGTCCGCCCGCAGAATGGCCCACCAAAGTAATCTGGCTGGGGTCACCGCCAAAGCGGTGAATATTGCGCCACACCCAAGCCACGGCTTTGACCATTTGCAGCGCAATGTCAGACACGGTCACCGCAGGGCACAAAGCGTAGTTAGGCACCACCACACATGCGCCTTGCGACGTGAAGGTGGGCGCAATAAAGGAATGGTCAGCTTTGTCTAACGCACGCCAGAAGCCGCCGTGAATGAACACCACCACTGGCGCCGCATCTTTCGCCTTGTCGCTGGGAAAAATATCCAACGTTTCATTGAGTCCACGGCCATAGGCCACGTCTTGAAAGCAACGCTGCGTGGCACGCGTATGTGCAGAGGCTTCATGCCAATACGCAAAGTGCGCCGCATGCTCGGGCACCAAAGCGCGGTTGTTATACATGCGGTCATACCAAGCACCGTCGCGTTGGGTCATAGCTTTTTCTCCAGAAGAATTTGCACGCTGGTCCAGCTTGTATTTTTGGTGTTGCTGTTTTCAACCACACCGGCACTGCTGTACACACTACCGGTGTTGTAGTGGCGTGGGTCGAGGTTGCTCAAGGTCAAACGCCAAGCCGTGCTGCCATCGACACGCCACAAACCATAGACATCCATCACGCGTTTTTGCGACAGGGTTGTCAATTGCTCCGCGCTTAAACGCGTGGTGTAGCCAGGGTTGTAGTTGAGGTTACCGCCAACGGTGACAGGCACAGCTTTCAGTCGGTAGTCCGCGCCCAAGTTCGCAGTCATGTCGGGTTGCTGATCAAGTCGGTTGTTAGGGCCATCAATGCTAAGCACACGCGAACGGTAAAAGCTCACATTACTTCGCAAGTCCACATGGGGTGCATCTGCGATCCATTGGTCCATGCGAAATTTGGCTTCTAACTCCACACCTTCCGTGATAGCTTCGCTGATGTTTTGTGGACTCGATAACCAGCGCGACATGCCTGGCATACCTGGCACAGGGCCATAACTGGTGACATTGCGAATCAAGTTCTGAACACGGCGATGAAAGGCACTGGCACTCAACACCCCGCCTTGCGGTAAGTAGCGCTCAACAGCAACATCCAGGCCCGTGGCAATTTCTGGCTTTAGGTTGGGATTGCCAGAGACATCCGGATTGGTGGCACTGTTGTCATCGCGCGTGTAAGTCCGGCGCGCCAACAAAGAGGGCATGGTGGGCGTTTTAAAGCTACGGGTGAGGCTCATGCGGACCTGATCGCGGCTATCAGGGTCGGGGCGCCACATGGCGTGAAGCAAGGGTGTAAACACACTGTTGCGGTTGGTCACATCACCCATTGCAGTATTGCCCTGCGTGGTCAAACCTTCGTAGCGTGCGCCCAAATGTGTCGCCCAGTGCGGCGTGAGTTGCCACTCGTCTTGCGAGTACATGGCATAACGCATAGAACTGGCTTGGTAATCGGCGCTGCCTGGAATGGCTTGGTAGGCCCCCACCACTTCTTGCGTGCGGCGCACTGACTCCATCTCTGCACCGCTCACCCACTGATGACCACCGCCCATCACGTTCGTGTACTTACCACTCAAGTTGGCCGAACGGTCTTGCACATGCGAGTTTTCGGTTGCACTTGGCAACAACAAAGGATTGCCAGAGGTTTGTTGAAATTCGTTGTGGCTATTCCACCCGCCGACATTGAACTTCCACTCCATGTTGCTATCTTCGGAAAGCTTGCGACGCCATTGCCCATTGAGACGCGCAATCGCAAAGTGGTTGTCGTTGTCCGTACTCGCAGTGGTGCTGCCGTTGACTAACGGCAAGTAGCCCGTTGAAGTTTGGTATGCGTCAATGCGGCCAGATGTGTTGCCTTGCGACAGTGCCACAAATGGCATCAGGGTAAAGGTCTCGCCAGGATCGCCTTTGAGCTGCAACCGCGCTGTGGCATTCAAACCCTCGCGCGTGTAATGGGAGTCGCTGTTGCGTGAACGGCTCGTATAACGAGACTGCGTTGCATTGCCCCCCGTAGCCGGAATCTCATCACGCATTAGGTCATTTTCACTGTGGTCTGGTGCGGCATACCGATTGACCGACAGTGTGTAGTTTGCCGTCCACTGCTCCGAGTCGTGGTACTTCACCAGCGAGGCGGTAGGCGAGGCATAACCGCCCTGAAATGAGGAACCCGCTTTCAACTCGGTGGGCATGCCGCGTCGGCCTTCGCGCGTGATGATGTTGATGGTGCCTGCAATTGCTTGTGCACCTGTTTCAGCCGTAGGTGCGCGGTAAATTTCGATGCGCTCAACCATCTCTGGCGTGAGTGACTCCACGGAGAAGCCTGGCGGCACACGTTGACCATCTAACAAAATTTGTGTGTAGCCCTGACTCAAGCCACGCATGCGTATGCCACCGCCACGTCCAGGTGCACCACCCAAGGTGATGCCAGGCATGCGCTTCAAGATCTCACCAAGGTTGGCGTCACCTTGCCGCTCAATTTCTTCACGACCAATCACGATTTTGCTGGCGGTCGACTCACGGCGCTGCTGCGTGTCGTTGTTGCGGCCACTGGTAATTTCAATGCGACCCATATCTGCTGAGGGTGTCGTTGCTTGTTGAGCCAAAGCAGCCGTCGCGCTTAGCGCAAAAGGCACAAAAAGCGTACGATAAAAAGTCGATATATGCATATTAAAAAGTTTACCGAGGTATCAATACCCTTGCCGTGTAAAGTTCGGGTTTTATTTTTCCTGCAAGTTCCATGAGCCAAGCTGCTGCGCCACACGCCTACGAAATTAAAAGTGCCTCCTTGCCCTTGGTGTCTTTTCTACTCAAAAATCCTGACACGTCGGCCCTGCAAGCCGATATGGCCCGCCGCTTGGGTGCTACCCCCGGCTTTTTCGATAACGACCCCGTGGTAATCGATTTAAGCGCACTCGAAGACCCCCACAACCATCTCGACCTGCCCTCGGTCTGCCTAATGCTGCGCACGCACCAAATGCTGCCTGTGGCAGTTCGGGGCGCAAATGAACACCAATTAGCTAATGCACGTAATGCAGGCTTGTTTGAAGCAAGTGACTTGAGCATCCAAGCCCCCACCACCCCACGCGTGGAAACCGTGGTGCAAGAAGTGATTCGCGAAGTAGAAGTGGTGCGCGAGGTGCCAACTGGCAATGGCTCAGCCCTGGTCATCGACAAGCCACTGCGCTCTGGTCAGCATGTGTATGCCAAGGGGCGCGACTTGATCGTGCTGGCCATGGTCAATCCGGGCGCAGAAATCATGGCCGATGGTCATATTCATGTCTATGCACCGTTGCGAGGCAAAGCCATTGCAGGGGCTCGGGGTGACGCGCAAGCGCGCATCTTCACCTCATGCCTAGAAGCCGAGCTGATTTCGATTGCAGGCACTTACCGCACCAGCGGGGACGCACCGATGCCAGCAGATGTGGCTGGCAAAGCCGCGCAAATCAGCCTTCAAGGCGATAAGTTGGTGATGCAAGCACTGTAAAATTGCGAATTAATTTTTAGAACAACCTAGGGCTTTTTTCATGACAAAAATCGTGGTGGTAACTTCTGGCAAAGGCGGCGTGGGCAAGACCACAACCAGCGCCAGTTTT
>CANFZT010000154.1 GCA_947451565.1 Comamonadaceae bacterium | reverse complement strand
GGTGGTGAAGACAAGTGGATGAAAGACACCAAGTTTTCATCCAGCAACTGCCACACCATGCAGCACAACGTCATCCTCGAAGTGATGCGCGAAGGCTTGCGCCGTGGCCGCGAAAAAGGCGACATGGCTGTGATGCGTCAAATGGCACACGAGCTGGGCATCTGGTTCCCACAACACGCGCAAACCATGGATGCCGCTTTGGCCCTGCACCTACGCCGTGTGGGCTACGACGCAGAAACAGGCATCGTCTCAGCGCCTGACGCCTTGCCTGAAGATGAAATTCACGGCAGTGGCAGCTGTGGTGACAGTGGCTGCACTTCTTAACTAGCGTCTTTTACTTCGTTGGCTGAGGCGACCCATGCAACTTGGGCGCCTTGTTACGCTCATGTCCCCCGAGAGGCGCCGCGCGCCTCTCTCCTCCTTGACTTCGCTACACAAGACACCCAAGCTGCATGAGCCTTTGGGTATGTGAACAACTGTCGGTTAGGAGGCTTGTGGGCTACACGCAGGGAAGTTTGTCGCTTGCAAAGCCGAAGACGAGCAAGCGTCTTCGTGCGCGACGAGAGGGGTTTGGGTATCTGTTGTAGCGAAGTCAAGGAGGAGATTCAGGCTATGCCTGGATCGGGGGACATGAGCGTAAACAGATGCCCAAACCCCTCGCCCCCTAACAAAGAAGAAACTCAGGCGTAACGCGTACGCGCCAACGCAGCCCCAGCAGCCAAAGCCTCCAGCTTCTTCATGGCCACCTCACGACTCATCGGTGCCAAGCCACAGTTGGTACACGCAATCAGTCGGTTCTTAGGCACGTACTTCAAGGCCATGCCGATGGTGTCGGCAATTTGCTCTGGCGTTTCAATCACATCGCTGGCCACGTCAATCACGCCCACCATCACGTCTTTGCCTTCGAGCAAAGCCATCATCTCGGGCGGTACATGCGAGTGGTAACACTCGAGGCTCACCTGCTGGATGCTGCTCTTGGCCAAGGCGGGCAACACCTTTTCGTACTGACGCCACTCGTCGCCCAAGGTTTTCTTCCAGTTGTTGTTGGCCTCAATGCCATAGCCGTAGCAAATGTGAACCGCCGTGGTGCAGGTCAAACCTTGTGCGGCACGTTCTAAGGCTTTGACGCCCCAGTCTGCGGCTTCGTCTAAGTAGACGTTGAACGCGGGCTCGTCAAACTGAATGATGTCCACGCCATCGGCTTGCAGCGCCAAGGCTTCTTGGTTGAGCAATTCGGCAAAGGCAAACGCCATGTCGATGCGGCCTTGCACGGGGTCTTTGCCCTTGCCGTAAAAACGGTCGGCCACGGTGTCCACGATGGTCATGGGGCCGGGCAAGGTGAACTTGAGTTTTTTCTTGGTGTGGGCCCGGGCCAACTGCGCTTCAAACGCATGCACGCGACCCTTGAGTCGCAAGGGTGCGATGACTTGTGGCACTTGCGCGTCGTAGCGGTTGTTGCGAATGCCCATGGTGACTTTGTTTTCAAAGTCGATGCCTTCGACTTGCTCTAAAAAACCATGCACAAAGTGTTGGCGCGATTGCTCGCCGTCACCAATCACATCCAGGCCGGCATCTTCTTGGGCTTTGATCCATAGCAGCGTGGCATCGGCCTTGGCTTGCAGCAACGCATCCCCCTCGGCTTGCCACTTGGGCCAGAGTTTGTTGGTTTCGGCCAACCATTCGGGTTTGGGCAGGCTGCCAGCGATTGCGGTTGAAAACATGGGGAGTCTCCAGTTGAGGTTCTAGGTGGATGTCGTCAATGAAAATTCTTTGGCCAGCAACTCATACGAGCGGGCCTGTGCCGCAGCTTCGTGCGCCCAAGTGATGATGACCACTTCGTCGAGTTGCAAACGTTCAGCCAACTTGCGCAGCTTGTCGGCCACTTGCGGCGCGCTGCCCACTAAGGCTCCAGCGCGCAGCTCAGCCATGGCCACTTGCTCTGAGGCGTTGTAGTCGCGCACAGCTTGGTCGGGAGGCAGCAATGCGCCAATGCGCCCTGTGTTGCGATCCATTTTCCAACGCGCACGGCTTTGGAACAAATGCCACGCTTCGTCTTCGGAGTCTGCCGCCAAGGCCCATACACAAACGGTAGCTCGAGGTTTGGGGTTGCGTTCGTTGGGTCGGTAGTTGGCGCGGTAGAGGTTAAAGGCGTTGTCCACGCCCTGCCCTTCTGTGATGAAGTAGGCAAAGGCATAAGGCAGGCCCAAGTGGGCGGCGAGTTGAGCGCCGTAGTCTGAGCTACCCAGCATCCACACATCGGGCGATGTGGGCCCGCTGGGGTAGGCATACACGCCGTGGCCGGGGTGTCCTGCAGGAATGGGCTCGCCCGTCACCCAAGCTTGCAGATCCATCACTTGCTGCGGGAAGTTGTCCGAAGCGTGGCGATCTGGGTTGAGTAGCTGAGCAGTACGGCCATCGCTGCCAGGCGCACGGCCTACGCCAAGGTCGATACGACCTGGGGCTAAGGCATCTAACACGCGGAATTGTTCTGCCACTTTGAGGGGCGCGTAGTGCGGGAGCATGACACCCGCACTGCCGAGTCGAATGCGCGTTGTGCGGGCTGCAATGGCCGCCATCAACACCTCGGGCGCGGTGCCCACAATGCTGGGGTGGCTGTGGTGTTCGCTCACCCAAAAGCGGTCATAGCCCCATGCTTCGCACTGACTGGCGAGGGCCAAGGTTTGACGAATGGCTGCGTCTTGGCTTCGGCCAGCGGCAGCAACGGATTGGTCGAGAACGGATAGTTTAAGCACAGGTCAGAGCATAACTGGCTCTGCATCCCCACGCTGTCACGCATGCAAAAGCCTTGGCTCTATACCGCCTGTGCGCTGCGTGCGCGACGGTTGATTTGCCCCACAGAGACCAAGGCATCGAAGAAGCCATGCAACCAGTCCATGTCGATGGGTTTTTGCAACAACTGCACGCCATCGGGCAAACCACCTTTGGCACGCACATCGTCCAAGCTCATACCCGTCATGACCACGACCGCTATATTGCTAAACAGTGTGTGTGCACTGAGCGTTTTCAAAAACTCAAAGCCATCGACATTGGGCATTCGTAAATCTGTCAGCAACACTTGTGGTTGCAAGCTAGGCATGTCAAGTAGCGCCTCCATCGCGGAGGCGTACATCACGGCGTCCAGCGGCAAACCCCATTGCTCAAACTGAGCTTGCAACATCAAACGGGTGCTCTCATCATCTTCGACCACCAAGACACGCAAACGCGCTTCACCTTGCATGATGGAAGCCGGTGTCAAGTTGTGACGACGTTGGTAATCTTGGATAGATTGGAGTGAAATACGACGATGTCCGCCTTGGGTTTTCCAGGCTTTCAAGTCATTCTTCTCCACAAGCCCTTGGACTGTGCCCACCGAGATGCCCAACACTTTCGCAGCGTAACTGGTGCCGCAATAGCCGTCATAAGGTTCTTTAAAAGGAGGCATATTCATCACAAATTCCTGTTCTCTTTACCTAGACACAAAAGCAAACTTTATAATTCATTATATATTCATATAAATTATTTAAACCATTAAAAATAACTACAAAAAGAAGGCCCAGCCACCAACGGGTGACTGGGCCTCTTCGACAACAATTTGAAAACTTATTTCAGTGCTTTAAAGCGCACACGCTTCGGTTTAGCGCCTTCTTCACCCAAGCGTTTCTTCTTGTCGGCTTCGTACTCTTGGTAGTTGCCATCGAAGAACACCCATTGGCTATCGCCTTCAGCCGCCAAGATATGGGTGGCAATGCGGTCGAGGAACCAACGGTCATGGCTAATCACCATCACAGAGCCTGCGAACTCCAAGAGCGCATCTTCCAAAGCGCGCAAGGTTTCCACGTCCAAGTCGTTGGAAGGTTCGTCCAACAGCAACACGTTGCCGCCTTCAATCAAGGTCTTGGCCAAATGCAGGCGTCCACGCTCACCACCGGACAACATGCCGACTTTCTTTTGTTGGTCGCCACCGTTGAAGTTGAAACGGCCGCAATAAGCACGGCTTGGCATTTGGAACTTGCCCACGTTCATGATGTCCAAACCACCCGAAATATCTTCCCAAACGGTTTTGTCATCGTTCAGGTCGTCGCGCGATTGGTCGACAAACGCCATCTTGACGGTTTGGCCAATCTTGACTTCACCGCTGTCTGGCTGCTCTTTGCCTGCAATCAGCTTGAACAAGGTCGACTTACCCGCACCGTTGGGGCCGATGATGCCGACGATCGCGCCTGCTGGCACTTGAAAGCTCAAGTTGTCGATCAACACACGGTCACCAAAGGACTTGCTGACGTTCTTGAACTCAAACACTTCATGCCCCAAGCGTTCGGCCACAGGAATGAAGATTTCCTGTGTTTCGTTGCGCTTTTGGTATTCGTAGTCAGACAGCTCTTCAAAGCGGGCCAAACGGGCCTTGCTCTTGGCTTGACGACCCTTGGGGTTTTGGCGCGCCCATTCCAACTCCTTTTTCATGGCCTTGCTGCGTGCGTCTTCGGTGCGCTGCTCGGTGGCCAAACGGGCTTCTTTTTGCTCCAACCATGTGGAGTAGTTGCCTTTGTAGGGAATGCCGTGGCCACGGTCGAGTTCCAAAATCCATTCGGCAGCGTTATCGAGGAAGTAGCGATCATGGGTGATGGCCACCACCGTGCCTGAGAAGCGGGCCAAGAATTGCTCTAACCAGTCGACCGATTCGGCGTCCAAGTGGTTGGTGGGTTCGTCAAGCAGCAGCATGTCGGGCTTAGACAGCAACAAACGGCACAAGGCTACGCGGCGCTTTTCACCACCTGAGAGTTTGCCAATGATGGCGTCCCATGCGGGCAGGCGCAGCGCGTCGGCGGCGATTTCCAGCAAGTGGTCTGAGCCGTCACCCGCGCCAGAGGCAGAAATGATGGCTTCGAGCTTGGCTTGTTCAGCGGCCAAAGCATCGAAATCGGCGTCTTCTTCAGCGTAAGCGGCATACACCTCTTCGAGGCGAGCTTGCGCTTCTTTGACCTCGCCCATGCCGCTTTCGACCGATTGGCGCACGGTGTGCTCGGGGTCGAGCTGTGGCTCTTGGGG
>CANFZT010000153.1 GCA_947451565.1 Comamonadaceae bacterium | reverse complement strand
GACGCACCAGTTGATTGATGGTTGGCATTGAAAAACGTCCCTAAACGTTTGAATTAAAAAGAAAACGTGAATCCCTTCGGAAATTCCGAAAAGCCTTCTAGTGTATCAGCATCGGGAGGGGGAAGCAAATCTAGGTCGAAATGCTTCAAATGGCGCTTATTTCACCCACAAACGCACGGCATCCCAGGCTCGGCCCACAAAGCCGGCTTGCTCGACCGTTTCAAGCACGACCAAAGGCACATCGACCAGCGGTTTTTGGTCCAAGGTCACCTTCAAGGCACCGACAGCCTGGCCTCGGCTGAGCGGCGCCACCAAAGGCTCAGGGCGAGCCACTTGGGTTTGAATGCGGTTCGCCGTGCCAGTCGGCACGGCCACCACGATGGGCACAAAGCGGCCCAACTTAACTTGATTGCCACGGCCTTTCCACACGTTGGGTGTGACCACAGCTTGATTGGCATCAAACAACTTGATAGCATCAAAGGCGGTATAGCCCCAATTCAACAGCTTTTGCGACTCGGTGGCTCGGGCGTTCTCGCTGGAAGCACCCAACACGATCGACAACAAGCGGCGCTGGCCCACGCCTGGCGCTTCGCGCTTGGCCGTGGCGATCAGACAAAAGCCTGCCGCGTCGGTGTGGCCTGTTTTCAGGCCATCGACGCTAGGATCACGAAACAGCAGCAAGTTGCGGTTGTTTTCGTTGGCCGCAGGCGTGCCGGGGTAACGGTATTTTTTGATCGCGTAGTAGCCCACGTAATCGGGAAAATCTTGCATCAAGCGACCGGCCAAGATGCCCAAGTCCCGCGCCGTGGTGGTATGCCCGGGCTCCGTCAATCCTTCTGGATTTTTGTAGCCTGTCGATTTCATGCCCAACACCTTGGCTTGGGCATTCATCATTTGCACAAAGTGTTCGACCGTGCCGCCCACACCTTCGGCCAACGCCATGGTTGCATCGTTGCCGGACTGAACAATCATGCCTTTGATGAGGTCTTCGACGGGCACCTTCATCTTGGGGTCGATGAACATCCGTGAACCGGGCATCTTCCATGCGCGCTCACTCACCCCAAAGGTTTGTTGTAAGCTGATTTTTTTGGCCTTGAGCGCGTCAAACACGATGTAAGCCGTCATCAGCTTGGTCAGCGACGCGGGCTCAATCGACTTGTCGGCATCCAACTCGGCCAACACCTGCTGCGCGGTTAAGTCGATCAGCAAATAGGCGTGGGCAGCAATTTCTGGCGGCTGCGGCACTTGGGCCTGCGCCGGAAGCACGCCAATCAAGCCCATCAAAAAACTGATGAATGTAGTGCGCAGGAATCGTGTCATGACGGTCTTCAGATGAAAATGTGGGTCAAGCGTTGGGCACGCCTGGGCAGCAAACGCCCCTTGAGCACAAGCCGGGCTCAGCCCTGCAAGTGACGCACCACCAAACTCTTGAGAAGCGGCAATTGTCCATGAAAGAAATGGCCGCCACCAGGCACCACCGTCACGGGCAAACTTTGCGGACGCGCCCAGTCCATCACCGAAGCCAAGGACACGGTGTCGTCTTGCTCCCCGTGCACCACCAAGGTTTTGTCATGCAGGTCGGGCGCAACGGACGCCACGGTGAAGCGCTGTGCAGCAGTCCCCACAAACACGACCTTCTCAATCACCCGATGCGCGTGCAACTCAGCCAAAGCATGGCTGGCCACAAAAGAGCCAAACGAGAACCCAGCCATCGCCAACGGCCCGGTCGGCGCCACTTGCTCGACCACACGCAAAAAGTCGCGTGCCTCACCCGCACCTGCATCGTGCTCACCGGCCGAAGTCCCCACGCCACGGAAGTTAAAGCGCACCACCGTCCAGCCGCACTGAACAAACGCTCGCGCCAGTGTTTGCACCACTTTGTTGTCCATCGTGCCGCCAAAAAGTGGGTGTGGGTGCGCCACGATCGCCACGCCACGCGACACGCCTTCAGGCTCGTCACGCAAAGCTTCGATGACGCCGGCTTCGCCTTGCAGGGTCATTTTTTGAGTTTGCGAATTCATGTACGTCTCAACGTCCTACGTTGGCAGGCACCACCAAGCGATCGACCACTTGGCCATTTTTCAAGTGACTTTCAACGATTTCATTCACATCACTCTTGTCCATCACGGTGTACCAAACGCCTTCTGGATACACCACAGCCACGGGGCCACCTGCGCAACGGTCTAAGCAGCCCGCCTTGTTCACGCGTACGCCACCGGGACCTGCCAAACCCGCCGCTTTGACTTGCGCTTTGCAATGGTCAAAGGCTTCATGCGCGCCGTGGTTGGCGCAGCAATCTTGGCCGTTATCACGCTGATTCAGGCAGAAAAAAATGTGGTGCTTGTAATAAGAGGTTTGAGTCATGAAGAGATTCTAGTTTTGCGTGCTGCGCTCTCGCGACAAACGCACCAAAGCCAGCACCAGCACAGCATAGGGCCAAAGCCAACCCAGCCATTGCACCAAGCCATTGAAGCGGATGAAACGCCCCTGCTCCCAGGTTTGCAGGGTTTGCGCGAAATAGGCACTCTCGGGCGATTGGTTCAGCACGCTTTGTTGCACCAGCACTGCCAGCAACAAAAACGTCCACGCTGTGCGGGCAGAAAGCGGCAAAAACAACAAAGCCACCACGCAACCAAAAATCATTCCCAACATCACAGGCAAATCCAACCAAGTCCAGGCGTGCACAGGGCCATAGCTCAGCGTGGCTGACAAAGCGCTCACCCCCAAAGCCATGCCAAGCACGGCCAGCACATAGAGAAACCGTTGTCCGGCTTGGCGAATCACGCCAAAGCCGAGCAAACAAGGCACCAGCAAACCCAACATGACGCACAGCAACTCCGCGCCGGGCAACAGCGGCTCAAGCTCGAAGGCCCGCAAGGGAATCCAATCTTCAAATGGCGTGGCCTCAAACGCACTGGTGAGTGCATCTTCCACGCGCTCCCACACTTGGCCCAACCCCAATGGCACCGCCACCGGAAACAGCAACGCCGCAGGCCAAATGGCCATCAACACCAAGGCCATGTAAGCGTCACGCACAAACCAGCGCTCACGAAATTGACTCCAACGGCGCAACAAGCCCAGATGCTCCAAAGAGCTGGCCAATCCCGCGCCCAACCATGCCCCCAAGGTATTGAGTAAAAAATCAGGCAACGAAGGCACACGCGCTGGCAAATAACTTTGCAAACCTTCCATGGCTAACGACAAGGCTGCCGCCGCCAACGTGGCCAACGTGACCACACGCGTGCGCCAGCCCATGCGCATGGCACTCAAGGTCAAGAAAAACCCCAACGGCGCATAGCCCAACACGTTAGACACCACATCAAACCCAAGCCAGTACTTGGGCCAAGGGGCGGTCAAGAAGGACCAAGGCGCGAGGTCTTGGTCGCGCCAATGGTCAAACGGGTAAAGGCTGGCGTAGACGATGAGCGCCACGCAAATTTGCGACAGCGGCCAAGCGGAGGTTTTGCGCATGGGCCAACCCAGGTTTTAAAACGGCTTGACCACCACCAAGATCACGGCAATCGTCAGCAAAACTACCGGAATCTCATTGAACCAGCGATACCAAACATGGCCACGGGTGTTGGTGCGTGCTTCAAACTTGCGCAAAAACACCCCGCAGCCATGGTGATAGCCCAACGCCAACAGCACGATGGTCAGCTTGGCGTGCATCCAGCCGTTGCCAGGTCCCATGCCAATACCCACGCCTAACCAGAGCCACAAACCCAAGCCCACCGCAGGAATCATCAGCAGCGTCGAAAAACGCATCAATTTGCGCGCCATGAGCAGCAAACGCGCCTCTTCAGCTTCAGACTCTGGTGCGACTTGCGCCAAGTTCACAAAAATGCGCGGCAAATAAAACAAGCCCGCAAACCAGCTGGCGACGAAGATGATGTGAAACGATTTAATCCAAAGCATGGCTGCAGTTTAGCCGCGCCAAAAAAAGCCCGACACAAAGGTCGGGCGAAATCACCTTGCTGGTTTGCCGCGCAAGGCGCCCGCTTCGGGAGGAAAAGCGGGGAGCAGCAAGCTACTCAAAATAAATCTAACAAACCCTCAAAATGACTTCAAGGGGAGTAACGCGGCGCGTTTCGCCTAAGCGACACCGACAAACAGGCACAATTTCGCTTATGCAACACCCATTCGCCCCCTTCCCCGCCAACCGCCCTCGCCGTCTGCGCCATGACGACTTCACCCGCCGCTTGGTACGTGAACACGCCTTGAGCGTGAACGATTTGATTTACCCGGTCTTTGTGCTCGAAGGTGAAAACCGCCGTGAAGCCGTGGCCTCTATGCCCGGGGTGGAGCGCTTGAGCCTTGATTTATTGCTGCCGGTTGCCGAACAATGCGTCAAGCTCGGCATACCCGTGATGGCCTTATTCCCGGTCATCAGCAGCCACCTCAAAACACCCGATGGCATCGAAGCCACCAACCCCGACGGTCTTGTGCCGCATGTGGTGCGTGAACTGAAAAAGCGATTCCCCGAATTAGGTGTGATGACCGACGTGGCACTCGACCCCTTCACCAGCCATGGTCAAGATGGCTTGTTAGATGAAACCGGCTACATCCTCAACGACGAAACCACCGACATGCTGGTTCGACAAGCCATGACGCAAGCCGACGCAGGCGTCGACATCGTTGCCCCCAGCGACATGATGGATGGCCGCATTGGTGCCATTCGTCGAGCACTTGAAGCCAAAGGCCTCATTCACACCCGCATCATGGCCTACAGCGCCAAATACGCCAGCGCGTTCTACGGACCCTTCCGCGACGCCGTCGGCTCTGCCGCCAACCTAGGCAAGAGCGACAAAAAGGTCTACCAAATGGACCCCGGCAACACTGACGAAGCCTTGCGTGAAGTTGCGATAGACATCGCCGAAGGCGCTGACATGGTGATGGTCAAACCCGGCATGCCATACCTCGACGTGGTGCGTCGCGTGAAAGACGAGTTCAAAGTACCCACCTTCGCCTATCAAGTCTCGGGTGAGTACGCCATGCTTAAAGCAGCCGCACAAAACGGCTGGCTCGACCACGACGCCGTGATGATGGAAAGCTTGCTCGCCTTCAAACGCGCGGGCGCAGATGGCGTGCTGACCTATTTCGCCATCGACGCCGCCAAG
>CANFZT010000152.1 GCA_947451565.1 Comamonadaceae bacterium | reverse complement strand
TTTCAGGCAAACTTCCTGCGTTTGCCTTGGGAAGATTCACTTCAATTCCTTGCTGCATGAGTGGTGCGCAAACCATGAACACAATCAACAACACCAGCATCACGTCAATCAAGGGCGTCATGTTGATTTCGGTCAAAACTTCGTCATCGTCGTGGTCGGGCAAGAACGACATGCTCAAACCCCCGCGTTGTCACGCTGACCCACGCGCGCGCCTGTGACCAAAAAGGCGTGCAGGTCGTGTGCGAAGCGGTTGAGCCGGCCCAAGATGAATTTGTTGCCGCGCACCAGTGCGTTGTAGCCCAGCACAGCGGGCACGGCCACCACCAAGCCCAGCGCCGTCATGATCAGCGCTTCGCCAATGGGACCCGCCACACGGTCCATGCCCACTTGGCCCGACGCGCCAATGCCGATGAGGGCGTGATAAATGCCCCACACCGTGCCGAACAAGCCCACGAAAGGTGCGGTAGAGCCAATCGAGGCCAACACCGCCAAGCCTGCTTGTAAGCGGGCGGTGGAGTCGTCAATCGCGTTGCGCAAGCTGCGCGTGACCCAGTCGCTCACATCCAAGCTGTCGTGCAGTTGTTCTTGCGTGGCGCGGTGGTGGGCCGAGGCTTCATGGCCTTGTTTGGCCAAGCTATAAAACGGGTTGGCGTCTGTGGCGTGCGGCGTTGCGCCATCGAGTGCGGCTAAGCCTTCGTCTAAGTTGCTGCTGTGCCAAAACGATTCGACGTGTTGGGCCATGCGTTTCAAGCGCACGATGTCCAAGGCCTTCATCACGATGACGACCCACGACAAGACAGACATGCCCACTAAAAGCAAAGCCACGACGTGGGTGATGGCGTCACCTTGTTGCCAAAAATTCAAAATACCAGCTTGGTTTTCCATGATTTTTTCCAAAAAAATGCTTTCCGCAGGGTCGCCCCAAGGAAAGCTGCGCCCCCTTGGGGGGCAGTGAGTACACAAGGTGACGAACGTGGGGGCTCATCGTTCATTCCAAAACAAAAAGAACGGGGACGTTGAACCACATCGCCTCGGGTGTGCCAAAGCGTTGACCCGGCACAAACCGCCAGCGCATGACCGTGCGTAAGGCTTCTTGGTCTAAGCGATCAAAGCCACTGCTGGTTTTGATCTCGCCTTGTTGGGGCGAGCCATCAGCGGCCACGAACACACGAATCACCACTTGCCCTTGTTCGTTCAGGCGGCGGCTCATGCGTGGGTAAGCGGGTTTGGGGTTGTTCAAACCCTGTGCCTCACTGCTGGGCAGACTGAAGGCGGGCGCGCCTTGTGATTTGCCGGTTGGCGCGGGGGATGCTGTGGATGTGGTTTCGGCGCTGTGTGTGGCAGGCGTGGCGCTAGGGAGGGCTGGCGCTGCTTGGGTTGCCGCAGATTTGGTGGCTGCTGTCGGCATGGCAGGTGCTTGTGTTTGCCCTTTGGGCGGGGTGGGGCTGACAGGGGCGAGCACCATTTCCATGGCGATGCTTTGTTGGTTATCGATGTCCTTTGTGTTTGGCGACAGCAGCAAAGTACCGATGGCCAACAGATGCAGCATCACCACGCACAGCACCACGGTGGTGGCGGTGCGTTGTCTATCTTTGTGTGATGGTGCGTAGGTGAATTGCAGCATCAGGTGTCTGCCCACATGCGCAAGAGGTTGTGATACACGCCGGTTTGCGTGACGGCCTCTGGAATTTCGCCGTATTGGGTGCGCAAGCTCAACAGGCTCATGTCTAGCTCATACAACAAGCGGCGTTGCTCGTCGCTGCGCACCAAACTTTCGATCCAAAAAAAGCAGGCTAAACGTTCGCCGCGTGTGACGGGTTTGACTTCGTGCAAGCTGGTGCCGGGGTATATGACGATGCTGCCTGCGGGCAGCTTGATGCTTTGCTCGCCATAGGTGTCGGCAATGGTCAACTCGCCGCCGTCGTAGCTGTCGGGGTCGCTCAAAAATACGGTGCATGAAATGTCGGTGCGCACGCGTTTCTCGTGGCTCAACATGCGAATCGAGCCGTCGATGTGTTTGCCAAAGTAATTGCTGTCACCCGCATAGCGGTTAATGCGTGGTGTGTAAATTTTCTTTGGCAGCGTGGCCGAGAAAAAGGTGGCGTTGGCGTTGAGTGCCTTGAGCACCATTTCTCGAATGTTGACGGCTGCATCGCAGGTCTGTGGCAGTTGTTCGTTGTGCTTGACCATTGCCGCTTGCCGCCCCGCCGTGCCAAGGCCCGGCTCCCAAGGCGCGTCTTTGAGCCAAGCGCGGGCTTGGCTCAGCTCTTCGGGCGACAACAAATTGGGCAGGGTCAGCAGCATGTGTTTCCTTTGAAACTTAGAACTTGTAAGAGCCTGTGACCTGCACCAAGCGCCCCGCACCCGGCACGTAGTGGCCGCTGTAGAGCTGGTCGGCATAACGCTTGTCGGCCAGGTTGCTCACGTTGCCTTTGAAGGTGAGCTGTTCGTCCACGCGGTACTCGGCCATCACATCGGCGGTGGTGAAAGCGGGCGCTTCCCAGCCGGGGTTGCGGTTAGGCGTCTGTGCGCCACGGTGATTCACACCCGCACCCACACGCCATTGGCCGTTGATTTGGTAGGTGTTCCACAGCGTGGCGCTGATGCGCGGTGTGAGTGAGGGGCGTGCGCCTGTGCGTTCGTTGTCGCTGCCGGTGGGTGACTTGTAGGCTTCGTCAATGCGTGCATCTGGAATCCACATGAACGAGCCATAGGCCTCCCAGCGCGGCGTGATGCGGCCGGTGAAGTCGAGTTCCAAGCCCGTGGCGTGGCGCTTGCCCGACAGCACGGCGACGTCGACCAAGGGGTCGGTGTTGCGTTCGTGGAGTTTGGTGGAGCGAAACAGCGCGTAGCGCGTGGTGAAGTTTTTGTCTGCTGAATCGATCTTGGCCCCCAGCTCCAAATTGATGCTTTGTTCGGGTGGCACGTCGGCGTTGCTCGCGCCCAATGAGTAGGCGTCGCCGGAGGTGTTGAACGAGGTAGCGGCTGAAAAGTGGTATGACGCACGTTCGTTGGGTTGGAACAAGGCGCCCACGCGTTTGCTCCATTCGCCGATGTTCATTTTGTAATTGGCCAAGGCGCCGTTACTCATGTTGACGGCGGGTGCGCCAAAGCTGTCGTAGTTGCCGTTGAGGCTGTCGTAGCGCAAGCCACCCAACAGCTTCCAGTGCGGTGCAATTTGCACCAAGTCTTGTGCGTACACGCCCCACGCGGTGGAGGTGTATTGGTTGTTCACACGCAGGGCGCGCGCGCTTTCATTTACCCAAGCGCCATCGTCAGGTGTGCCCACAGTCGTGTTCGGTTTGATCAGGTCGACACCGCCCAAGCCTTGTGCGGCGGTACGCGCGGCATACACGGTTTTTTGCTCGCGTGCGACATCGATGCCGCTCAGCAGTTCGTGCCGCATGCCCAGCGCGTTGAACTTGGTGCTCAAGTCGCTTTGCAGATACACCGAGTCCAAGTTTTGAATTTTGTTTTGTGTGCCGCGTGTGAGTACCGTGTTTGGGCCAAAGTTAGACAAGTCTTCGCCCGCTGTCAGACGAATGGTGCTGGCGCGCTGGTCGCGTGTGTAGGCGCCACGGCGTACGCGGGTGGTGAGCTCGGTCTCGCCGTCAAAGCGGTGGGTGTGTGCCAGCGTGGCGTAGGTGGCGGTGCCATTGTTGTAGTCGCTGGCCATGCCATAGTTGCTCGTAGGGTTCACGGGCAGGAGTGTGGTGGCGCTGGCAGGGCTGGTGCTGGTGGGTTTGATCCACGGCATGCCGTAATTGATACCGTTGTTGTTTTCTAAGCGGTATAGGCTGGCGGTGAATTCATCGCGTTCGCCAATGCCCCAGCGGTAGCTACCGGCCAAGCCTTGTTTGTCGATGCTGCTGCCCGCGCCGTTGTTGTCGGCGGTGGTTTTCATGGCGCTCACGCGCAAGGCCGAGCTCTCACCGGTTTGCTGGTTGAAGTCGCCCACCACGCGGCGGTGGTTGTGGCTGCCCACGGTCATGTCGATTTGGTTCTCATCCATCAAACGCGGCACTTTGTTCACCATGTTGACGGCGCCACCTGTGGAGCCACGGCCAAACAACATGGAGGCTGAGCCGCGTAAGAGCTCCACGCGGTCCAGGTTGAAGGTGTCGCGGTCATAAAACGCGGGATCGCGAATGCCGTCTACAAAAATATCACCCGTCGTTGAAAGCGCAAAGCCGCGCAAGCGAATGTCTTCTTCACCGCCCTCGGCTGCTTGGAAGGTGATACCCGCTGTTTGCTTGAGCGCGTCTTTGACGGTGTCGAGGTTGCGGTCATCCATCATGCGTTCGGTCACCACAGTGATGGATTGCGGAATGTCACGCAGTTTTTGTTGGCCTTTGCCGATGTTGGTTTCGGTGGCGCGCAAGCTGTCTTTGCCTTCGGTCACTTCGGCTTTTTCGCGCACGGTGACGGTGTTGAGGGTGTTCTCTGTCTGAGCGCGTACAGATGTTGCAAAACTAGCAGCCAAAAGCATGGCGCCCAAGGGCAACAGTTTTGAAGGTCGCGCTGCTGGTACGCGTGAGGTGCGAGGCGCAGGTTGAGACAAGCGGCGTCGTTTGAGCCGCGAACGAGTAGTCGCCATGAGACAAGCTCCTGAAAGAGGGGGCCGAGAATTTCGGCGGTCGTGATCAGAGGCTGGCTACACGCCCTTGCACAGAGGGCGACAAACACGGGGTTTGTTGGCTGGCCGAAAAAGTCAGGCGCAAAAATTTCTATGCTTTGCGCCTAAGTGCTGGGTTTACTTGAAACCCACACGGTCCAACATTTGTTGCACCTTGATTTGGTTCATGCCGACGGCGCTGATGGGCACCAGCTCGCTTTTGAAGTTGCCGCCCGTCATGGCTTTGAGGGCTGGGTTGTCCAGCTTCATGCCCTTGACCACGGGCCACTCGTTGTTGCCGTTGGCAAAGTGGTTTTGTGCCGAGGGACTGACGAGGTATTCCAAAAACTTCACGGCGTTGGCGCTGTTCTTTGAATAGCGCGCCACCGCACCGCCCGCCACATTCACATGCGTGCCCCAGCTTTGTTGGTTGGGGAACACCACGCCGACGCGTTCCGCCACGGCTTTTTCAGCGGGGTCAGACGAGCGCATCAGGCGCGCCAAGTAGTAGGTGTTGGT
>CANFZT010000151.1 GCA_947451565.1 Comamonadaceae bacterium | reverse complement strand
GTGATGACACCTTTCCCATTGCCACCCGGCGTGGTGGTGCCTTGTCGTGCCTTGGGCATCTTGTTGATGGAAGACGAAGGCGGCGTTGACGGCAAAGTGTTGGCAGTGCCTACAGAAAAAATCTTGGCTCGCTACAGCAATATCAAGTCTTTGGCTGATATCCACGAGGTGCAATTGCAACAAATCGCCCACTTCTTTGAGCACTACAAAGACCTCGAAAAAGGCAAGTGGGTCAAGGTCAAAGGCTGGGAAGGCATTGAGTCTGCCCACAAAGAAATCTTGGACGGCATGGCCAACTACAAGAAGTGATTCTTTCTTGTTTTCATCGAAAGGCCCGCTTTTGCGGGCTTTTTTGTGTCTGCTTTGTTTGCTCGCAGATTTACTGTGGCTCTTCGCGCTTGAATGGGCTGCGTTCTGCCAAATGGTCTAGATAGTTGTTGACGCCTGCTGATTCCCGCTCTAAAAACCGCTCCACCGCATCGGCAAAGTCAGGGTGAGCTAGCCAATGCGCGCTGTAGGTGGGCACTGGCATGAGGGCGCGGGCCATTTTGTGTTCGCCTTGGGCGCCGCCTTCAAAACGCTGTACGTCGTTGGCAATGCACCAGTTCAGTGGCTGGTAGTAACAGGCTTCGAAGTGCAGGCAGTCGACGCGTTCTAACGCGCCCCAGTAGCGGCCATAGGCGACAGCGTTTGGCGTACCTAGGCCTTGCACCGCGACCAAGCTGCTGGCGATGGAAACGCCTTCGCGCTCGGCCACAAAGAGCACCCAGTTGTCGGGCATGTGTTGCTGCATGTGCTCAAAGAAAGCCTGACTGAGGTAAGGTGCATTGCCGTGTTCAAGGTAAGTGCGTTCGTAGCATTGGTAGAAAAAATCCCAGTCTTTGCTGCTGATGGCGGTGCCCACTGAGGTGCGAAATATCACGCCTGCGTCTGCGACGCGGCGGCGTTCTTGTTTGATTTTTTTACGTTTTTCTTGAGACAGGCTGGCTAAGAAAGCGTCGAAGCTGCCAAAGTGTTCGCCTTGCACGTTGGTGTTATGCCAATGGAATTGCACGGTTTGGCGTTGCATGAGGCCGAGGGCATCGCACGCAGCACGGTCGTCTGGGCTGGTAAAGAGTAAATGCAAGGATGAGAGTTGGTGTTGTTGCGCTACATCCAACATGGCTTTGAGCAAGGCTTGGCGAGCGGTTGCATCCACGGCCAGCAAGCGTGAGCCCGGTACGGGGGTGAAGGGCACGGCGCAAGTGGCTTTGGGAAAATAACGCAGTCCGTGGTCGGCATAGGCGTTGGCCCATGCCCAGTCAAACACGTATTCGCCGTAGGAGTGGGCTTTGATGTACATCGCACTGGCCGCGACCAAGTCGTCGTCCAGCCAAAGCGTGACAAACTGAGGCGTCCAGCCCGTGTCGGGGGTGGCGCTGCCGCTGGTGTGCAAGGCCGTTAAGTACGCGTGCTGCATGAAAGGCGAGGGTACATCTTGCTGAGCGAGTAAGGTGCCCCATGCTTGAGCTGGAATTTCTAGCGGGCTTGCGTGGACGCGGATGACATAATCCATTTGCTTTTTAGACCTGTTTTACTTTGGACAATGTGCCTGCTGCCATGACTCTCAAAATTTGTGTTGCTCAGTTGAATTTCGTGGTGGGCGACATGGCGGGTAACGCCCAGAAAATCATCGACTGCGCCACAGTGGCTTATCAAGATGGCGCCCGTTTGGTGCTGACGCCCGAGTTGTCGCTGTGCGGCTACGCCGCTGAAGATTTGTTTCTACGTCCCTCATTTATCCAAGCCTGTGATGATGCCCTGAAAACGGTGTCCGCTGCCCTGAGCGGGTTAAAGGGCTTGCATGTGGTGGTCGGTCATCCTTCGGGCCGTGATGAGCGCACGCGCTCGGTGTCCGTGCAACGCCGCTTCAACATGGCGAGCGTGGTGTGCGAGGGGCAAGTGGTGGCGTCGTACGCCAAACGTGAGTTGCCCAATTACCAAGTGTTTGATGAGCGCCGCTATTTTGTGGCTGGCGACAAGCCTTGTGTGTTTGACGTCGCCGGCATGAAGGTGGGCTTGCTGATTTGCGAAGATGCTTGGTTTGATGCGCCTGCGCTAGACGCTAAAGCGGCAGGCGCCGAGCTGTTGGCGGTGATTAACGCCTCGCCATTTCATGTGGGCAAAGGCGACGAGCGCGAGCAGGCCATGCGTGGTCGCGTGCAAGTCACAGGTTTGCCTTTGATTTATGCGCATTTGGTGGGGGGGCAAGACGAGGTGGTGTTTGAAGGCCGCTCCTTTGCACTCAATGCCGACGGCGCTTTGGCGGGCCGTGCGCCAAGTTTTGAAGTGGCCTCGTTTGCCATTGAGGCCACACGCCACAAGGGCGTACACCTTAATGCCAAGGTGGTTGACGACGGCTCGCTAGAAGCCGACTTGTGGCACGCCTTGGTGCTGGGCGTGCGTGACTACATTGGTAAAAATGGGTTTCCTGGCGTCTTGCTGGGCTTGTCTGGGGGCATTGATTCAGCCTTGGTGTTGGCCATTGCCGTGGATGCCTTGGGTGCCGACAAAGTGCGCACGGTGATGATGCCATCGCCCTACACCGCAGAAATCAGCTGGGTTGATGCGCGTGACATGGCCAAACGATTGGGGGTGCGCTACGACGAGGTGTCCATCGTGCCGGAGTTTGAGGCGTTTTTGGGCTCGCTCAAGGCGGACTTTGAAGGCACCCAGCTCGACACCACGGAAGAAAACATCCAAGCCCGCATTCGCGGCACGCTGCTGATGGCTTTGTCCAACAAGTTTGGCGCCATCGTGCTGACCACGGGCAACAAGAGCGAAATGGCCACGGGCTATTGCACCTTGTATGGCGACATGGCCGGTGGTTTTGCGGTCATCAAAGACGTGGCCAAGACCTTGGTGTTCAAACTGGCACGTTGGCGTAATGCCCATGACCCATACGGCACAGGCGCAGAGCCCATTCCTGAGCGCATCATCACGCGCCCGCCTAGCGCCGAATTGCGCCCTGACCAAACGGACCAAGACAGCTTGCCCGCATATGAGGTCTTGGATGAGATTGTTTCGCGCTTCATGGAAAACGACCAAAGCTCAGACGACATCATCGCGGCAGGCTTTGCGCGTGCCGATGTGGAGAAGGTCACCCGCTTGATTCGCATCAACGAATACAAACGCCGCCAATCACCAGTTGGGATTCGTGTGACCCATCGCAGTTTTGGTAAAGATTGGCGTTATCCTATTACCAATAAGTTTCGTGCCTGATCCTCAGGCCTTTTCATTGAACCCAAGGACCCGAACCATGAAGCAAATCACTGCCGTTATCAAACCATTCAAACTCGAAGAAGTGCGCGAAGCGCTGGCTGAGTGTGGTGTGACCGGTTTGACCGTGACGGAGGTCAAAGGCTTTGGTCGTCAAAAAGGTCACACCGAGTTGTACCGTGGTGCTGAGTATGTGGTCGATTTCTTGCCGAAGGTCAAAATTGAAGTGACGGTGAAAGCCGCTGACGTGGACAACTGTGTGGACGCCATTGTGCGTGCGGCGCGTACAGGAAAGATTGGCGACGGCAAGATTTTCATCACACCGGTGGAGCGTGTCGTGCGTATCCGTACAGGTGAGTTGGACGAAACGGCGATCTGATTTCGCGATCTAAATTCCGCTTTTTCTAAAGCAAAAGCCGCAGTCTTCAAGGGCTGCGGCTTTTTTTCATGTGTTTGCGTGTTTAGAGGGCCGCCAACTTAGGTTCAGGTGAAAAACCTGCGGCTTGCACCAGATCTTGCAGCAAGCGAGTGGGCTCTGTGCCGCTGCGAATCAAATCCATTTGCCAATCATTCAAAAATCCTTGGCGCACACTGTTTTGTGCGAATTGCAGCAAACCGTCGTAATAGCCTTGTGTGTTGAGCAAGCCAATGGGTTTATCGTGATACCCAAGCTGGCGCCAAGTCCACACCTCGAAGAATTCTTCAAAGGTGCCAATGCCGCCGGGTAAAGCCAAGAACACATCGGCACGTTCGGCCATCATGTGTTTGCGCTCGTGCATGGTGTCCACCACATGCAATTCGGTGCAGGCGGTGCGGGTGTTTTCTTTGCTTTGCAGTGCTTTGGGGATGATGCCCACCACGCGACCACCCGCATCGGCGGTTGCTTGCGCGACGAGGCCCATCAAGCCATTGTTGCCACCGCCGTACACCAGTTGGCCGTTGTGCTGGCCAATCCAAGTACCCACTTGGCGTGCCACGTCGACATAGGCGGGCAGGGCGCCGTTACGTGAGCCGCAATAGACGCAAACGGAAAATGCAGGTGGGTTCATCTGTGGTCAGGTATTGAAGAAGGCGGCGTGAATAGCAGCTGCCCAAACAGCGGTACATAACAAGAGGCTCAGCAGGACCGCAGCACTGCCGGTGTCTTTGGCGCGCTTGGCCAACTCGTGCCATTCTGGGCCAATGCGGTCAATGGCAGACTCAATGCCGGTGTTGAGTAATTCAACCACCATGACCAGCACCACAGTGCCCGCTAGTAAAGCAATTTCTAGCCAAGTTTGGCCAATGTAAAAGGCCAAGGGAACCAAAACGAAAGCGCCAATGGCTTCCTGGCGAAAGGCTTTTTCGTACCAAGCCGCCTTGAGTCCGCTGAGGGAGTAGCCGAAGGCGTGCCAGACGCGATTCAGACCTGTTCGGTGTTTCTGTGGATTTGCACTCATGTGCTAACTGTAATAGCTGAATGTCAGCGGCTGAGAGGCTCAGAGTTGACCAAACGTGTTCCCGCGATGGCATCGTGCCAGAACTGGCGTTGCGGGTGAAAGCGACTCAGCAAAGCCCATATCGCAACCCACCCCAAAAATAGGACTATTGTTTCACCAGCGGACAAGCTGAATGGCGCAATGACAGCCAAGGGGGGAATGAACCAAACCCAGCTCAATACATAGCGGATCAACGCACGTTGTTGGCTGATGGGTTGACCGGCGGCGTCAACCACGCGGATACGCCAAGTCTTCATGGCTAGGGTTTGACCTTTGTGACCAAACCAGGTGAAGTAAATGCCGATGACCAAAAAAAGAAACGCTTGCAGCCCGTGGCGGTTGTCTAGCGCATGGCGAGACTGGCTGAGTGTGCTGAACAAATAGCCCGAGATAAATAGCACGCCAAACAAAAGGAGGCCCTCATAAACCCAACAAGCCATACGTCGACGTAG
>CANFZT010000150.1 GCA_947451565.1 Comamonadaceae bacterium | reverse complement strand
CGAAGTTTGGGTCTTTGAACTTAGGCGCAGCGGTGCAGGTGTTGGCGTATGACTGGCGGGAAGCTTTGGGTGGACTCGCCACGATGTTGCCGCCAGTGGAGAGCGCTGAAACTGCACAAGTTGCACCATCGTCAGTGCCAACGCCGTTGGCCGATGCCCAACAACTCGCAGGCTTGCTCGACCATTGGCAACAGTCCCTGACCGACATTGGCTTTTTAGACCCAGAAGCCCCGAAGAAGCTCATGCCGCGCCTGAACCAGTTGTTCAACCGCGCTCAAGTAACGCAAGAGGAAATTCACATCTTGCGCGGCATTGCCAAGGCCATGTCTCAGCTTGCTAAAAAGTAGCCTATGAGGCAACGATAATCAAGCCACTATGTTTTCACGCCTACGCTCTGACGTTCAATGCATTTTGGACCGCGACCCCGCCGCTCGAAGCCGTTGGGAAGTGCTGACTTGCTATCCCGGCTTGCACGCGGTGCTGCTGCACCGCTTGGCGCACGGTTGCTGGAATTTGGGTCTCAAATGGTTGGGCCGCTTTATTTCGCACATCTCCCGCTGGTTCACCGGCATTGAAATTCACCCCGCCGCCAAGATTGGCGAGCGCGTTTTTTTCGACCACGCCATGGGCGTGGTGGTGGGCGAGACCGCAGAGATTGGCGACGGTTGCACGATTTACCAAGGCGTGACCTTGGGTGGCACTTCGCTCTACAAAGGTGAAAAGCGCCACCCTACGCTGGGCAAAGATGTGGTGATTGGCGCGGGTGCCAAAGTGCTGGGTGGTTTCACCGTGGGCGACGGCGCCAAGGTCGGCAGCAACGCGGTGGTGACCAAGCCTGTGCCAGCGGGTGCCACAGCGGTGGGCAATCCCGCACGCATCATCCAAGCCGAAACGGATGCCAAGCGCGAAGAAGCCGCCTCGAAGATGGGCTTTTCAGCTTATGGCGTCACACAAAATGACGACCCTGTGAGCCAAGCCATGCGTGGTTTGATCGACAACGCCACCTCGCAAGAACACCAAATTGCCTTGTTGTGGAAAGCGATTGAACAGCTGTCCGCGGGGCACGCTAAACCCGATTGCGTGCCCACCGATGCCGCGCGTCAAGAACATTTTGAAGCGGCACGTATTAACCAACTGTTGGATTGATGATGCGATTTTTGAAGGTGTACCCCAAACGTATTTGGGCTTCTCTCAATCCTGCGGGCGCGTTTGAGGGGAAGTTCACGTTTGACTTAGAGCAGTACGGTTTGATGAACAGTGACATCGTGAGCGATGTCACCATTTCAGAAGACCCTGTCATGGTTGGTGCGTGGAAGATCGACATGAAACCTCTGCTCGAGGTGGAGATGCCGCATTTCGACAAGTTTGTGGATACGCTCAATCACTATGTGTTTGATGTCTTGCAATACATGCCCAATCGCATCGCATCCGGCAAAGACTTACCCATGGTGAAGCTGTTTTTTGATGGCATTTACTTTGACATGTCAGGTGCAAAACCGGTCGTGCAGAAAATTGTCGATACATCGGTGGTAAACAAATAAAAAAGCCCGCTTCTCAAGCGGGCTTTTTTACGGCTTGTGGGTTTACACGCGCTTGGACTTCAGCGCTGTTTTAGGCCGCCAGCCTTTACAAAACGCATCACGCGTTTCCATGTAGGGTCCGCCTATCAAATCGATGCAATAGGGTACGGCGGCAAACACGCCGTCTACCACTTGTTGGCCTTCTGCATTTTTCAATCCACCTAAGGTTTCTTGAATGGATTTGGGCTGACCTGGCAAATTGATGATGAGGCATTCATCCCGAATCACCGCCACTTGGCGCGACAGGATGGCGGTGGGCACAAACTTCAAACTCACTTGGCGCATTTGTTCGCCAAAGCCGGGCATTTCTTTGTGGGCCACGGCCAAGGTGGCTTCGGGTGTCACATCACGTTTGGCTGGACCCGTGCCGCCCGTGGTGAGCACCAAGTGGCAACCTGCATCGACCAACGCAATCAGGGTTTGGCTGATGGTGGTTTGCTCGTCAGGGATGAGGCGCTCAACGTAATCAATCGGGTTGTACAACGCTTGGCCCAGCCAATCGCGCAGGGCGGGCAGACCTTTGTCTTCGTAGGTGCCGCTCGACGCACGGTCGCTGATAGACACGATGCCGACCTTGATGGTGTCGCAACGGGCATCGGGGGTGGGCAAGGTGGTGTCGGTCATGGCTTGAATCACGGCTTGTAAGAATCTTCGTCTTCTTCGGGGGTGTGCTGTGCGTCTTCCGCGAGGTTGAGTTGCTCTTTGATGAGCTGAAAAATCTCGCGGTACGCACGACTTTGGCGCGGCAGCAAACCTTTGGCAATGTCGGCCTTGGTGGTGGCGTCGTCTTTGCGGGCTTGGCGCACCAAGGCTCGCAGCTGTTGGCTGTCTGTGATGGGGTATTCGTTCATCCACGCTTGCAGCGCTGGGTCTTCGGCCAACAGGCGGTCACGCCAGCTCTCAGCCAAGTGCAGGGCCAAGGTGTCTTTGGTGCTGCCCATGCGTTGCTCGTTGAGCGCGTCTTTGACGGCTTCCACCGATTCCTCGCTGAGCTTGCGCATGAGTTTGCCAACGTACTGCATTTGACGGCGTTTGCCTTCAAAGTTGGTGATGCGGCGCGCTTCGGCCAGTGCTTCGCGCAGTTGGTCGGTGATGTGACCTTGGGTGCTCAGGCGGTCCATCAACTCGGTGCGCAGGGTCAGCAGCTCGACGCCGAGGTCTTGGCGGTCGTCGCTGTCTTTTTTGCGGTCGGTGCGGCTCAGACCCTCGGTGCCTTTGAGTTCGGCTTTGAGTTCGAGGTCGAGTTCGCTGCCTTCGGCCACGAATTGGCCTCGGACAAAGTAACCTTTTTTGGGTTTACGTGACATAAATTGGGGGCTTTAAATAGGTCGGTTTGCCCTTCAACACAAAGGGTAAACGCGCTGACAAGTATCATAGCCGCCGATATGACCCAAGCCTCCAAAAACCAAGCCTCTTCCCACACGCCTGCCCAAGGTTTCAGCTACAGCCGCGAACACTTCGCCTCGTTGGTCGATGCAGCCTTGAAGCACGCCAAAAAGCTAGGGGCCACTGATGCGGGGGCTGATGCGTCTGAGGGCTGCGGTTTGAGCGTTTCGGTGCGCAAAGGCGAGCTAGAGAACGTGGAGCGCAACCGCGATAAATCGCTGGGTGTGACGGTGTACTTGGGCCACCGCCGCGGCAATGCCAGCACGTCCGACTTCTCGCAAGCAGCAATTGAGCGCACCGTGCAAGCGGCCTACGACATTGCCCGCTTCACCGCGGAAGACCCCGTGGCTGGTTTGCCTGACGAAAAAGACATCGCCAAGTACCACCCCGATTTGGATTTGTTCCACCCTTGGAATATCACTAGCGCAGACGCCGCAACCCTTGCACTGCGTTGCGAAGCTGCGGCCATGCAAACCGACAAGCGCATTACCAACAGTGAAGGTGCGGCGGTGTCGGCGCAGCAAAGCCATTTTTTCAGCGCGCACACCCACGGTTTTCGGGGTGGCTACGCCAGTTCGCGCCACACCATTTCTGTGGCACCCATCGCCGGCAAGGGCGACGGTATGCAGCGCGACGCGTGGTACAGCTCCATGCGCAGCGCCGATGAACTGGCCTCGCCCGAGGCTGTGGGTCGCTACGCTGCTGAACGTGCCCTGAGCCGTTTGAAGTCGCGCAAGATTGCCACGGTGGAATGTCCGGTGTTGTTTGAAGCGCCTGTGGCTGCAGGCTTGTTGGGCGGATTTGTGCAGTCCGTGAGCGGCGGCGCGTTGTACCGCAAGAGCACGTTTTTGCTCGACTCCTTGGGCAAGAAAGTGTTCCCTAAACACATCGACATTTCTGAAGACCCGTTTGTCATGCGCGGCAAAGGCAGTTCACCGTTTGACGACGAAGGGGTGACCACCCGCGCACGCCGCGTGGTGGATGCAGGACGTGTAGAAGGCTATTTCCTGAGCAGTTACACCGCCCGCAAACTGGGCATGCCGACCACGGGTAACTCTGGCGGTTCGCACAACTTGGTGATGTCCTCGCGCCTCACACAAAGCACCGATGACTTAGACGCTATGCTGCAAAAGCTAGGGACGGGTTTGTTCGTGATTGAGTTGATGGGCCAAGGTGTGAACTATGTGACGGGCGACTATTCGCGTGGCGCCAGTGGCTTTTGGGTCGAGAACGGGCGCATTGCGTATCCCGTGCAAGAGATCACCATCGCTGGCAATATGAAAGACATGTTCCAAGGCATTGAAGCCATCGGTGCGGATGCTTACACGATGGGGGCCAAGACGATTGGTTCTGTGCTCATCAACCGCATGAAGGTGGCTGGTAGCTAATTTGCTGCTTTTGCGGTTCGTTGCGTTTTTGGTTTTGTAGTTTTCGGGCGGCGCGAATGCGGTGTGGCTTGACTGCCCTAGGCTCCTCTTCGCTGCGCTCAGAATGTCGCTACGGGCAGTCAAGCCACACCGCATTCGCTTTGGGCGCTCTACAGAGGGCTTTATCGCTGCGCTTAAAGCCGTTACTTTGACCGTGCATTGCTGGCTGAAAGAGGGTCGCAAACACAAACGTTGTTGACGGGGCTAGGCCCCGCAATCCGTAGCGACATTCTGAGCGCAGCGAAGAGGAGTCTAGGGTTGTGGGGCCTAGCCCCGTCAACAGTCAAAGAAGGGGAGTTATGCCCTATCTACGACAGCAACCAGATTAGGGTCGCTAAACCTTAGCCCGCCAACGCCGCCTTAACAGCAGCAGACACCAGACCCATATCAGCCTTGCCAGCCAACTGAGTTTTCACAGCGCCCATCACTTTGCCCATATCGCCAGGACCAGCAGCACCCACTTCAGCCACGATGGCCTTCACAGCGGCGGTGATTTCTTCAGCGCTCAAACGCTGAGGCAAATACACCTCCAGCACTTTCATCTCGGCGCTTTCGATGTCAGCCAAATCTTGGCGTTGGGCAGTGAGGTAAGCGGCCACGGAGTCTTTGCGCTGCTTGATCAGCTTGTCCACGATGGCAATCACCATGGCGTCGTCCAGCTCCACGCGTTCGTCGACTTCTTTTTGCTTCATCGCGGCTTGCAGCAAGCGGATGGTGCCCAAGCGCACGCTGTCTTTGGCGCGCATGGCGGTTTTCATGTCTTCGGTGATTTGTGCTTTGAGGCTCATGGTGTGTTCCTT
>CANFZT010000149.1 GCA_947451565.1 Comamonadaceae bacterium | reverse complement strand
ACCGAGACGGTGTGTGCTTTGGGGCAGTGTCAAAAGTTGGTGGGCGTAGACCGTTATTCCAACTGGCCCGACAGTCTTGATAAATTGCCACGCATGGGAGGTGGGATTGATCCCAACATTGAGAGCGTGGTGGCGTTGAAGCCCGATTTGGTGTTGATGGCTACTTCGGCTCGCGGTGCCGAGCGCTTTCAGGCCTTGGGTCTCAACGTCATGGCGCTCGAGCCACGCTCGCACGCTGATGTGCAACGCGTGATGCGAATCGTCGCACTTGCTTTGGATGTGCCCGTGCAAGAGAGCGAACGCGTCTGGCATCACATCGATGCTGCGGTCAGCGCCGCCGCTCAATCGATGCCCCCGCAGGCCAAGGGTCAACGCGTCTATTTCGAAGTCAGCCGCGCACCCTATGGTGCCAGCGAGTCGTCGTTCATTGGTGAAACTTTGCAACGCCTGGGGACACGCAACGTCTTGCCAGCCTCTTTGGGGCCATTTCCGAAAATTAATCCAGAGTTTGTCGTGCGTGCGCAGCCTGACATCATCATGGTGGGGGACAGCAATTTTGCAGACATGACCACTCGTCCTGGCTGGCAAAACATGCAAGCTATGCGCACGCAACGTGTGTGTACGTTCAAACCTGCTGAGTCTGATGTGCTGGTGCGCGCAGGGCCCCGCATGGCTGAGGCCGCACGTTTGATGGCGAAGTGTTTGACCGACAAAGCCCCAGGCAACACAAGGAAGCAGCCATGACATACCCTGGCGCAGGCTGGTCGCCCATCGTCGTCGCACTGACGCTGCTAGCAGCGTCAGTGTTCGGCATTGCCCTGGGCAGTGCCGTAGGCAGCACAGGTTTTGAGAGCTGGTTGAACGCAGGGCATGACGCGGTGGCTTGGCAAATCGTGTGGGACATTCGTTTGCCGCGCACATTAGGGGCTTGTGTGGCCGGTGCGTTGTTAGGGTTGGCGGGAGCCTTGGCGCAAGGTTTGTTTCGCAATCCGTTGGCAGACCCTTACTTGCTAGGCAGCGCATCGGGTGCCTCGTTAGGTGTTGCCGTGGCGTTGGCTTTGTTTGGCGGCAACCCATTTGCCACAGAGTTTTTGGTGCGTTTGGGTTTGACGGGCGCAGCGTTTGTGGGGGCCGTGTTTGCAGTGCTGCTCACGTTGGTGTTGGCGCGTGGTGTGCAGCACACCTTGCGTTTGTTGTTGGCCGGTGTGATTGTGGGCGTGGTGTTGGGCGCGTTGGCGTCACTCATCACCCTCATGCGACCCGATGTGTTGCAAGGCATGCAGGGATTTTTGCTGGGCTCCACCAGTTTCATCGGTTGGACATCTTGTATTTTGATGACCGCTGTTTTGCTGGTATGCGTGATTTTTGCATTCGTATTGAGCCGTGTGTTGGATGCGCTGACTTTGGGTGAAGCTACCGCGTTGAGTTTGGGCGTACCGCTTGCACCGGTGCGTGTGGCGTTGGTGTGTGTGTTGGCTTTGGCTACGGGCACAGCGGTGGCACAAACTGGCTTGGTGGCTTTCGTTGGTTTGGCTGCGCCGCATTTGGTGCGCTCGGTGGTGAAGACCAAGCACAACTGGGTTGTGTTGTTGTCTGCGCTGATGGGCGGCGTGTTGCTGCTAGCAGCAGACCTGTTGGCCCGCATGTTGCTATCGCCCCAAGAGATGCCTGTGGGCGTGCTCACTGCGGTGCTAGGTGGCGGTTATTTGCTGTGGTTGATGTACCGTAGCCAAACCACGAGGGCTGCGCGATGAATGCACCTAGGGTGGCTTTGCGGTTACATGATGTGCATGTGTCTCTGGCCGAGCAAGAGGTGCTGCATGGCATCGACTTGTCGTTTTTGGCAGGGCGTTGGACCAGCATTGTTGGACCCAATGGGGCAGGTAAATCCACCTTGCTGAAAGCGATGGCGGGGTTGTTGTCCGTCACAGGCCGCATCTTTTTATTTGACCAAGCGCTGATGGCCATGGACCGCAAGCAACGTGCGCAGCAGCTTTCGTGGTTGGGGCAAAACGAAACGGCTTCAGATGACTTGCGTGTGTGGGACGTGGTCATGTTAGGGCGCATGCCGCACCAAGATTGGTTGGCAGCGCCTAACGCACAAGACCAGGCTGTTGTCGAAATGGCTTTGCGAGCCACGCAAGCTTGGGCATGGCGCGAGCGTTCCTTAGGCCAACTCTCGGGCGGTGAGCGTCAGCGGGTGCTGCTTGCCCGTGCCATGGCTGTGCAAGCGCAAGTGATGTTGATGGACGAGCCACTGGCCAACCTTGACCCCCCCCACCAAGTGGATTGGCTAGAGCAAGTGCACTGTCTGACCGCGCAACACACCACCGTCATCAGTGTGCTGCACGAAGTGAGCATGGCCCTGCACGCGGACGACATGGTGGTCATGCAATCAGGCCGCGTGGTGCACCAAGGGGCCTGTGCGGATGCCGCCACACACCGTGCGGTGGAAACCGTGTTTGACAACCGCATTGCCATTCATTCGCTGGATGGCCAGTGGGTCACGTTGCCCAAGCTTGCACGCGATTCATCGTGAGGGCAAATCCATGAACATTGAAGAACCCCCCGTTAATTACGCGCGTGTCACGCCGCAGACGGCGCGACGTGGCTTGCTCATCGTCAACACGGGTGATGGCAAAGGCAAAAGTACCGCAGCGTTTGGTTTGGCCTTGCGTGCGCATGGGCGCGGCAAAACCGTGAAGATTTATCAGTTCATGAAAGTGCCAACGGCTCGCTTTGGTGAGCATCGTGTGTTTGAGCAACTCGGTATTCCCGTCGAAGGCTTAGGCGACGGCTTTAGCTGGAAAAGCAAAGACCTTGAACATTCCGCACAGCTTGCGCGGGACGGTTGGCAACAGGCCAAGGCCGCGATTTTGAGTGGTGAGTTTTTCTTGGTGGTGTTGGATGAAATCACCTACCCACTGATTTACGGTTGGTTGCCCTTGGACGATGTGCTGGCCACCTTGCGTGCGCGACCCAAAGACGTGCATGTGTGCATGACCGGCAGACGCTGCCCGCCAGAGTTGATGGCGTTGGCCGATACGGTGACCGAGATGACCAAAATCAAACACGCCTTCAATGCCGGCATTCCCGCGCAACGCGGCATCGAAGACTAAATTGAAGACAAAAAGGATTTCGCCATGACGGCCAAATGTGTGATGGTGTTGGGCACTTCCAGCGGCGCGGGCAAAAGCTGGCTGACCACGGCGTTGTGCCGCTGGTATGCCCGCCAAGGCTTGAAAGTAGCGCCGTTCAAAGCCCAGAACATGAGCAACAACGCCAGAGTGGTGGCCTCACACAACGGCTTGGGTGAGGTGGGCTCAGCTCAGTATTTCCAAGCGCTGGCCGCCAAGGCCGAGCCCGATGTCCGCATGAACCCCTTGCTCCTCAAGCCCGAGGCTGACACGCACAGCCAAGTGGTGTTGCTGGGCGAGGTGAACAACGAACTAACGAACACACCCTGGCGTGGCCGCAGCGAAAAAGTGTGGCCGCAGATCGCGGCATCTCTTGATGCCTTGCGGGCTGAAAACGATGTGGTGGTGATTGAGGGCGCAGGCTCGCCCGCAGAAATTAACCTTATGGCCAACGACATCGTCAACCTACGCGTGGCGCGTCATGCCGATGCGAGGTGCTTGTTGGTGACCGACATCGACAAGGGCGGGGCTTTTGCTCACTTGTATGGCACATGGGCGTTGCTGCCCCCCGAAGATCAAGCGCGCATCAGCGGCTTTGTGTTGAACAAGTTTCGAGGTGACGCCTCCTTGCTCGCACCTGCACCCCAGATGTTGCAAGACCTCACGGGGGTGTCCACCGTGGCCGTGCTGCCCATGTGGTGGCAACATGGGCTGCCTGAAGAAGATGGTGTGTTTGATGACCGCAGTCGCGCCACAGGCGTGATGAAAAAAACTGTGGCCGTCATTGCCTACCCACGTATCAGCAACCTCGACGAATTCCAACCGTTGAAGAACGTGCCCGGCCTTCGTCTGCTGTGGGCGCGCAGTCCCGCCGATTTGGCCGGTTTGCAAGCCAATGATTGGGTCATCTTGCCCGGCTCAAAACACACCAGCAGCGACCTCGCTTGGCTGCGCACACAAGGCTTAGATGCCGCCATTGCCAAACACGCAGGGCAGGGTGGGCCAGTGTTGGGCATTTGTGGCGGTTTACAAATGTTGGGTGAAGCTTTGATTGACACACATGGCATTGATGGCAACGCACCGGGTTTGGGCCTGCTGCCTGTGGTCACCCAATTTGCCGCTGACAAGACCGTGCAGCGCACGAGTGCCAAATTCGGCGAGCTGCATGGTGCATGGTCTGCGTTGTCTGGCGTGCACGTCAATGGCTACGAAATTCACCACGGTCAAACACAAGCCCATACCGCCATGGCCGAGGCAGGACAGGTAGCGCATGAAGTGATGCAAGGCTTGGCTTGGCAAAACGATGTCGGCAACGTGATGGGCTCGTATCTACACGGCTTGTTTGAAGAGCCAACTGTGCTGCAAGCCTTGTTTGGTGCGTCAACACCCACACTAGAAACCGTGTTTGAAGGCTTGGCTGATTACCTCGATCAACACATGAGCACCGATGTGCTCAACGACCTCATTGCCTAAGTGGCTTAAGGCTTCGTCGTTTTTGGCTTGAAGCCGCAAAACTCAGACACGCCACATTGCCAACACAGCGGCTTGCGTGCTTGGCAGACATAGCGGCCATGCAGGATGAGCCAGTGGTGAGCGTCCACCAAATACGCCGCTGGGATACGCTTCATCAGTTGCATCTCCACCGCCAGTGGTGTCTTGCCGGGGGCCAAGCCCGTGCGGTTGCCCACGCGAAAGATGTGCGTGTCCACCGCCATAGTGGGTTCACCAAAGGCCACGTTCAACACCACATTGGCTGTTTTGCGACCCACGCCTGGCAGGGCCTCTAGGGCCTCGCGGGTGCGGGGGATTTGCCCTTGATGCTGCTCGACCAAGATGTGGCAGGTTTGCATCAGGTGCTTGGCTTTGCTGTGGTACAGGCCTATCGTCTTGATGTAAGCCTCTAGGCCATCGAGCCCTAAGTCCAAAATTTGTTGCGGTGTGTTCGCTACCGCAAACAGCTTGCGGGTGGCCTTGTTCACACCCACATCGGTGGCTTGGGCACTCAGTAGCACAGCTGCCAATAGCTCGAACACGCTGGTATATTCCAACTCGGTATTGGGCTGCGGATTGGCTGCTTTCAGCGTCGCAAAAAAAGGCTCAATGTGCTGTGTTT
>CANFZT010000148.1 GCA_947451565.1 Comamonadaceae bacterium | reverse complement strand
CAACAGAGAACTAGAGTGAGCCATCCGCGCGACGTTCTGTTGGGTTCGCAAGCAGGTAGCGTTCAGCTACCCGTTTGTGACCACTACAGCGGTGTCGAAGCGCGGATGCGCAAAAGCTTGCAGCTGCAAGCTGAAATGACACAAGAGTTTGGTACCTGCGTCTTTGATGTGACCCTCGATTGTGAAGACGGAGCCCCCGTGGGCGGCGAGGCAGAGCATGCCGCGCTGGTCACTGAGTTGGCGCTGAGTGCCGCACCCGAAGCCCGCGTGGCTGTGCGTGTGCATCCCGTGGATCACCCCAGTTTTCAAGCAGACATGGCCACCATTGCGGGCCAAGCTGCGAACCGCTTGACCCACATCATGGTGCCCAAGGTCGAGTCCGTGGCCGATGTGCAACTGGCCGAGCAAGCCTTGATGCAAGCCGGTGCCAAAGACTTGGCGCTGCATGTGTTGATCGAGTCGCCCGCCGCCGTGCACCGTGCGTTTGACATGGCCGCGCACCCACGCGTGCAGTCGCTCAGTTTTGGTTTGATGGACTTTGTGTCGGCCCACGGTGGTGCGATTCCAGCCAGTGCCATGGGCAGTGATTTAGGGCAAACTCCTTCGGGTTTGGGCCAATTCACCCATCCGCTGGTGGTGCGCGCCAAGCTGGAGATTGCCAGCGCCTGCCACGCCCACGGCAAAGTGCCCTCGCACTGCGTGGTGACCGAGTTCAACGACGCCGCCGCCATGCGCGCCGCGGCACGGCGTGCTTCGCACGAGTTTGGTTACACCCGCATGTGGAGCATTCACCCCGCGCAAATTCGCCCCATCTTGGAGGCCATGGCCCCTGATGCGGCAGCCATTGAGGTGGCCAGTGAAATTGTGTTGGCAGCGCAGGCCGCCCAATGGGCGCCCATCAGTCACAAAGGCCAGCTGCACGACCGTGCCAGTTACCGTTTCTTTTGGCAGGTATTGGCGCGTGCACACAGCACGGGCTGTAGCCTTCCGACCGAAGTCCAGTTATTCTTCAAGGATTAATCGGAGATGCTCATGCGCAAGTTGATGGCCGCTGTAGTTTCATTCACTTTGTCGGGCTTGGCCTTTGCCGTTGTGCCTGCTGATGCTGCGCACGCTAAAAAGAAAGTGCCAGCCAAACAAGTTGCCAAGTCAGTCGCTGCGAAATCGAAAGCAGCACACATGGCAAAAGCGGCGCCCTTGGTGGCCGCTGTCCCGATGGTTGCTTCGGCTGTCGCAGATCCTAAGCAGCAAGATGTCATTGCCGATCTCGTGCACACCGGCCGCATGGTGTGTGAACTGGGTAACTTTGTCACCGTGACACCTGACCCAGAATCATCGACACGCTTCATTGTGCAAATGAAAAAGAACACTTACCACATGTCACCTGTGGAGACCACCACAGGCGCGGTGCGCTTGGAAGACCCACAAGCAGGCGCCATGTGGTTGCAATTGCAAAACAAGTCCATGCTGATGAACAGCAAGCTCGGGCAACGCATGGCCGATGAATGCCAAAGCCCCAACCAGATGGCCGTGGCTGAAGCGATGAAGTTGGCTCCACCGCCCAGCTTGCTAGATGCTCCAACCTTGGCCAAGAAATAACCCTTTAAATTTTTGATTTGATAGACCGGAGAAAACCATGTTGAAAGCCTACCGTGAACACGTAGCCGAGCGCGCAGCGCTGGGCATTCCACCCCTGCCTTTGGATGCCAAGCAAACGGCTGAATTGATTGAGCTGATCAAGAACCCACCCGCAGGCGAAGACGCTGCGTTGATGGACTTGTTGACTCACCGCGTCCCACCAGGCGTGGATGATGCGGCCAAAGTCAAAGCTTCATTCTTGGCAGCTGTGGCACACGGCGAAGTCAAAGTGGGCCTCATCTCTAAGTCCAAAGCCACTGAGCTCTTGGGCACCATGGTGGGTGGCTACAACGTGCACCCCTTGATCGAGTTGCTCGACGACGCCGAAGTGGCTGCTGTGGCTGCTGACGCCTTGAAGAAAACATTGTTGATGTTTGACTTCTTCAACGATGTCGCTGAAAAAGCCAAGGCTGGCAACGCCAAAGCCAAAGAAGTCATGCAAAGCTGGGCCGACGGCGAGTGGTTCACCACACGTCCTGAAGTCGAAAAGAAAATCACCGTCACCGTGTTCAAGGTGCCTGGCGAGACCAACACCGACGACTTGTCTCCAGCGCCTGACGCATGGAGCCGTCCAGACATCCCATTGCACTACTTGGCAATGTTGAAAAACACCCGCGAAGGCGCCGCATTCAAGCCAGAAGAAGACGGCAAGCGCGGCCCTATGCAGTTCATCGAAGACCTGAAGAAAAAAGGCCATTTGGTGGCCTACGTGGGCGACGTGGTGGGTACGGGTTCTAGCCGTAAGTCGGCGACCAACAGCGTGATCTGGGCTACAGGCCAAGACATCCCATTCGTGCCAAACAAACGTTTCGGTGGCGTGACTTTGGGCGGCAAGATTGCCCCCATTTTCTTCAACACCCAAGAAGACTCTGGCGCATTGCCGATCGAAGTGGACGTGACCAAGCTCGAAATGGGCGACGTCATCGACATCTTGCCCTACGACGGCAAGATTGTGAAAAATGGCGCGACTGTGACTGAGTTCAAACTCAAGAGCGATGTGTTGTTTGACGAAGTGCGCGCCGGTGGCCGTATCAACTTGATCATCGGTCGCAGCTTGACCGCTAAGGCTCGTGAGTTCTTGGGTCTGCCAGCTTCTACCTTGTTCCGTTTGCCCACAGCGCCTATCGCGACAAAAGCCGGTTTCACATTGGCTCAGAAGATGGTTGGTCGTGCTGTTGGTTTGCCAGAAGGCCAAGGCGTTCGCCCCGGCACTTACTGCGAACCTAAGATGACCACCGTGGGTTCACAAGACACCACAGGCCCCATGACACGCGACGAGTTGAAAGACTTGGCTTGCTTGGGCTTCTCGGCTGACATGGTCATGCAATCGTTCTGCCACACAGCGGCTTACCCCAAGTCGGTGGACGTGAAAACGCACCGCGAATTGCCAGCGTTCATCAGCAACCGCGGCGGCGTGGCTTTGCGTCCAGGCGACGGTGTGATTCACTCGTGGTTGAACCGTTTGTTGTTGCCTGACACCGTCGGCACTGGCGGCGACTCGCACACACGTTTCCCCATCGGCATCAGCTTCCCTGCGGGTTCTGGCTTGGTCGCGTTCGGTGCCGCCACAGGCGTGATGCCTTTGGACATGCCTGAGTCTATTCTTGTGCGCTTCAAAGGCGAGATGCAGCCCGGCGTGACCTTGCGCGACTTGGTCCACGCCATCCCGCTGTACGCCATCAAGCAAGGTTTGTTGACCGTGGCTAAGGCCGGCAAGATCAACGAGTTCTCGGGCCGCATCTTGGAAATCGAAGGCTTGCCCAACCTCAAGGTGGAACAAGCGTTTGAATTGTCGGACGCGTCCGCCGAACGCTCTGCCGCCGGTTGCACCATCAAGCTCAACAAAGAGCCCGTGCAGGAATACCTCAAGTCCAACGTCGTGTTGATGAAGAACATGATTGCCGACGGTTACGCCGATGCACGCACTTTGGCACGTCGTATCGAGAAGGTTGAGCAATGGTTGGCTGCGCCTAACCTGCTCGAAGCCGATAAAGATGCCGAGTACGCACACATCATCGAAATCGACTTGGCCGACATCAAAGAGCCCATCGTGTGCTGCCCGAACGACCCAGATGATGCCAAGTTCTTGTCTGAAGTGGCTGGCACTCACATCGACGAAGCCTTCATCGGTTCTTGCATGACCAACATTGGTCACTTCCGCGCAGCTGCCAAGCTGCTCGGCGGTCAGCGCGACATTCCTGTCAAGTTGTGGGTCGCACCTCCAACGAAGATGGACGAGAGCGAGTTGATCAAAGAAGGTCATTACGCTGCGTTCGGCACGGCCGGTGCACGCACCGAAATGCCCGGCTGCTCCTTGTGCATGGGTAACCAAGCGCAAGTGCGTGAAGGCGCGACGGTGGTGTCTACCTCCACACGTAACTTCCCCAACCGCTTGGGCAAGAACACCAATGTGTACTTGGCCTCTGCTGAATTGGCTGCCATCACCTCGAAGATGGGCAAGTTCCCGACTGTGGCCGAGTATCACGAAGCCATGGGCGTGGTGAACAAAGATGGCGAAGCCATTTACAAGTACCTGAACTTCAACCAGATCGACGAGTATGTGGAAACGGCTAAGGGCGTGACTGCGTAAGCTGTCTGCTTTTTCACCCAGCGTTTCGGCGCTGGGTAACAAAACAAACCCCCGCAAAGCGTGAGCCTTGCGGGGGTTTTGTTTGGTGTGTTGTGTGGCTTAGAACATGCGAGCCAACAAACCGCCTTCAGCCGGTCCATCCACAGGAATCCACACATGCGTGGGGCTGCCTGCAGCCACGTCGATGGACGCGCCGTTCTTGTCTTTCATCTGCTCTAGCTTGACCTTGCGGTTGCCACTGGGGTGAATGATCTCAATCATGTCGCCGACTGAGAATTTGTTTTTGGTTTCAATCTCCGCCCAGCCGTTTGCCACGCCACGCACTTCGCCCACAAACTGGCTGCGGTGGGCGATGGAGTGGCCGGTTTCGTAGTTTTGGTAGTCGTTGGCGGGGCGGCGGTCCATCAGACCCGCGGTGTAGCCACGGTTGGCCAAGCCTTCGAGTTCGGTGATGAGCTCGGGATTGAAGGGGCGACCAGCCACGGCATCGTCAATGGCACGGCGATACACCTGCGCGGTGCGACTCACGTAGTAAAGCGATTTGGTGCGACCTTCGATCTTGAGTGAGTCGACGCCAATTTTGGTGAGGCGCTCCACGTATTCCACGGCCCGCAAGTCTTTGCTGTTCATGATGTAGGTGCCATGCTCGTCTTCCATGATGGGCATGAGCTGGCCAGGGCGGCCTTTTTCTTCAAGCAAGTAAATGTTGTCGGCGGCAGGGTGGCGCTCGCCGTTGCCGCAGGACGAGAAGCTGGACTCGGCTTCTTGCTGCGACTTGGCAAAGTCAAAGTCGCCTTCCATGGGGATGGCCATGGCTTCGCCGGTGTTGGGGTCGGTGGCGCTGGCTTGGGTGCCATAGCTCCAGCGGCAGGCATTGGTGCAAGTGCCTTGGTTGGGGTCGCGGCGGTTGAAGTAGCCCGACAACAAACAACGGCCCGAGTAGGCAATGCACAACGCGCCGTGCACAAACACTTCCAGCTCCATGTCGGGGCACTCTTGGCGGATTTTTTCAATCTCGTCAAAGCTGAGTTCGCGCGACAAGATGATGCGCTT
>CANFZT010000147.1 GCA_947451565.1 Comamonadaceae bacterium | reverse complement strand
TGAGTTCGTTGGCCGTTTTGAGCGCGAGCGTCCAGAGTTGGGGGCCATTGCGCTCACCACGGACAGCTCCATCATCACGGCTATCGCCAACGATTACAGCTACGAACAAATTTTCGCCAAACAAGTACGTGCCTTGGGTCAATCCGGCGATGTCTTGTTGGCCATTACCACCAGTGGCAGCTCGCCCAATGTGTTGGCTGCGATTCAAGCCGCCCACGAACGCGACATGACGGTGGTGGCGCTCACCGGCAAAGGCGGCGGCAAAATGGGTCAAGCTTTGCGCGAAACCGATGTGCACATTTGTGTGCCGCACGACCGTACCGCCCGTATTCAAGAAGTGCACCTGTTAGCCATCCATTGCATTTGTGATGGTGTGGACACGCAGTTGCTGGGTGACTCAGAAAGTAAAGAATGAAATTGCTGAATAAATCGACCGCATCGCTGCTCTCCACCTTGGTCCTGTGCTTGGGGCTTGCCTCTTGTGCTGCGCCTTTGATGTTTGGTGGCGTCATCGGCGGCGCCATGGTGGCGAGCGACCGTCGTACGACCGGCATTCAGCTCGAGGACGAAGGCATTGAGCAGCGCAGCGCCTCCGCGATTCGTGAAAACTTTGGCAGCAAAGAGCACATCAACATCACCAGCTACAACCGTCAGGTGCTGATCACGGGTGAAGTGTCTAACGACACCGTTCGTTCGCAAGTGGAACAGTTGATGGGTCGCGTTCAAAATGTTCGCGCTGTGGTGAACGAGTTGGCCGTAGGCCCCGCATCGAGCTTCAGCGACCGCTCTAGCGACACCTTGTTGGTGGCCAAAGTCAAAGCCGCCATGGTGGATACCGAAGACGTGTTTGCCAATGTGTTCAAAGTGGTGGGCGAACGCGGTACGGTGTACCTCATGGGTCGTGTCACACAACGCGAAGCCAAACGCGCGACCGATGTGGTGCGGGGTGTCAGCGGCGTCAAACGCGTGGTGCGCGTGTTTGAGTACGTCACAGAAGACGAGTTACGCGCCATGCAACCCAAGCGCAGCGATGAGGCCCCTCGCAGCGGCAGCGTCCCTCTGAACGCGCAGCCGGTGGTGACCCCTATCAAGTAACGCGCTTAGCGCAGTCGCTTGATCAGGCTGGATGTATCCCAGCGGTTGCCGCCCATTTTTTGAACGTCACTGTAGAACTGGTCCACCATTTGCGTGACAGGCAGCAGTGCGCCATTGCGTTTGGCTTCGTCAAACACGAGGCCTAAATCTTTGCGCATCCAGTCCACCGCAAATCCGAAATCAAACTTGTCGGCCACCATGGTTTTGCCACGGTTGTCCATCTGCCAGCTCTGAGCGGCACCTTTGCCAATCACATCCAGCACAAGGTTCATGTCGAGGCCGGATTTTTGACCAAAGGCAATGGCTTCGCTCAGACCTTGCACCAATCCCGCGATACAAATTTGGTTCACCATTTTTGTCAGTTGACCGGCGCCGGATTCGCCCATCAGGGTGAACGCACGCGAGAAAGCCATGGCCACAGGTTTGACACGTTCAAACACAGGCGCATCGCCGCCGCACATGACGGTCAGCAAACCGTTTTGTGCCCCACCTTGTCCGCCTGACACAGGGGCGTCGATGAAGTGAATGCCAAGGTTTTTCGCAGCGGTGTAAATCTCGCGGGCCACGTCCGCAGATGCGGTGGTGTGGTCGACCAACACGGTGCCGGGTTCCATGCCAGCCAGCACGCCGTCAGCACCGAACACCACCGAGCGCAAATCGTCGTCGTTGCCAACGCAACAAAACACAATGCTGGCGCCTTTAGCCGCCTCGCGCGGTGAGGGGGCGCTCTTAGGGGCTGGGCTGCCTGCAAACTCTTTCACCCAAGCGTCTGCCTTGGCGGGTGAACGGTTGTAGACCGTGACCGAATGACCTGCGGTGGCTAAATGGCCCGCCATGGGGTACCCCATCACACCCATGCCAATGAAGGCGACGTGGGCAGAAGCGGTGGGTTCATAGGTTTTGGCATTGATGCTAGACATGGTGGTTTTACTCAAGGGTTGCGTTGCGCTGAATCATAGGGGCTTGGTGAAACTCTGTGTGTCACCCAGGCAACCTAGGTGATGAGACCTAGGCGGCGGGCCTCTTGGAGGGCTTGTTCCATGGTTTGCATTCCGTGTGCCGCGCCGGTTTGCTGTGTGCTTTGTATTTGCACGGTTTTGCCCTCACGAATCAGGTGGCGAATGGCAGGCGTGGCCACCAAGGTTTCAAATACCGCGACGCGGTCGCCGGTCGGCGTGGGGCATAGCGTCTGCGACACAACGCCGACCAGCGCATCGCTGAGCTGTGTGCGCACCACGGCTTTTTCATGCCCGTCAAACACGTCCACCATGCGGTCTACCGTGGCTGCCGCGTTGCGTGTGTGCAGACTGGCTAGTACCAAGTGGCCTGTTTCGGCGGCCGTGAGGGCGAGCCGAATGGTTTCCAAATCACGCAGCTCACCCACCAAAATCACATCGGGGTCTTCGCGCAGGGCCGCGCGTAGCGCTTGAGAAAAACTTCGGCTGTGCGCGCCAATTTCGCGTTGGGTAATCACGCATTGGTCGCTCGTATGCACAAACTCAATCGGGTCCTCCAAGGTCACGATATGTTGTTGGGTGTGCGTGTTCAGGTGTTGCACCATCGCGGCTAATGTGGTGGATTTGCCGGAACCCGTCGGTCCGGTGACCAGCAGCAAGCCCACGCGTGCAAGCAACTCAGGAATGGCTGGCGGCGTGTGCAAAGCTGCCAGTGTGGGCGAGCCGCTGGGGATATGTCGCATCACCGCACCGCAGCCGTGTTGTTGCATGAAGACATTGGCCCGAAAACGCCCGAGCTCGGGCACGGCAAACGCAAAATCCACCTCATGGCCTTGGGTGAACGCTGCGTACTGCTTTTCGTCCATCAGCTGAGCCAGCATGGTTTGTAATGCGGGCAGATCGAGTGCCGCGTCAGGTGTGGCCGGGGCTTGAAGTGCCACTAAGGCGCCATGTTGACGCATCATTGGCACAAGCCCCGCAGACAAATGCAAATCAGAGGCCTGTTGCGCCACCGCGTGGGTGAGGAGTTGCTTCAAAGTCACTAAGGTGTGGGGCATGCCGTTCTCCTTGTTAAAGTGGTACCCAAGATGACGACGCCAGACCACCTGTTACACGACAAACTCCGTGCTGTGCAAACCCGCATCGCGGCGGCTTGTGCTGCGAGCGGCCGCCACGCCCAATCGGTGCAGTTGCTGGCGGTTTCCAAAACCTTCAGCGCCGAGGATGTGCGCCAAGTGGCGGCCTGTGGTCAGCGCGATTTTGGTGAAAACTACATCCAAGAAGGGGTAGACAAAATTACCGCTTTGCATGGCGACGCTCACGCTTTGGTATGGCACTGCATTGGCCCGATCCAAAGCAACAAAACCAAACTCGTCGCCGAGCATTTCGACTGGGTCCACACGGTGGACCGCCTCAAAATCGCCCAGCGTTTGAGCGACCAACGCCCTGCACACCTCGTGCCACTGAACGTGTGTTTGCAGGTCAACATCGATGGTGGTGAAACCAAATCAGGCATTGCGCCTGCCGAAGTGCTGACACTGGCCACCGAAGTGGCCAAGTTGCCCCGTTTGGCGCTGCGCGGCCTCATGACCATCCCCGACCCCGTGGAGGGCTTTGAGGCGCAAGTGGCGTTGCATGCCAAAGCGCGCGCTTTGTTTGACGAAGTGAAAGTCGCTTTGAACCTGCCGCAATTCGACACCTTGTCGATGGGCATGACCGGCGACCTAGAAGCTGCCATCCACGCGGGCAGCACCATGGTGCGGGTGGGGACGGCGATTTTTGGTGGGCGAACTTACGTGGCTTAGAAACGCGGCAAATCCGGATGCTTGATCTGCCCCGCACGCACCAACATCTTGCCGTATTCGGCACAGCGGTGCAGGGTGGGGATGACCTTGCCGGGGTTGAGTAACCCTTTGTTGTCAAAGGCGCGCTTCACGCCAAACATCTGCTCGTTTTCTTCGGCGCTGAACTGCACGCACATGCTGTTGACCTTTTCGATGCCCACGCCGTGCTCACCGGTCACCGTGCCGCCCATGGCCACACTGGTTTCCAAAATGTCGGCGCCAAACTGCTCGCAACGGTGCATTTGGTCAGGGTCATTGGCATCAAACAAAATCAAGGGGTGCAAATTGCCGTCACCCGCATGAAACACATTCAAGCAGCGCAGCTGGTATTTCTTTTCCATCTCTTGAATCGCTTCCAAGATGTCGGCCAAACGCTTGCGCGGGATGGTGCTGTCCATGCACATGTAGTCGGGGCTGATGCGGCCCGAGGCGGGGAATGCGTTTTTGCGACCGCTCCAAAACTTAATGCGTTGCGCTTCGTCGCGGCTCACGGCAATGGCGGTTGCACCGCAGCCGCGCAACACGTCGCTCATGCGGCCAATCTCTTCTTCCACCTCTTCGGGCGTGCCGTCGCTCTCGCATAGCAAAATCGCGGCGGCGCTGAGGTCGTAGTCAGCGTGGACAAAGTCTTCCACGGCGGCGGTCATGGGGCCGTCCATCATCTCTAAACCGGCGGGGATGATGCCTGCAGCTATCACCGCAGCCACGGCGTCGCCCGCTTTGCGCACATCGTCAAAGCTGGCCATGATGCAGCGCGCCAGTTGTGGCTTGGGCACGAGCTTGACGGTCACTTCTGTGGTCACGGCCAACATGCCTTCGCTGCCCACAACCACGGGCAACAGGTCGAGGCCCGGTGTGTCGAGTGCATCGCTGCCAAATTCAATCGGCTCGCCCTCTACCGTGAAGCCCTTCACCTTGAGCACGTTGTGGACTGTCAGGCCGTATTTCAAACAATGCACGCCACCCGAGTTCTCTGCCACGTTGCCGCCGATGGTGCAAGCAATTTGGCTGGAGGGGTCGGGCGCGTAATACAACCCGTATTGCGACACCGCTTCGCTGATGGCGAGGTTGCGCACGCCGCACTGCACCACCGCAGTTCGGGCGATGGGGTCGATGTTGAGGATTTGGTTGAACTTGGCCAGCGACAGCGTCACACCCATGGTGTGCGGCATCGCGCCACCCGACAGGCCTGTGCCAGCACCGCGTGCGACCACGGGCACGTCGAGCGCGTAGCAGGTCTTGAGCACGGCCTGGACCTGCTCTACCGTCTCAGGCAAGGCCACGCACATGGGGCGGGCGCGGTAGGCGGTGAGGCCGTCGCACTCGTAAGGCACGGTGTCCTCGGTGGTGTAGAGCAGGGCGTGCTGTGGCAGCACTTGCAGCAGGGCTTGCACGACTTGCGCTTGGCGCTCG
>CANFZT010000146.1 GCA_947451565.1 Comamonadaceae bacterium | reverse complement strand
GCCATGTAACCCGACTCTTCCACCTGCTCGTGGGTGGCTGCGGTGTTGCGGCGTGTTTTGATGAACATGTTTTAGACGCGGCTTTAAGCCTTGGGTGGCAAAGCGTCGATGAACTCGTCCAACACTTCTTCCAAGTTGGTGATGCTGCCGCTCAGCTGGTTGACAGCGGTGGCCAAGTGTTGGTCCATCTTGGTGTGCAGGTCGGAAATTTGAGTGCTGTAGCCCGACACGCCTTTGGTCAGGGCATCCACCGTGCCGGTGAGGGCTTTTTGTGCGTCTTGCAGATGCGAGCGCACATGGCCCAGCGCTTCTTCGGCTGACACCGCGCTTTGTTTGAGCGTGTCCACGGTTTGGCCGAGGGCTTGGTTCATCGGAATCAAGGCTTCTTTAAAGTCGCTGGCCGCTGAACGCTGCAAGCCCACCGCGCCTTCGATGGCGTTGGCGCTGTCTTTGAACTTCTCAGCCGTTTGGTCAATGCGCTCGACCGTGCCTTGCCAGCCTGACATCGCGCCTTGCACCGTTTGCACGGTTTGGCTCAAGTTACCCAACAGGCTTTCGAGTTGTTGCGTGCCTTGCTGACCCATGGCGCTAGCGCGACCCAGTGACACATCGAGTTCGGTGATGGTGGCGCGGGTGTTTTGAATGGTTTGCGCCAACGTGCCCACCGCATCGCCAAATGAGGCAAGGCCGTTTGAGATGCCTTGGGTCAAGGTCTCGCCCGCTTTGCTCAGCTCCACCGCCGCTTGGCTGCCGGCGTTACCAAAGCTTTGACTAGAGGTTTGAATGCTGTCGGCCAGTTGGGCGAGCTTGTCAAAAGCGGGTTGCATATTGCGCGACAGGGCATCGCCAATCGCGTTGGCAAAGTCGCCCTCGAAGCGGCGCAGTTGGTTCACCTGTGAACGGTTCTCGTCCAAGATGTCTTGGAACAAAGCCAGTTGCATGCGCACGCTGGCTTCAGCCGCGTTGTCTGGCACTTTGGCACGCAGCGTGTGGCAGAGCGTGTCGATGCTCGACTGCAAGTTTTCCAGCGCCACTTTGGCGCGCCAGTTCCACACCAGCGAACACAACAAGCCCGCGATGGAGGTGATGAACTTGCCACCTGCGGTGGCAATGAGCGACTGCAAAGCTTGGTCTTGCTGACGTGCCGACACATCCAGCGCATTGAGCGCCAAGCCTGCTTGCTGCAAAGCTACCGCCAAGAAGATGAAGGTGCACATCAATCCAAAACCAATCAGCAAATTGGGCATGGTCTCAAACAAAGCCAAGTTCATGCGGCCACCCAACACGCTGCGCACCGTCCAGGTGTCGGCGTGGCTGCGAAAGCTGTAGCTACTGCGTGAGCCTTCGCTCACACCATGTTGCGTGGGCAGGTCAATCAGGCCAGCCTCTGTTTCGCGCAGCAAAAACTTCAGCTCCTCGTCGGTGGTTTTGACTTCGGCCAAGGTCAGCGCTTCGCGGCTACTGCTCTTGCTCGCACCCAGCCGGGCATCCAGCCCCACCACTTCGGCACGCACTTGGCGGATGCGCGAAGCCCAAACGCCGAAGCTGATGAGTGAGAACACAAAAATTACGGCCGCGATGGCCAGTGGCACAGCCAACTGTTCGAGTTGGGCGAGGTATTGATTCATAGGCATGCCTCTATTGTGAACAACTCTGGCGAGCTCCTAGGCAAGTGTCATGGAAGCCGTTTTGTTAGTCGCCCAAACCACCACTGCGCAACACACGGCGTGCGCAGCCGTTTAACAGCACACCCAGCTGCGGCGCCCACAGCGTGAGGCGCTTCTTGGCCCGCGTGAGGCCGGTGTACACCAGCTCGCGGGTGAGCACGGGCGACTCAAGTGCTGGAATCACCAACAACACATGCGCAAACTCCGAGCCCTGAGATTTGTGCACCGTCATGGCAAACACAGTCTCCACACTGTCAAGGCGCGAGGGCATGACCCAACGCACGCCGCCCTCCACCGATGGGAAGGCCACGCGCAACACACCATCGGCCCCGGGCAAGCACAGGCCAATGTCGCCATTCATCAGCTCTAGCGCGTAGTCGTTGCGCGTCACCATCACGGGGCGGCCAGCGTACCAAGCGTTTTGACCCAAGCCCAGCGCTTGCTCCACCTGAGTGTTGAGCTGCGTCACACCCAGCGGGCCTTCGCGTACCGCGCACAACACACAAAACTCGGTGAAGGCGTTGAGCAGCGCGATAGCCTGTGCATCGCTGCAAGCTGCGGCGGGCGTTGTTTTGCTAGCGCGGTGTACGTCAAGCAGGGCTAACCAATTGCGCCATCCGTAGCGCAAACCCACGGCCAGCTTGGCGTCGCTGGCGCTGCTCAGTTGCAGGCGGGTCACATCGGGTTCGGGCGTATCTCCCTCAATGCTTTGTTGCAAGGGCAGGGTGGCCAGCCAATCGGGTGCGTCTTTCCATAGCGCTTTGAGGGCGGGTGTGTTGTCGGCCACGTCCGCATTCACCGCGCGTGCCCATCGGCCAATGCCGCTCTTGGCATCGAAGCGGTGGCTGTGAATGAGCGTGACGGTTTGAGTTTTGAGCAAACTGCCCGTGCACAGCTGCGACATCACCGCACCCGCTTCTACCGAAGCCAGTTGGTCTTTGTCACCCAACAAAATCAAACGCGCAGTCGGTGGCACGGCTTGCAGCAAGCGGGCCATCATCTCTAGGTCAATCATCGACGCTTCGTCGACCACCACCACATCGGTGGCGAGCTGGTGCACTTGCGATGTCTTGCTATTGGTTTGCAACAAGCGGTGCAGCGTTTGCGCTTGGCTGGGCATGTGCGGGCGCTTATCGGCTGGCATCTTGGTCAGCGCGTTGCTGATGGATTCGGTCAAACGCGCCGCTGCTTTGCCCGTGGGTGCGGCCAAGTGAATTTGCAGCTCGCGTGGTGACGTGCGTACCAAGAGCGACAGCAGCTTCACCACCGTGGTGGTCTTGCCCGTGCCGGGCCCGCCGGTGATGAGGGTGATTCGATTTTGTGCGGCCACCTCGCAGGCGAGGCGTTGCATGTCTGGCGCACCATCGCGCGTGGGTGTGAACAACTCGTCTAAGCGTTGCTGCAAATCAGCAGGTACTTCGCAGGGCAGCGCCAAACGCTGCACGATGTTGTGACGGATGTTTTGCTCGGCCGTCCAAGCGCGGCGCAAATACAAACGTGCGCCTTGGGTGTCTTCGGCTAGCACCAAGGGGCTGGACTCGCCTTGCGTCCACGGCAGGGTGACGGCGGCCTCATGCAGCTGGCTTGGCAGTGCGGCGGTTTGCTCGTCGGTCCAACCCAGTAATTCAGCAGCTTGCTTTTCCAACGTGCCAAGGTCTAGGCAAGCATGGCCGCGTCCCCACTGGTGGCTGGTGAGGGCTGCTAGCCACAGGTGGCGTGGGTCGTCGCTGGGTTGCTTGCTGTGCAGCAAGTTGGCCAGTGATTTGTCCAAGCCCGTCAGGGGCGTGGATTGGGCCCAAGCGGCTTGGAGGATGGAAGATAAAGCCTGCACGCTGTCTGACATCTGCTTAGTGCATCGAGTGCAACCCAATCATGTTGCCCTCGGTGTCAATGATCAGCGCAATGTGGCCATTGGGGCCAATGGATGTTTTGGGCTTTTGCACATGGCCGCCAGCAGCGATGGCTTTTTGAATTTCGATATTGCAATCTTCGCTGCGAAAGTACACCAACACGCTGTTGCCGCTGGCATCAAACCCTGGCATGTGCACCAACGCACCTGATGCGCCATAGCTGGCAGCGTCCATGCCAAACGCAAACAGTTCTATGGCAGGTGACGCAATGTGAGTAAACGTTGCGCCGAACACAGCCGCGTAAAAGGCTTTGGCGCGTGTCATGTCTTGTACGTAAATTTCAAACCAGCCGACGGGATTGTTCATCTGTGTTCCTTTTAAAGGTTTGGGTTGCCAGAAAATAAATCATCCAACGTCTCAATCAGCGCCTGCGGCGGTCTGCACATGTGCACACCCGCACCCTCCGCATGAATGCCACGCAAGAACATGTACACCGCGCCGCCCATGTGCTGCGCGTAGTCGTAGCCGGGCAGGCGCACTTTCAGCAGGCGGTGCAGCGCTAAGGTGTACAGCACGTATTGCACCTCGTAGCGTTTGTGCAGCACCGCGTCTTGCAGGGTGTTGGGGTCGTAGCTGGGCAGCTTGTTCGACTTGTAGTCCACCACCCAATAGCGGTCATCGTGTTGCAACACCAAGTCCATCGAGCCGGTGAGCATGCCTTGCATCACACGCGCTTGCAGTGAAGGGCGTGGCGTGCCTTCAAACACATGGCTTTGAATGAGTTGGTCCAAGGTGGTGGCGCTGACGTGTGCCACCTCTAGGTTGAACTCCATCTCGGGCCACATTTGCTCGGTGCTCAGTTCGCGCAGCGTGAGTGGTGCAGCGTTGAGCTCGTGCAAAGGCAGCGGTGTTTGCACCACGGCTTGCAGCCAAGGTTCTAGTTGTGCACGCGGTGCATCGTCAAGTTGCAACCAGCTAGCTTTGCGTTCTAGCAAAAGGCCCCAAGCTTGTTTGGCCCAAGCTGGCGCGTTGTCATTTGCCACCGGCCAATTGTTTTGCGACAGCCATTCCAGTAGGTCATGCAGCAGCGTGCCGTAGCGCGCACCGGCGGGGAAGGTTTGCCATGCACTGATGCTCTCGGGCTCTGGCGCTGGGACGGCTGCAGCCACTGCATAGGGCTGAGCATCCGAGCTTGCGTCTGTGATGGCATCGGCCACCGCTTCGTCGCGTTTCGATTCCGACACCAGCCCGCGCGTGATGGCACTAAAGCTCGCCGTCCACCACAAGCTGTGGTGGGTGCGTGTGGGGGTCAGGGCATCTTTGGGCGCGCTGATGGCTGCGGGTGCTTGGTAGCGAATGCCTTGTAACTCTGGCAAGTCGGCCACTTGGATGTGGTCACACTTGCCCCACAAGGCGTGCAGCTGATTGGCTAAATCACCGCGCTCTTTGCGCATCAGCAATTGCGACAACGCACTCAGTTTTAAATCGCTCTTGGTGGTGGCCTTGCTCAAATCATTTTTGGTTTCAGCCACGCCCATCCATAAGCCACGTTGCGCACGGGTGAGGGCCACGTACAGCAGGCGCATGTCTTCTTCCACCGAGGTGGCGGTTGGGTCGCTGTCGTCATCCGCTTCGTCGTCTTGTGCGAAGTTGGTTTTGGCTTTTTTCTCCACCGCAAACGCGCCTGCAAACGGCACAAACACCAGCGGGTATTGCAAGCCCTTGCTCTTGTGATACGTGATGACTTTCACGCACAAGGCATCGGTTTCTAGACGGGCTTGTTGTGCATCGCTG
>CANFZT010000145.1 GCA_947451565.1 Comamonadaceae bacterium | reverse complement strand
GCCACTTTGCCGTCGATTTGGATGTGTGCGCCCAAGCGCACCAACTCGTTGACGTGCATGAAGCGGTTTTCAAAAATCGTTTCGGTCACTTTCGAAGCGCCCTTGGCAATCGCGTTCAACACCATGAACTGCGCTTGCATGTCGGTGGGGAAGCCGGGGTATTCGGTGGTGCGAAAGTTTTGCGCCTTGAGGTGCTCATACGCAGGCGCTGTGCCCTGGATGCGAATGCCGTCTTCGTGGGCAGTCACAGTTGCACCTGCATCCCGCAGCTTGTCGATGACCGCGTCTAAATGGTCGGCACGCGCGTGGCGCAAAAACACATCGCCGCCTGTGGCAGCCACGGCGCACAAGAACGTGCCGGCTTCAATGCGGTCGGCGACCACTTTATGGGTGCAACCGTGCAAGCGTTCCACGCCTTGGATATGGATGCGGCTAGTGCCGTGGCCTTCAATCTTGGCGCCCATGGCAATCAGCATTTCGGCCAAGTCTGGGATTTCTGGTTCTTGCGCTGCGTTTTCCAGCACAGTTTCGCCGTCGGCCAAAGCCGCCGCCATGAGGAAATTTTCGGTGCCGGTGACGGTGACCATATCGGTGGCAATGCGTGCGCCTTTGAGGCGTGTGCGACCGCCGCCCAACTTGGCCACCATGTAGCCGTGCTCCACCTCAATTTCAGCACCCATGGCTTGCAAGCCTTTCAAGTGCTGGTCCACAGGGCGCGAGCCAATGGCGCAACCGCCAGGCAACGACACCTTGGCATGGCCAAAACGGGCCAACAAGGGGCCGAGCGCCAGCACCGAAGCGCGCATGGTTTTCACTAGCTCGTACGGCGCTTCGGGGTTATTCAAAGTCCCGGCATCCAAGCTGACGGTGCCGTCGTCTGCACGCTCGGCTGTCACACCCATGTTGCGGATGAGCTTGAGCATGGTGGCCACGTCTTGCAACTGCGGCACGTTGTGCAGCGTCACAGCTTGGTCGGTGAGCAAGGCTGCGCACAGCTCGGGCAAGGCCGCGTTTTTGGCGCCAGAAATCAGCACCTCACCCTGGAGGGTGCGACCGCCGCGAACGAGTAATTTATCCATAGGGTTTCTTAAGCTTGAGGAGCAGCTTGCCATTCGGCAGGCGTGTAGGTTTTCATGGACAACGCATGCACTTCGTCGGTTTTGATTTTTTCGCCCAAGGTGGCGTACACACGTTGGTGGCGTTGGATGAGGCGCTTGCCTTCAAACTCGGCCGACACCAAGGTGGCGTACCAATGACGGCCATCACCCTCGACGTGCAAATGCTCGCAGGGTAGACCTGCGGCGATGATGGCTTGTAATTCTTGTGCAGTCATTGATAAACCTTCATCCTCGAATCTTGTAACCCGTGCGCAGCAAGTGCAGCGCGATGGCCGACACCAAGCTGAAGCACACCCCCACCACGCCCAAACTCAACCAAGGCGACACATCACTCTGGCCAAAGAAGCCAAAGCGGAACCCATCAATCATGTAGAAGAAGGGGTTGAGGTGGCTCACGCTTTGCCAAAAGCTGGGCAGTGAATGGATGGAATAAAACACGCCGCTCAGAAATGTCATCGGCATGATGATGAAGTTTTGAAAGGCAGCCATTTGGTCAAACTTGTCGGCCCACAAACCCGCGATCAGGCCGAGCGAGCCAAGCATCAGCGCACCCAACACAGCAAAGGTGATGACCCAGATCGGTTGTGAAGGCATGAGCGAAAAGTTGAGCACCGACGATTGCCACACAAACAACACGCCCGCCAACAACACCCCCGTACCGACCAACAAACCACGCACCATGGCCGACAACGCGTAGGCAAAAAACCAGCTCCAGTGCGACAGCGGTGTGAGCAACAAAAACACCAAGTTGCCCATGATCTTGCTTTGCACCATGGACGACGAGCTGTTGGCAAACGCGTTTTGCAACACGCTCATCATCACGAGGCCCGGAATCAAAAACGCGGTGTAGCTCACGCCGTCATACACCTGCACATGCGCTTCCAGCACATGGCCAAAAATCATCAGGTACATCACCGCTGTGAGCACCGGGGCCGCCACGGTTTGGAAACTGACTTTCCAAAAACGCAGCACCTCTTTGTAAAACAGCATGGTCCAGCCGGTCATCATGCGTTCACCTCGTCACTGCTGTGCATCACATCAAGGAACACATCTTCCAAATCAGCTTTGCGAATTTCCACGTCTTGCGCATGCAAGCCCGCTTCGCGCACGGCAGCAAGGTAACGCTCAATTTCTAATGCATCGTTGGCGGGGAACTGCACGATGCGCCCTGTCACACGCGCTTTGACAGCGAGTGCAGGAGGCAACTCGGCATCAAGTTTGAAGCGCAGCACGTTGCTAGACGCTGCTTTGAGCAACTCGGTGGTGCTGTCGAGCGCCACCACTTTGCCGTTTTTCAACATGGCAATGCGGCTGCACAAGGCTTCGGCTTCTTCGAGGTAGTGGGTGGTCAGCAGCACGGTGCTGCCCTCGCGGTTAAGTCTGGCAATGAACTGCCACAAGGTTTGGCGCAGCTCAACATCCACACCGGCAGTGGGCTCGTCCAGCACGATGACGGGAGGTCTGTGTACCAAGGCCTGCGCCACCAACATGCGGCGCTTCATGCCGCCCGAGAGTTGGCGCATGTTGTGGTTGGCTTTGTCGGTCAGGCCCAAGCTGTGCAGCAACTCGTCAATCCAGTCGTCGTTGTGCTTGACGCCAAAGTAGCCCGACTGAAACTTCAAGGCCTCGCGCACATTGAAGAAGGGGTCAAACACCAGCTCTTGCGGTACCACGCCCAACATGCGGCGGGCCTGGGCCGATTGAGTGGCCACATTCACACCGTGTACCAACACCGAGCCAGAGGTGGCTTTGGCCAAACCGGCCAAGATGCTGATGAGGGTGGTTTTGCCTGCACCGTTGGGGCCTAAGAGTCCAAAGAACTCACCTTTTTGAACATCAAAACGCACGCCATCGAGCGCCTGAAACGGACCTCGGGCGGTTTGAAAGGTTTTGGAGACGGATTGAAAAGAAATAGCGGGCATGTGTAGCCTTTGATTTTAAGGCTTTACGAATGGCCTCGATGTGACCCTGACTTGGCAACGCCCAAGCAAGGCGAAGACAATAAGTTTTAGGAGATCAAGGCGCTCAGACCATACACCTTGGCCAAGGCTTGGGCGCGTGCGGGCAAACCTGTGACACGCAGCTGTGCGCCCCGCGCCAACACCGCACGACGACACGCCAGAATGACCGCCAACGCAGAAGAATCAAACTGACTGAGTGCGGACGCATCGAGCACGGCCTCGCCGCCCTCAGACACACACGCACTCAGCAAAGGGGCCAACTCGTTGGTGACCGCTTGCGCTTGGGCCTGCATCAACACGGCAGGCAAGACGACAGAAGTGTGTTGGGCGGTCATGGCTTATTTGGCTGAGCGCGCATTGGTTTTGTTGCGGTCTGCCAAGCTGGCAATCAACCCATCCACGCCTTTGGCGTTGATTTCTTGGGCAAACTGACTGCGGTAGTTCTCGACCAGCCAAATCCCCATGACGTTCAAGTTGTATACCTTCCATGCGCCATCGGTCGATTTTTCAACACGGTAATCCAACTGAATCGGGTCGCCTTTGCCACGCACTTCGGTGCGAACCAGCACCTCTTTGTCATCAGCCGTTGCACGCAAAGGCTTGACCACAATGGTTTGGTCATTGACTTGACCCAAAGCGCCCGCATAAGTGCGAACCAACAAGGCTTTGAACTCTTCTTGCAAGCGTTTTTGTTGCTCAGGCGTGGCTTGACGCCAGCCTGGCCCTACGGCAGAAGCCGTCATGCGCAAGAAATTGACGTTGGGCATGACCCGTTGGTCCACCAACACCACAATTTTGTTCACATCACCGCTGTGGATGGACTTGTCTGCCTTGATCGCATCCAAGATGTCGCCTGAAACCCGTTTGATGAAGACATCCGCAGGCTCTTCCACCGCATGCGCCGCGCTGGCCATGCCAAGTGCACAAGCAGCACCAAAGGCCCAAGCAGAAAAGAGGCGACGTGACAAAAAACGGTTCATAAGTTCAAACTCCGATGGGTTCTTCTTGTTTTTAACGTGAAACCGTCTTACTTCGCCGACGGTGTGGCAGGCTCGGCGCTGGGGTCAAGCAGTGTGTCGTCGTCAGGCGGGTTGCCGTCATAGACTTGGTTGCGACGGTACTGCAAGTACGAGTCACGCGTGAAACTGTATTTATCAATCGCAGCACCGGTTAACAAGTCGGAGGTTTGCAACAAGCTCGCCCGCTTGTCCACGGTGCGCGCAACCCAAGCCACATTGCGTTCAGCCACGACATCGTGCTTAGAAACGAAGTCCGTCGAAAACTCCAAGGGCAGCACCGACGTGTCACGCACAGTCGATGGCCCTAATAGGGGCAACACCACATAAGGGCCGCTGCGAACCCCCCAGTAACCCAAGGTTTGCCCAAAGTCTTCTGGGTGGCGCTCTAAGCCAATCGGCGTGGCCACATCGAAGACGCCGTAAATACCAAAGATGGTATTGACAACAACGCGCATGAACGACTCAGCGGTTTCACGCCCCTTGAGCTGCAAGCCGTTGTTGGCGGTTGACCACACATCGGACAAGTTACGAAAGAAGTTGCTAACCCCAGTTTGCAGCGGTTGCGGCGTGTAATCGCGGTAGCCCGTGGCCACGGGACGCAACACGTTGTCATCCACCGTGTCGTTGAAGCGTGCTACCTTGCGGTTCATGGGCTCCAAAGGGTCGTTCGGATTGGCATTGGGGCCCGTGGCACAGCCCGTACTCAGCAGCGTCAACGCCACTAGGGCAGTGCCCACGCCCCAACGGCTTAAAGCAATACGCATCACTTAACACCCTTTTCCGGTGTGGGTTCAGCCGCCTTGTTGTACAAAAACTGGCTGATCAGGTTTTCCAACACCACCGCCGATTGGGTGGATTGAATGCGGTCGCCCGCCGCCAAGTTATCAGCCTCAGAGCCGGCTTCGATGCCAATGTATTGCTCGCCCAGCAAACCGCTGGTGAGAATTTTCAAAGAACTGTCTTTGGGAAATTGGTAACGACTTTCAATGCTCATGGTCACCGTGGCTTGAAACGTCTTGTCATCAAACGTGACGTTTTCCACACGGCCCACCACCACGCCTGCGCTCTTGACCGCGGCTTGGCGCTTCAAGCCACCGATGTTGTCAAAGCGACCACTCACGGTGTAGTTGGACTGAAAACTCAGCGTCAATAAATTAGCTGACTTCAGCGCTAAAAACAAAATGGCCGCTGCGCCCAAGAGCACAAACAAACCGACCCACACATCAACTTTGGAGCGT
>CANFZT010000144.1 GCA_947451565.1 Comamonadaceae bacterium | reverse complement strand
GCAGGTTGCGCGTGAGCATGTCGTTGATGGTGTAGTTGCGCACATGGCCCATGTGCAGCTTGCCGCTGGGGTAAGGCAGCATGGAGCAGGCGTAGAACTTTTTCTTCGACGCGTCTTCAGTCACGCGGTAGGCGTCGGCTTGGGTCCAAGCGGCCTGAACAGCGCGTTCGACCTCGGTGTGGTTGTATTTGTCTTGCATGGGATCAGTCAGAGAACCCCGAAATCTCCGGGGAGCAGTGCCTCAAAAAGCCAAGGCACGAAAGACCTAGATTTTAGGCCTTGGTTCAGGGGTTGGCAGGGGGCTGTTTACGCTCGGTCACAAAGCCAATGCGGTTCATGCCCGCCTGTTGAGCCAAGCCCATGACTTCGACCACGCGGCCATAGGGCACGCGCGCGTCCGCACGCAACTGCACCTCGGGCAATTCGCCGTGGTCCATGGCCAAAGCCTGGGCCGCTTGCGCATTCAAACTGCGTTGAAGGTCATTCAAGCTGATGGCTTTGTCGTCCAAAAATACCGCGCCTTGCGCGTCAATGCTGAGTTTGACAAAGCGCGGCGGCGCGCTGCTGGCCTGCGCCCCTTCGGTTTTGGGCAAATCGAGCTTCAAGGAACTGACCATCAACGGCGCAGTGATGATGAAAATCACCAACAACACCATCATCACATCGACCAGCGGCGTGACGTTGATGTCGCTCATCGGCATTTGGCCCGGTGTGCGCTCAAAACGTCCGAAAGCCATCAAAGCGCTCGCAGGTCGTGGGCAAAGCCTTCTAGCTCTTGCTCCAAGCGGTTGATGACGCGGCCCATCACGTTAAAAGCCAACACGGCAGGCAGCGCCACAGCCAAACCCGCAGCGGTCATGACCAAGGCTTCGCCCACAGGGCCGGCCACACGCTCAATCGTGAGCTGACCTGCCGTGGCGATGCCAGTCAGTGCATGATAAATACCCCACACCGTGCCGAGTAAACCCACGAACGGCGACGTAGAACCGACCGTGGCCAACAACACTTGACCGGCTTGCAAACGGTGCAGCACGCCATGCAAAGCATCACGCAACACCCGCGTGCGCTGCGCCGCCACATCACCTTGCGCACCTAACGTGCCAGGCATGCGCTGTTGGCTGGCCTGCGCCAGCGGCAGCAGCACAGCCGCGCGCTCGACCGAAGCCAAGGCTTGGATGCCTTGCTGCACATCCCGCGCTTGCCAGAAAGCGGCTTTGCCATGGACCACGTCCACACTCACGCGGTGCAGCAACCAAGCTTTGTAAAAAATCACAGCCCAACTGGCCACGGACATGGCCAACAAAGCCAACGCCAAGGTGGCGCTGAGCGCATCCCCTTGCAAAGCAGCGGCGAAGAAGTCCATAAAAGTTAACGCAAGTTCAACACGTCAAACATGTCGAACAGGCCTTTGCTCTTGCCCGCCAAAAAAGTGGCGGCACGCAAACTGCCTTGCGCGTAAGTCGCACGGCTGGAAGACTTGTGCGTCACTTCAATGCGCTCGCCCGTGCCCGCAAACAGCACGGTGTGGTCGCCCACGATGTCGCCACCACGGATGGTGGCAAAACCGATGGTGGAGGGGTCACGCTCGCCCGTATGGCCATAGCGCTCGTAGACAGCGCAATCTTTGAGGTCACGGCCCAGCGCTTCCGCAATCACCTCGCCCATCTTGAGTGCCGTACCAGATGGCGCATCGACCTTGTGGCGGTGATGCGCTTCGATAATTTCGATGTCGTAGCCGGTGGGCATGGCTTGCGCAGCCATTTGCAAAAGCTTCAAGGTCACATTCACGCCCACGCTCATATTGGGAGCCATAACGATGGCGATGTCTTGGGCCGCCTCGGCAATTTCGGCTTTTTGTTCGTCAGTGAAACCGGTGGTACCAATGACAAGCTTGACACCCAATTCACGGCAAATTTTCAAATGCGCCAGCGTCCCCTCAGGACGGGTGAAGTCAATCAGCACTTGGCTGTTTTGCAGTCCTTTGCGGACATCGGATTCAATATTGACGCTACTGGCTTGACCTAAAAAACCAGTGGCGTCATTGCCAATACCCGGGCTAGAAGGCACATCCAAAGCACCCGCCAATTGGCAAGTTGGGTCATTGCGCACGGCCTCAATTAGCATGTGACCCATGCGACCGCTAGCGCCAGCAATGGCAATTTTCAAAGTATCAGAGGACTGGGCCATGGTGTGTCGGCGCTTTCAATAATCAACGGGCCGCGTTTTCAAGCGGTGGGTAAGAAACAGGTGCAGCCGGGGCGACGGGTTGAGCCGCGCCAGCAGGGGTAAGTTTGGCGGGGAACTTCGCCAAATCTGCCTCTGTGGCTTTGAGCTCTGGCAACTTGGAGGGTGGGCGACGGTTGTCTAACTTGGCGGCAAACTCTGCCTCGGTGGGCAAGGGGTCGCCCTCAATGCGTTCTAAAGCATCGTTTTTAAAGAACACACTGAAGCGGCGTTGCTGCGGCTCTGCACCTTGGCGGCGAATCGTGAATGCGTAATCCCAACGGTCTGCATGAAACACGCTGGTGACCAAAGGTGTGCCCAGAACGTCTCGCACCGCTTGGCGTGGCATGCCTGCGCGCAGTGACTGCACTTGCTCGCGTGAGACAAAGTTACCTTGCACAACTTCCGGCTTGTAAATCAAGCCGGACGAACAAGCCGTGAGCCCCACGCTGGCAACCACACAAACCAGCGCCATGAGGCGGCGTGGCTGACGCAAAAAGAAGGGGGCGTTTCGACAGGATTCAAACATGGTGTGAAAGGCCGAATGAGGCGCTGAGGCTATGATTCGCTCATTGTAGCGGCGGGTCTATTTCTACCGCTGAGGGAAAGACAAAATGGCACATCCAGACGACCTGAAAAGCATTGGCCTCAAGGCCACCGCACCTCGCCTGAAAATTTTGGAAATTTTCCAACAGGGCACGCAACGGCACATGACGGCCGAGGATGTGTATCGCCATTTGCTGATGCAAAACATGGACATTGGCATCGCCACGGTTTACCGCGTGCTGATGCAGTTTGAACAAGCCGACATTTTGAAGCGCAGCCACTTTGAAAGCGAACGCGCGGTATACGAGCTCAACGAGGGTGAGCATCACGACCACTTGGTGTGCCTAGACTGCGGGCGGGTGGAAGAGTTTCACGACGAAGAAATCGAAGCCCTACAAGTCAAAGTGGCCAAACGCCAAGGGTTTGAGATTGCAGACCACGCGCTCAGTCTGTATGCCCACTGCGTCAAGAAGAATTGCGAACACCGCCCAGCGGGCAAGTAACACTTAGCCTTGCGACATAGCGCGCTGATGCCGCGCAATGAATTCTTGGTAAGTGTCAACACCACGTAACTGCAAAATTGAATTGCGCACGGCGGCTTCGACCAACACAGCAATGTTGCGACCCGCCACCACTTGAATCACCACCTTGCGCACAGGCACGCCCAGCACGTCTTGCGTCAAGGGCTCGTGAGGCAGGCGTTCGTAGTCACGCTCTAGCGTTTCTTTGCGAACCAAGTGGACGATGAGCTTCAAGCGCATTTTGCGGCGCACCGCCGTCTCGCCAAAGATGGCGCGAATGTCGAGCAAACCAATGCCACGGACTTCCAGCAAGTTTTGCAACAACTCCGGGCATCGGCCCTCAATGGTGGTTTGGTTGATGCGGTACAGATCGACCGCATCGTCAGCCACCAAGCCGTTGCCGCGTGAAATCAGCTCCAAACCCAGCTCGCTCTTACCCAAACCCGACTCGCCCGTGATCATCACGCCCAAGCCCAAAATGTCCATGAACACACCGTGCATCGTGGTGCGATCGGCAAAGTGCTTGGACAAATAGGCACGCAACAAATCAATGACAAACGCCGCTGACTCGTGCGTGGCAAACAGTGGAATTTGCGCACGTTCACACATGGACACCAAAGCTTCGGTGGGCTGCTGACCATCGGCTAGCACCAACATAGGCGGCTCTAACGTGACGATGCGTGCAATACGACGGGCGCTGTCTTCGGGAGAGGCTTTACTGACGTAATTGGCTTCACGCTCACCCATGACTTGCACGCGGTAGGGATGGATGTAGTTGAGATAACCCACCAAGTCAGCGCCTGAACGGGCGCTGCGCACAGCGACTTCGTCAAAGTGGCGTTCGGATGCGCCTAGACCGGCAATCCATTCCCAGCGCAATCGCCCGCGAAAGGCTTCAAACAGCACATCCGCACTGATGACGGAAGGTCTCACGGCTGCACCGCGTTCCAAGTAGAGATGATGCGGTGGAGTTCCACTGCTTCATCAGAAGTTTTGATTTTTTCGCGCAAACCGGTGTCGCTCAACAGCTCGGCAATTTCAGACAAGATTTCGAGGTGCTTTTGCGTGGACGCCTCGGGCACCAGCAAAAAGATCAGCAAACTGACTGGCTGTTCGTCAGGGGCATCAAAGCCAATGGCTTTGTCCAGCTGGAATACAGCCGCCATGGGCGCCTTCAAGCCTTTGATGCGCCCATGCGGAATCGCCACGCCGTGACCCAAGCCCGTCGAGCCTAAACGCTCACGCGCAAACAAGCTCTCGGCCACCAATGCGCGGTTGAGGCCGTGCAGGCTCTCAAACAACAAGCCCGCCTCTTCAAAGGCGCGCTTTTTACTGGTGACCTCGACACGCACAAGAACTTGGGCCGGAGGAAGGATGGAGGCTAAGCGATTCATGATTGAGCGCAGATTATGCACCTACAAAATAACAAGGTCTGAAACGACAAAACCGCCGATTCACGGCGGTTTTGAGAAGCTTCTTTAAGACTACATCAAACGCTTGGGGCTCTCATGGTGGTGGTTTTGCAAACGGTCTTTATGTCGCACCACTTGGCGATCGAGTTTGTCGACCAGTTCATCCACCGCGGCGTACATGTCCTCGTGCGCGCTTTCAGCAAACATATCGCTGCCTTTGACGTGGATGTTGCATTCGGCTTTTTGACGACGCTCTTTCTCGGTTTGGTTTTCAATGCTGAGCAGCACTTTCACATCCACCACTTGATCAAAATGTCGGGTGATTCGGTCTAGTTTGCCTGTCACATAGGTGCGCAAGGCAGGGGTTACTTCAAGATGGTGTCCACTGATCGTCAAGTTCATAAAAAAACCTCCATTGAGTTAGCGCTTTCACTATGCGCCTGTCTTTTTAAAAAGGCAATGGGTTGGGCGCAAAAACCGCTCAAAAACACCCTACGGAAAACCCCTAGGCTGTCACGCGGCGGTGCCATAATCTGACCCACATCAACAGCGGAGCTATCTCCTTGGAAACCTACCCTAGTCGGTAGCTTTCGGATCGCACCAGGCCCCTAGGCGCCGCGCGAATTCGAAAGCTGCATTTTTCACCCTTCGAATTTCTGTG
>CANFZT010000143.1 GCA_947451565.1 Comamonadaceae bacterium | reverse complement strand
CCTTCGAAGAACGCGCCAAAACAAAACGCGATCAACAACAACTGCAAGCGGCGGTCATCGGTGATGCCCGACAACGAGTCTTGCAGCACTTTGAAGCTGCCGTTTTGCTCGGCCAATTGTTGCAAGAAGATGATGTTCAGCACAATCCAGCCGATGGGCAACAAACCGGTCAAGCCACCGTACATCGCGGCTTTGCCAGCCATCTCTGCGGGCATACCGTATGCCAAGATGGCCACCACCAAAGCCGCAACCAAACCCAAACCTGCAGCGATGTGGGCCTTGATGTGCATAAAGCCCAAAGCCACCAGCATCACCACCACGGGAATTGCTGCCAACAAAGTCGACACCACCATGTTGTTAAACGGGTCATAGACCTGTTGCCAAACCATACTCTTCTCCTTGAAACGTAAAATCAATAATTGGTAATACCACTTGACCATATTGTAAGAATCTAAATACGGACTTATAGGTAAGTAGATACCCTTCCATAGGGCTTATTCGGGGAAGAAAATTTCCAATTTCGCCAATAATTTGGTCTTACCACTTAGCTTTTTTATGGTTCGTTTCCCATCCCCTGTTGTTCGTTTGGCCGATACCGTGGTCAGTGAAATCGAGAAGCAAATTCTGGATGGCGCACTACGCCCCGGCGATCGCATTCCCTCTGAACGTCAGTTGGCCGATGACTTCGGTGTGTCGCGCCCCTCGATCCGTGAAGCCATTCAAAAATTGGTGGCCAAAGGCTTGCTCATCACACGCCACGGCGGTGGTACTACCGTGACCGACAAACTCGACGCCCCGTTTGTGGATCCATGGCAAGACATGGTCAAAGACCATCCCGTGCTTCACCGAGACATTTTGGAAGTTCGCGAAATGCTAGAAGGTCAAGCTGCCGAACTAGCCGCACAGCGCGCCACAGACCTAGATATGGCTCGTCTTGACAAAGCCTTTGCGGTATTAGACGAAGCCTATGCCAGCAAAGACCTCGACAAGTCCATTGCTGCCGATGTGGCCTTTCACCAAGCCATTGCCGAGGCTTCGCACAACGTGCTGATTGGTCACCTCACCGCCAGCTTGATGCGTGTGATTCACGACCATGTGAGTAATAACCTCAAACACTCGCACACGCGGCCGGCACAGTGGGAACAACTGCGCAGCCAACATCGTGCCATCTGGAAGGCCATCAAGGCCAACAAAGCAGACAAAGCGAATGCCTCGGCCAAAGCACACAGCGCTTACATACGCGAAAGCATTGAAAGCAATGCACTGGATGAGCATCGACGCGCCAGCGCTCTGCGTCGCGCTGGCACAAATTAGGCGCGAGCAGCGGCCTCCCAATAAAGTCGCTGGGGGTTATGACTCAGGACATCCTCTAGGTGCTGCGGCCCAACCCATGTTTTGAGTTCAGCACACAACACGTCATAGCGGGCCAGTTGTTCATGATTGGTACAAGGCCAATCACTGCCCCAGAGCAATGCAGCCGGTCCAAGCTCATGCAACCAAAGATGGGCAAGCGTCGCCGCATCAACGCCTCCTAGGCGATACGCGCCACTGAGCTTGACGTAAGTCGCTACTTTCTGCGCACGATGCACCACCGCAAAAATGCTGGCATCGTTGCGCCGCGCCTCGTTAGGTTTTGCCATGTGGTCAACCACCAGAGGTAGGTCAGATGGCAACTTTGTCAACACCGCAGGCAATGCGCCTTGGTCTGTGTGCACCTCTAAATGCCAGCCTAATTCATGCAAGGTGCGCCATAAGCGGTCTGCGCGTGTCCACTCGGTCACATCATGCGAAACCCCTGCCAAATTCAAACGTATGCCACGCACACCCACAGCGTGCAAGGCATTCAATTCATCGGCATGTGTGACAGCAGCCAACACCGCCACACCACGCAATACATCGGGATAGGCCTTTAGAGCAGCTACCATCAAACGGTTGTCGACACCTAAGAAACTCGGTTGCACGCACACGCCCCGTGTGACGCCAACACCTTGAGAAACTGCCATCCAATCTTGCAGTGAAGCGGTGTACTGAGGCACATAGCGTGCGCCTGCGAAGGCTTCCCGCGCATTGAACACATGAAAGTGGGTGTCAACCCAATTTTTTGACGGCATCGAATTCATGGTGTACATTCTAGTCCTCTAGATGTCTAGTTTCAACATGAAGACCACGCAATTCACCCACACACCCGGCCAAAGCCGTTATGGCAAATTGGCTCTCGCCTTGCGAGATCGCATCTTGCAGGGTGAATGGGCACCGGGCGAAATCATTCCCGCAGAGTCAGCGCTTGCCCAAAGCTACGGCGTGGCGCTGGGAACTATTCGACAAGCACTGTCATTGCTGGTGGAAGATGGTGTGTTGCAACGACGTCACGGCAAAGGCACCTTCGTGACCAAAGGGGTAGACGGCGCATCGATGATGCGATTTTTTCGGTTTCGTGGCGTAGATGACGGCAACAGTGAAACGCCGCAGTCACGCATCTTGTCTAGCCGTTTTCGCACGGCTACCGCGCAAGAAGCCCATGCCTTTGGCATCGCCACAAGCGCTCAAGTGCTACAGCTAGAACGCTTGCGCAGCATAGGCAACGAGCCTTGCCTACTGGAAACCATCGTGCTACCACTGCCACTGTTTGGCAAATTGGTGGACTCCGATATGCAAGCATGGGACGACTTGCTTTACCCCATGTTTCAAAAGCGTTGCGGCGTGGTGATTCAAAAAACACAGGACAGCTTGAGCTTCTCTCAGCTCAATGTCACACAAGCCAAACGTCTCAAACTCGCTGCCGCACATCCGTGCGTGCTGGTTGAGCGCCAGGCGTTTGACATCGCAGGTCGATGCGTTGAACTTCGCACCACGCGTGGTGATGCGTTTTCATTCAAATACACAGCACAGTTGCAATAAGCCCTACTCAAAGGAGACATGCCATGACTCGCCATACCCCGACCAACCTACACCACCAGACATCAAAAGCATTCGCCTTAGCCTCCCTCGTGCTGTGCGCCTTTGCACCTACGGCGATGGCGCAAGCGGTGTTCCCCAACAAACCGATCACTCTGGTCGTCACCTACCCGCCAGGTGGTGGTGCCGATGCCATGGCACGTTTGATTGCCCCCAAGATGGGCGAAGCCCTTGGCCAAGCTGTCATCATCGAAAACAAACCTGGTGCCAGTGGACAAATTGGTGCGTTGGCAGTCGCCAAAGCAGCCCCGGATGGCTACACCTTGCTGCTAGATGCGTCATCGTTCTCAGCCAACCCAGCGCTATACCCCAAGCTACCGTACGACAGCGTCAAAGCGTTCAAACCCGTTGGCGTCGTGGCCTTATTCCCCAACGTGGTGTTGGTCAATGCCAACTTCCCTGCCAAAAACATAGGTGAACTCACCGCTGCTGCGCACAAAAGTAAGGATGCCGTGTCGTACGCCTCATCAGGCAACGGTTCGGCGCAACACTTAGCCGGTGCCTTGTTTGAATCAGCCGCCAAAGTTGACATGGTGCATGTCCCTTACAAAGGCGGCGGCCCAGCACTGAACGACGTGATTGGCGGGCAAGTGCCTTTGTTCTTTGGCAACCTGGCCTCTACGCTGCAGCATGTGCAATCAGGCAAACTCAAAGCATTGGCTATCACATCCGCCAAGCGTTCGCCCATCTTGCCCGATGTACCTACGTTGACAGAAGCGGGGTTGAAAGGGGCAGAAATTTATGAGTGGAACGCGGTGTTTGCACCTGCCAGCACCCCCGAGCCCGTGATCGCGAAATTGGCGACCGCTTTTCAGCAAGCATTGGCGTCACCTGAAGTCAAAGCACGTATTGCACAACTGGGGGGCGACATTCAAAAAAGCTCCCCCGATGAAGCGAAAAAATTCATCGACCAACAAATCAACCAGTGGAGTCGCGTCATCAAAGAACGTGGTATCACCACTGAATAACCCAAGCAGAGACCCCATGAACCTCACAGATCCTCTTCTCACACGTCGTCAACTGCTGGCGAGCACCGCAGTCTCTGCACTGGCCTTGTCACCGTCCCTCTCGCACGCGGATGCCGCATGGCCCACGAAGCCTCTGCGTTTGGTCGTGCCGTTTGCACCAGGCGGTAACTCTGAAATCGTAGCGCGCGCTTTGGCAGGCGAGCTGGCAAAAACGATTGGTCAAAACGTATTTGTAGACAACAAGCCCGGCGGCGCAGGCAACATTGCCATGCAAGAAGTGGCCAATGCCACCGACGACCACACGCTCATTTTGGGTCACATCGGCACGCTGGCGGTGAACCAATATATCTTTCCCAAACTGCCCTACGACCCCAACAAAGACTTCACGCCCATCACCCTCATTTCTAAAGTGCCCAGCCTGTATGTGGTGCACCCCGACGTGCCCGTGAAGAACCTCAAAGAATTTGTGGCCTACGCCAAAGCCAACCCAGGCAAGCTCAGCTATGGCTCGGCTGGCAACGGCAGCGCGGGCCACTTGGCGTTTGAATATTTGAAGATGGCCACCGATACCTTCATGCTGCACGTGCCTTACCGGGGCACAGGCGCGATGCTGACCGACCTCATGGCTGGCCGATTGGATGCAGCTGCCGCAGGCGCACCCGCGCTGTTGCAGTTCATCAAAGCAGGCAAGCTGCGTTGCATTGCCACAGGCAGCAGCACACGCTTGCCTTTGTTGCCCGATGTGCCCACCGTGGCCGAGCAAGGCTTTAAAGGGTTTGAGATGACGCAGTGGTACGGCCTGATGGCCCCCAGCAAAATGCCCAAGGCCCACATCGACAAGCTAGAGAAAGAAGCCGTTGCTGCTGCACGCGGAAAAGTGGTGCACGACAAACTCAGCCAAGACACCGCGCTGGCTGTTGGCAACACGCGTGCCGAATTTGAAGCCTTCATCAAAGTCGAACAAGCGCGTTGGAAGCCTGTGATTGCGCGGGCTCAGATCAAGCCTGAAGGGGTTTAAGCCTATTTGATGAAGTGAATCTGCTGATTGATGCGTTCAAGAATTGGTTTCTTCAATCAAGTTCTTACCCTTGGTGTCAATCGAGATGATCAAGGAACCAAACTCTTTCACGCGAATTACCCATAAGGTCTCGAGCATACCAAGGTCAGTCACCCCGCGGCATTGATCTTCTCTAGTTGTATGGCGGTCAACATGGCACAAGCTCACGGCTTGCACCCTGCCTTCCAGTATGCTCACTGACTTACGCATGATTTAGTCCGTTTTCGCCCGTTCTGCCCCACATGTCTAGCCCCCACGCCACCGGTTTTATGGTGCTTCATAGCAACCAGCTAGAGGGCCTGCGCGAGTTGGCGGTGCAGTTCATCCGCAACCACCCGCTGCCCGTGCTCGCGCCCGAGGTGTTGCTGGTGCAAAGCAACGGCATGAAGCATTGGCT
>CANFZT010000142.1 GCA_947451565.1 Comamonadaceae bacterium | reverse complement strand
GGCAAAGGTGCGACGCGCAACGCTGCACACAGTCGGTGGCAAAAGCCACTCTGTGCAGAGTTCCATCAACATCAACATTGCCACAACCATCGTTTTTGCTTCTCGCAGTGATCCGTTATGAAGGCTTTTCAAAAATAGCCTCCACAACTTGGGGTATTCCGTTTCAGTGTTTTCTGAGCGTCGGCTCAACTTTTGGGGCGAGTGCCACACCGTCTCTTGGGTACGGGGTCTGCATCTCGGGCACAAAAGGGGCATCGACCTTACCGCGTTCGTCAGTACATGGTCTAATCTGTGTTAAATCAAGCACTTAGAGCAAAACGCTGGTGAATCACATTATAGGGGCTTTGGCCCCAACCCCCACCCCTTCGGTTAAAACACTCACAGTCGATGAAGACTCGGCGGGTCAGCGCCTGGATAACTTCCTCATGCGCCACCTCAAGGGGGTGCCGAAAACCCACGTTTACCGCATCATTCGATCTGGCGAGGTGCGGGTGAACAAAGGCCGCGCCTCGGCGGACCAACGGGTGGAGGCGGGTGATTTGGTGCGTTTGCCGCCTGTGCGCATCTCGGCCCAAGTGCAGGCCAAGGCCGATGCACCGGCGCCGGCCCGCGAGTTCCCGGTGCTGATGGAAGACGAAGCCATGATGGCCATCGACAAACCCGCTGGCGTGGCCGTGCATGGCGGCAGTGGGGTGAGCTTTGGTGTGATCGAACAACTGCGCCGTGCCCGCCCCGCCTCGGCTAATTTAGAGCTGGTGCACCGCCTAGATCGTGAAACCTCGGGTGTTTTGTTGGTGGCGAAGAAGCGCAGCGCGCTTAAAAACCTGCAAGACCAGTTCCGCGACCGCGAAACCGGTAAAACCTATTTGGCGTTGGTGCTGGGCCTATGGCCATCGAACAAGAAGGTGATTGATTCGCCTTTGTTCAAGTACACGGTTGAAAACGGGGTGGGTGAGGGCGAACGCCGTGTCAAAGTGGTTGGCAAAGACGATCCGAATGGCATGCGCTCCATCACCTTGGTCCGCGTGGCGCGTACGGTCGGACCTTACACCTTGTTGGAAGTGACCATCAAGACGGGGCGTACCCACCAAATCCGCGTGCACTTGGCCAGCCAAGGCCACCCGATTGCGGGTGACGACAAATACGGGGATTTCGAACAGAACAAAATTTTGCAGAAGATGGGCCTCAAGCGCATGTTTTTGCACGCGTGGCAGCTCAAATTTCAGCATCCGCAAAGCGGGCGTCCGGTCACTTTGCAAGCGCCTTTACCCCCCGAGTTGAAAAACTTTGTGGATTCGGTGCAGCCGCCGATCATTCAACCTCACCTCGACGTTTAAGCCATGCGCCCACGCCAATTTGATTTGATTGCCTTCGATTGGGACGGCACGCTGTTTGATTCCACACAAATCATCACCCGCTGCATTCAGTTGGCGGTGGTGGATGTGGGTGGTGCCAAGCCCACGGACGAAGCGGCCTCGTATGTGATTGGCATGGCGCTCATGCAAGCCTTGGCGCACGCAGCCCCTGATGTGCCGCAAGACAAATACCCGTTGTTGGGCGAGCGCTACCGCTTTCACTACATGCAACACGCCAATGACATCGCCTTGTTTGAAGGCGTGTTGCCTTTGTTGGCGGCGTTGCGTGAGCGCCACCACTGGTTGACCGTGGCCACAGGCAAAAGCCGTCGCGGCTTAGACGAAGCCTTGCACACCTCCGAGTTGAAGGGTGTATTCGATGGCTCGCGTACGGCCGATGAAACCGCAGGCAAACCCCACCCACGCATGTTGCAAGAGTTGATGCGTGAGTTTGGCGTCGACCCTGAGCGCACCTTGATGATTGGCGACACCACGCATGACTTGCAAATGGCGGTGAACGCGGGCTGCGCCAGTGTGGGTGTGAGCTACGGCGCACACGATCATGGCCAGTTTGAGCCCTTGAACCCACGATTCATCGCGCACTCTGTGAAGGAGTTGCACGACTGGTTGTTAGCCAACGCTTGATCGCCATGACTGACCTTGTTTCGCAAATCATTCCTCTTTGCAACAGCGCCGACTTAGCCGAAGGTGGCCGTGCCGTTCCATTTGATGTGGTTTACGCGGGTCAAACTTGTCGTGCGTTTGCCATTCGGTTTGAAGGTCAGCCGCACGCTTATCTGAACCGATGCACGCATGTGGCGATGGAGATGGACTACCAGCCGGACCAGTTTTTTGATGCCAGTGGCCGCTGGTTGTTGTGCGCCACGCACGGGGCGGAATACGCGCCCGACACTGGCGAATGCGCTGGTGGGCCTTGTCGAGGTGGCTTGGTGAAGATCGCACTGAGCGAAACCGATGGCGTGGTCCACTGGCATACTGCGTACAACTTGAAACCTTTCGAATTTCTAGATTAATTTGTGAAAACCTACTGATATGTCTGAACATCACGCAAACTCTGAAACTCCCAGCCATAAAACGGTGTGGGAGCGCGACACCTTGGAGCGCTTGGCATTCGCGACGTTGGTTGAACAGCGTGCCAGCCGTCGCTGGCGCATTTTTTTCCGCATGGCTTGGCTTGCTTTTGCCGCTGTGGTGCTGTGGACGGGGTTGCACAAAGGGGGTGTGGGCGGTAGCAATCCGAGTCAGCCACACACGGCGGTTGTGGCCATCAAAGGCGAAATCGCCGATGGTGCAGATGCCAGCGCCGAGTGGGTGGTCACGGCTTTGCGTGCTGCGTTTGAAGATGAGGGTTCGCAAGCCATCGTCTTGCAAATCAATTCGCCCGGTGGCAGCCCTGTTCAAGCGGGCATCATCAACGATGAAATTCGCCGTTTGAAAGAAAAGCACAAAAAGCCGGTCTACGCTGTGGTGGAAGAGTCGTGTGCTTCAGCGGCTTACTACATTGCCGTGGCTGCTGACGAAATTTATGTGGACAAAGCCAGCATCGTGGGCAGCATCGGCGTGCTGATGGATGGTTTTGGCTTCACCGGGTTGATGGACAAGCTCGGTGTGGAGCGCCGCTTGATGACGGCGGGCGTGAACAAAGGGTTCTTAGACCCCTTCAGCCCTCAAACGAAACCCCAACGTGCCCACGCACAAACCTTGCTGGATCAAATTCACAAACAGTTCATCCAAGTGGTGCGCGATGGCCGTGGCAAACGTTTGAAAGAAACACCTGAGCTGTTCAGTGGTTTGTTTTGGAGCGGCGAACAAGCTGTGGAATTGGGCTTGGCCGATGGTTTGGGTAACTTGGACTACGTGGCCCGTGAAGTTGTGAAAGCCGAAGACATCATCGACTACACCCGCCACGACAACGTGGCAGAACGTTTGGCCAAGCGCTTTGGTGCGGCGATAGGTGAAGGCGCGGTGCGTGCCTTGCAAGCCATGCCTGTGGTGCGCTGAAGCCGACGTTCGTTTTTATTTGCCAATCAAAAACACGGTCGGCTCACCCGAAATTTGCGCCTTACCCGCACTGCGCCATGCCTGAACGGTTTTGCACTGCACTTGCATGCCGGTCATGGTCAAGCCGCTGGCGCGGGCCAAGCGGGTGTTGCTTTGTAGGCCGTTGACCAGTCCATCCCACAGGGCTTGGTTGCGGTAGGGTGTCTCAATGAATATTTGGGTTTGCCCATGCTTGGCGGCGAGGTTTTCTAGTTCACGCAAACGCTGCGTGCGCGCCGCGCCGTCTTGCGGCAAGTAGCCTACAAACGCAAAGTTTTGGCCGTTCAACCCACTGACGGCCAAGGCCAGCAGCAGTGACACGGGGCCGACGAGCGGGACGACGCGAATGCCCAACTCATGTGCCGCACGCACGACGGACGAGCCGGGGTCGGCCACCGCAGGCATGCCGGCTTCGCTGACCAAACCCACGTCGTGGCCCGCTAGGGCGGCTTGGAGCAAGGGCTTGGCGTCAAAGTCACCGGTGTGGTCGCCCTTTTTGTGCACCTCGCGGGGCAGCTCGGTGATGGTGTTTTCTTGAATGGTTTTGGTCAGCGGCACATGAGCATCCACGCGCTTTAAAAAGGCGCGTGTGCTTTTGGCGTTCTCGGTGATCCAGTGCGTCACGCCCGCCGCCACGCGCAAGGTTTCTTGCGGCAGCACATCAGTGATGGGAGCTTTGGTGTCGCAGCCAAAGTCGAGTGGCGTGGGCACGAGGTAGAGCGTGCCTTTTTGGATTGTGGCGGTCATGGCTTCATGGCTCCCAGCAGGTCAATGCCCGCTGCGCGCAGCAAGCGAGCAGTGCGAATCATGGGCAGGCCAATCAAGGCGGTGGGGTCGTCGTTGTCGATGGCGTCGAGCAGGGCAATGCCGAGGCCTTCGCTTTTGGCGCTGCCGGCGCAGTCGTAGGGTTCTTCGGCGCGCAAATACGTTTCAATTTCGGTATCGCTCAAGTCGCGAAAACGCACCTTGATTTGGGCAAGTTCAGTTTGCTCAAAGTGGCTGGCTTGGCACACCACCGACACGGCGGTTTGAAACACCACGGTTTGCCCGCGCATGCGTTGCAGTTGCAGCACGGCGCGTGCGTGATTGCCGGGTTTGCCTAGCGGTTCGCCGTTCAGGTCGGCCACTTGGTCTGAGCCAATCACCACGGCGTTGGGGTATTGGGCTGCCACGGCTTTGGCTTTGGCCAAGGCCAGGCGTGTGGCGAGGGCTTGTGGGGCTTCGTTTGGCAGCGGGGTTTCGTCCACTTCGGGGCTGACCACGTCAAAAGGCACGCGCAAACGTTCTAGCAGTTCACGGCGGTAGCGGGAGGTGGAGCCCAAAATCAGGGCGCGTTGAGCAATAGACATGGGTGGATTCTCTTACACTGGCGCGCATGCAAAAACCAAAGAACCTTCACAGCCTCGATGTCAAAGCCTTTGCCAAAGCGCAAATGCACTTAGAGGGCGAGACCCCCGTGACTGAGTTTGAGCGCTTGGCTGAAGACTGTATGGGCGAGGCGACGGGCCATGTGGCGTGGTCGGCGCAAGGGGCGCTCGATCCAGATCAAAGCGGCAAAGACGCCATCTGGCTGCACCTCGAAGCCAAAGCCACCGTGCCTCTGACGTGCCAACGCTGCTTGCACCCCGTGCCCGTCGAATTGCTGATTGAGCAAGACTTTCGTTTCGTGGCCGATGAAGCGACTGCCTTAGCGGAAGATGACGAGTCTGAAGAAGACCTGCTGGTCTTGGAGGACAGCTTGGATTTACTGGGTTTGATTGAAGATGAGTTGCTGATGAGCTTGCCCTTGGTTCCCATGCACCCAGCCTGTTTGAGTGAGCAGGCACCAACTTCAAAAGAAGAAGAGGCCCTCTTGGCTGAGGCCAAACCCAACCCGTTTGCTGTGCTGGCGTCGCTCAAAACGCGTAAGCACTGAAACCCAAGGAGTTGGGCTATAATCTTAGGCTTAGTGTCACGCTGACCCCGGTTGGTTTGTGGCCAAACGGTTAACCATATTTAGTTTCAGGAGCCGATCATGGCTGTTCAGCAAAACAAAAAATCTCCTTCCAAGCGCGGCATGCACAACTCTCACACAGCGTTGACAGCTCCCGGCACAGCCGTTG
>CANFZT010000141.1 GCA_947451565.1 Comamonadaceae bacterium | reverse complement strand
TACAAAATCAATGCGGTCTGCATTGCCGTAGGCGTTGTTTTTCAGGAGCCGGTAGTTGGGCTGTGTGAAAAAGCCTTCAAAGGCGTCCAGGTGCAAATCGAGGGCCGGGCCTTGGTACACATTGCCGGATTGGTTGATGTAGACATGGCCGCGAGCTTGGGCGAGATCATTGACTTGGTCGTAATCGATCTTGTCGGCTTTGAGCAACAGCTCACCACGGCGCAAAACCACTTGGCCTTCGAGCACCGTTTGTTGGTTGGTGCGTTCGTTGAGCGTGTCACTTTGCACATACGTGGGCAATTGCTTGCGTGTTTCAGACGAAATGCCTTCTTGCAGCAAGCTGCTGGGCCTTAAAACCAGGGGCGTTCCCGTGGCCGTTTGTGCTTGTGCGCTGATTTGTCCGGCCAGCATGCCCATCACCAGCCACGACAGGGCGCGAATTTGGCGGTGAAAATCAGGCAACAACATCAAAACAGGAAAACCTCGTTTGTAGAATTTAGATTATCCATGAGCACACCCCCTATTCCCCAGCCTTCGGGCACATCTCTCCAGGTCCCTCAAGGTGCCCCCATTGAATGGGCGCAGCCCGATCGCCAAGCCGCCTTCCACCAGTGGCTAGACGCCCAAGCGAGCACCCACGGTGTGCTGCCAGCCACTGTGCGGGCCGCCTCCGCCGATGCCAGTTTTAGGCGCTATTTCCGTGTCGACACCGCCAACGGTTCGTGCATCGTCATGGATGCTCCGCCCGACAAAGAAAACTGCGAGCCCTTTGTGCGAATCGCGCGTTTAATGTTGGATGCGGGCCTCTACGCCCCAGGCATCTTGGCGTGGGACGCGCCACAAGGCTTCATGTTGCTGGACGATATTGGCTCGCAAACCATGATGGACGTCATCAACCGTGACGACCCGCAAGCCAACCACGGCCTGTACATGCGCGCCCTCGATGCCTTGCTGACGCTGCAGCAAAGCAGCCGTCCGGGCGTGTTGCCGGCGTATGACGAGGCCTTGCTACAACGCGAGCTGACGCTGTTCCCCGATTGGTACCTCACCCAGCACCGCCAGTTGCAAATCGACGGTACTCAACGCGAGATGTTGGATAAAACTTTCAAGACCATCGTGCAACGCAACTTGGCCGCACCCAACGTGTATGTGCACCGCGACTTCATGCCGCGCAATTTGATGATGCCGCACGACGCGGCAGAAAAACGCTTGGGCGTCTTGGACTTCCAAGACGCGGTTTATGGCCCCGTCACCTACGACATGGCCAGCCTCATGCGCGATGCGTTTTTGACGTGGGAAGAAGACTTTGTGCTCGACGTCACCATCCGCTATTGGGAACGTGCCCGCAAACTTGGGCTGATGGACTTCGAAGATTGGCACAACGACTTTGGCGCGTTCTACCGCGCCGTGGAATGGATGGGTTTGCAACGCCACCTCAAAGTAGCAGGTATCTTTGCACGCCTCACCCTGCGCGATGGCAAGTCCAAATACTTGGCTGATGCGCCGCGCTTCATTCGCTACATCCGTTCGACGGCCAGCCGTTACAGCGAACTCACACCGCTGCTACGTTTGATTGACAAGATTGAAGGCACAGAGCCCGCCATCAGCTTGGCTTTCCCTCGCCTCACGCCCGGCGGACGGGGTTAACGTGGCGCGCTTTTATTGCCCCCTACCCTTGGTGTCCGGCCAAGTGGTGGACCTTCCCCCCACAGCGGCTCGCCATGTGCAAGTGCTGCGCATGCAGCCCGGCCACATGCTGACCTTGTTCAACGGGGAAGGCGGTGAATTCTCGGCCGAAGTGCAACACATGGGCCGTAGCGATGTGCGTGTGGTCGTGGGCGAGCACCGTGATGTGGAATGCGAAGCGTCTGTGCAGGTACACCTCGCCGTGGGCATGCCTGCCAACGAACGCATGGATTGGCTGGTGGAAAAAGCCACCGAGCTGGGCGTGCACCGCATCACACCCTTGATGACCGAACGCAGTGTGGTGCGCCTGGCCGGCGAGCGCGCAGAAAAAAAGCAAGCCCATTGGCAAGCCGTGGCCGCCAGTGCGAGCGAGCAATGCGGCCGCAACCGCGTGCCCATCATTGATGCGCCTGAGCGCTTCGACGCGTGGCTGGCCCGTCAAACGCCACAGGCGGAGGTGGTGCATGGGGTGTTGTCGCTGCACGCGAGCACACAGCCTTTGAACGCTTTACGCGATGGTGTTGCTGTGTGGCCCAAGGCTTGGGTTTTGCTCAATGGCCCTGAAGGCGGCTTGACCGATACCGAAGATGCTGCGGCGCGTGCCAAAGGCTTTGCGGCGCTGAGCTTGGGCGAGCGGGTGCTGCGGGCGGAAACGGCGGCGTTGGGGGCCTTGGCGCTGCTTACTTTGGCCTGATGCGTCGTGGTTTAAGTTCGTTCGAACTTAAACACTGCCGTCCCCGCCATCAAGTTTGGCCACATTGCCACACGTTGACCGTTTTGCAAGCCAAATGAATCGGTGACCTGTAAACCGTTTTTCTCGGCGAGCACCTCGAAGTCTTTGAACGTACCCACGCGGATGTTGGGCGTGTCGTACCACTGGTAGGGCAAGCGCTTGGTCACGGGCATGCGCCCCAGCAAAATGCTTAGGCGGTTGGGCCAGTGCGCAAAGTTGGGGAAAGCCACGATGCCGGTTTTACCCACGCGTGCGGTTTCGCGCAACATGGTTTCGGCGTTGCGCAGGTGTTGCAAGGTGTCGATTTGCAGCACCACGTCAAACGATTGGTCGGCAAATACGCTCAAACCCAAATCAAGGTTGAGTTGCAACACATTCACACCGCGCTGTACGCAGGCGTGCACATTGGTGTCGTCGAGCTCTACACCGTAGCCAGTACAGCCTTTGTGTTGTTGCAAGTGAGCGAGCAAAGCGCCGTCACCGCAACCGAGGTCGAGTACGCGGCTGCCTTGGGGCACGAGGGCGGCAATGGCGGTCAAGGTGTCATGAATCATGCGGCGCCTCCTGCGTGTGTTACCGAGGTCAGTTCATGGTGGATGCGCGCAAAGTACGAGCGCACCACATTCATGTAGCGCGCGTCGTCCAACAAGAAGGCATCGTGGCCGTGCGGCGCGTCGATCTCTGCGTAACTCACATCACGCTGGTTGTCCAACAAGGCTTGCACCATTTCGTGGCTGCGTGCCGGTGAAAAGCGCCAATCGGTGGTAAAGCTCACTAACAGAAACTTAGCGGCTGTGCGCGCAAATGCTGCTGACAAATCACCGCCGTAGGTGCGGGCTGGGTCGAAGTAGTCGAGTGCGCGGGTGATGAGCAAATAGGTGTTGGCATCAAAGTACTCGCTGAACTTGTCGCCTTGGTAGCGCAGGTAGCTCTCGATTTGAAACTCCACGTCTTGGGTGGAGTACTTGTAGCCCGTGGCGCTGCCCACGACTGCATCGCGTAACTCTCGACCGAATTTCTCGTTCATCACGTCGTCGCTCAGATACGTGATGTGGCCCACCATGCGAGCGATGCGCAAGCCGCGTTGTGGCACAACGCCGTGCTCGTAAAAGTGACCGCCATGAAAGTCGGGGTCGGTCACGATGGCGCGTCGCGCCACTTCGTTGAAGGCAATGTTCTCAGCCGTGAGGTTGGGCGCACTCGCCACCACCACGGCATGGCGCACACGCTCTGGGTATTGCAGCGTCCAGCTCAGGGCTTGCATGCCGCCCAAGCTGCCGCCTAAAACGGCGGCGAGTTGGGTGATGTCCAAGCGGTCGAGCAACAAGGCTTGCGCGTTCACCCAGTCTTCCACCGTGACCACGGGGAAGTCCGCGCCATACACCTTGCCCGTGTCGGGGTGGGTGTGCATGGGGCCGGTCGAGCCAAAGCAAGAGCCGAGGTTGTTCACGCCAATCACAAAGAAATGATTCGTGTCCACGGGCTTGCCGGGGCCAATCATGTTGTCCCACCAGCCTTCGCTTTTGTCTTGGCCTTCGTACACGCCCGCCACATGGTGCGAGGCGTTGAGCGCGTGGCACACAAGCACCGCATTAGAGCGGTCGGCGTTGAGCGTGCCGTACGTCTCAAAGGCGAGTGTGTAGTCGCGCACACTGGCGCCGCTTTGCAAGGCCAAGGGCTCGGCAAAGTGCATCGCTTGGGGTGTGGCGATCATGGGTGTTGCATTCACGGTCATGCGGTCACTCTTGTTGGTTCACCAAAATTATTCGCCAATGGGGCGAAGGTGTTTGCCTGCAATGCCCGCCAGTTCAAACATGGTCACTTGGGGCTTGCCAAAAACGGTTAAGAGTTTGGCATCGGCGTTGATGGCGCGTTTGTTGGTGGCGTCTTGCAAGCCGTTGGCTTTGATGTAGTCCCACAGCTTCTTAATCACCTCGGTACGGGCCACAGCTTCTGCGCCAATCACGTTGGCTAGGTCAGCGCTGGGCAAGAAGCCTGCCGTGACTTTGCGGGGTGCTTTGGGTTTGGCCACTTTTTCAGCTTTCGCTTTGGCGGCCTTGGTGGTTTTGGCTGGCACTTTTTTGCCAGCGGCTTTGATGAGCGCGTTGGTTGTGGGTGTCTTGCCACCTTTGGCTGGGTACTTGCTCACGCGGGGTTCAAACGCAAAGTTCACCTTGCCTGCTTCGGCGTCCCACTGCAAGAAGGCCTTGAACGAGCGGCGTGTGCGCATGGACACAAACTTGTCGAGCAAATCGGTTTTGCCCTCAGACAACAGCTTGGTCATTTGTTCGCGTTCGACCGGTTGCTGCAAGATGATCTTGCCGCTCTTGAAGTCGCAGCTTGGCGTGGCTTGTGCGTGTGTGGGTACGGCTTTGCTGCACACATAGTTGCTGCCGTGTTCGTGCACAGGGCTGCCGCACTTGGGGCAGTTGCCCAAAGGTGCTGCGTCGCTGAACTCGACGATTTCGCCGGAGTCTGCACCGTCGTCACCAAAGTCGAATTCGAGTTTCCAGTTTTGATCTTCTTCGCTGTACTTGAGTGCGATTTCTGCGGTGAACGGCCAGCCCGCTTTGGAGCGGAAGCCGTCGAGGGGGCCAATTTTTTTGTCGGTCAAGAACTGTTCCACTTCAGCCACATCAAAGGTGCGGCCACCTGGAATTTTGCTGATGGAGAAGCCGCAGCCTGCGCCGTTTTCGCCGGAGTCAGACGCGTTGCCGTCTTTGCCGACGCAGGCGTAGCGGCGGTAGTTTTCTTTCACCACGCCGCCGCACTTGGGGCAGGGTGTCTTCAAGGTGGCGTAGTCGCCGGGGATGGTGTCGCGGTCAAACTCTTTGGCCTTCTTGACGATGTGCTCTGTCATTTCGGCAATTTCGCGCATGAACTCGGCGCGGCTCAGTTGGCCGTGTTCCATGAGCGAGAGCTTGTGCTCCCAGCCGCCTGTCAGTTCGGGCTTGGACAACTCTTCCACGCCCAGGCCGCGCAGCAGCGTGAACAGCTGGAAGGCTTTGGCGGTAGGAATCATCTCGCGGCCATCGCGGATGAGGTATTTCTCGTTGAGCAAGCCTTCGATGATGGCGGCACGCGTGGCAGGTGTGCCCAAGCCTTTTTCTTGCATGGCTTCGCGGAACTCGTCGTCTTCCACCAACTTGCCTGCGCCTTCCATCGC
>CANFZT010000140.1 GCA_947451565.1 Comamonadaceae bacterium | reverse complement strand
GACAAAACTTTTTCTTTTCCACACAGCCAAAGCACGGCATCGACCGATGGTGTTTGAGGGGTCCCCATCACCAACACGCGAACAGGCATGGCGAGTTGGGGCATTTTCAAGCCCTGCTCTGTCAACACCTCTTTGAATGCGGCGCTGACATTCACAACGCTCCATTCAGCCACTGCGTTTAGTTTTGCAGCCAAGGCATCCAGTGCCGGTAACACGGCAGGCGTGATGTGCTTAGCCACATCGTCGGCTTGCGGAATCACGTCGTTGTAGAACGCCATGGCCCAATCGGCCAAGACCAACAAGGTGTCACAGCGATCTTTGAACAAGCCGCAAATTGCAGGCAAGCGGCCATCTGTGATGATGCCGCGCTTGGCGAGCTCGGCGCTGACCAAAGGCGCCAGCGCATCGTCGGTCATGGCTTTCAGATGTTGGGCATTGACCCACTTGAGTTTGGCTTCGTCAAACTGCGCAGCGCTACGGCCGAGGTGGTCAAGGTTGAACCACTCTAAGAACTGAGCACGGCTGAAAATTTCGTCGTCACCGTGGCTCCAACCCAAACGAGCCAAGTAGTTGACCATGGCATCGGGCAAGTAGCCTTCATCGCGGTATTGCGTCACAGCTTTGGCGCCATTTCGCTTGCTCATCTTCTCGCCTTGCTCATTGAGCACGGTGGGCAAATGGGCGTACACAGGTGTTTCTTTGCCCAGCGCTTTGAAGATGTTGATTTGACGTGGCGTGTTGTTCACATGGTCGTCACCACGAATGACGTGGGTGATGGCCATGTCGATGTCGTCCACCACCACGCAAAAGTTGTAAGTAGGGGTGCCATCTGGGCGGGCAATGACCAAATCGTCCAATTCGTCATTGCTAATTTCGATTCGGCCTTTGACCTTGTCTTCCCAGACGACCGAGCCGCTTTGCGGGTTTTTAAAGCGCAGCACAGGCTTCACGCCTTCAGGAATTGGAGGCAATGTCTTGCCTGGCTCTGGGCGCCATGTGCCGTTGTAGCGTGGCTTTTCTTTGTTGGCCATTTGCTTTTCGCGCAAGGCGTCAAGCTCTTCCATGCTCATGTAGCAGGGGTACACATAGCCGCCCGCTTTGAGCTCTTCAAGCACCGCTTTGTAGCGGTCCATGCGTTGCATTTGGTAGAACGGACCTTCGTCGTGGTCGAGACCCAACCACTTCATGCCTTCAATGATCACGTCGACCGAGGCTTGGTTAGAACGCTCGAGATCGGTGTCTTCAATGCGCAAAATAAAGTCGCCACCGGTGGCACGGGCAAATGCCCATGGGTACAAAGCCGAGCGAATATTGCCAAGGTGAATAAAGCCCGTGGGTGACGGCGCGAAGCGGGTGCGAATTTTGGTCATGCAGAAAGTGAAATCAAAGGGTATCGAGGCCGCGCGACAAATCGGCCTTCAGGTCATCTAAATGTTCGAGGCCAACAGCCACACGAATCAGGTGTTGCTGAATGCCTGCCGCTAAGCGCTGCTCTTCGGTCAGACGACCGTGTGAGGTACTGGCAGGTTGGGTGATGATGGTTTTCACATCCCCCAAATTGGCCGTGACGGACATCAAGCGTGTGCTGTCAATGACGTGAAAAGCGTTTTTCCGACCTTCGGCAGGCGTGCTGCCATGGACATCAAACGCCACTACTGCGCCTCCCTTGCCCGATTGCTGTTTCATCGCAAGCTCGTGCTGCGGATGGCTAGGCAAGCCTGGGTAGTAAACACGCGCGACTTTGGGGTGTGCTTCCAGCCATTTGGCCATCGCCAAAGCGCGTTGGCACTGGGCTTCCATGCGAATGCCCAGAGTTTCTAAACCTTTCAAAACCACCCATGCATTAAAGGGCGACAGGCTCATGCCCGCGCTGCGCATGACAGGAATGAAAGTTTTGGTGATGAGTTCGTGGCTACCGCACAAAGCGCCCGCAATGACACGACCTTGGCCATCCAAATATTTGGTGCCCGAGTGCACCACGATGTCCGCACCCAAATCGATAGGACGTTGCAACGCGGGGGTACAAAAACAATTGTCTACGGCCAGCAAAGCGCCTGCGGCATGCGCAATATCAGCCAGCGCCCGGATGTCGCACACCTCGGTCAGCGGATTGGTAGGGGTTTCGGCAAACAGCAGTTTGGTGTTGGGCGTGATGGCGTTTTTCCATTCCACCAAATCGGTTTGCGACACAAAACTGGTTGTCACGCCAAATTTGCCAAACTCACTGCCCAGCAGCTTCATGGTCGAGCCAAACACCGAGCGCGAGCACACCACATGGTCGCCGCTTTTGAGTAAACCCATGCATAGCAATAACACCGCCGCCATGCCGCTGGCGGTGCCAATGCAAGCTTCAGCACCTTCCAGCGCAGCCAGGCGGCGCTCCATGCTGTCCGTAGTGGGGTTGGTGAAACGCGAGTAGATGTAACCATCTTGCTCCCCCGAAAAACGACGGGCTGCCGTTTCGCAATCGGGCTGTGTAAAGCTCGATGTCAAATACAAAGCTTCGGAATTCTCACCGTACTGGCTTTTATCCACCGCCTCACGCACCGCTAAGGTGTCAAGGTGCAGGTGCTCGGGCAAAGGGTGTTGGCTCATACCTAGGTCACTCCGATTGGTTGGGCAAAGCAAGGCGCGAATTGTCTTCAGCGCCCTCTTCTGTGCCCACACGTTTTTCGTTCAAACGCACGATGTCGGTGGCCGACACATCGCCCGTCACATACACGCCGTCAAAGCAGGAGGCATCAAAACCATCCAACTTGGGCGCATCGCCAGCCGTGGCAGCGCGCACAGCTTGCTTCATGGCTTCCACGTCTTGGTAAATCAAGGCATCGCAGCCAATGAGTTGACGCACTTCATCAATCGTGCGATTGTGCGCCACCAACTCTTCAGGGGTCGGCATGTCAATGCCGTACACATTTGGAAAACGCACAGGCGGCGCAGCGCTGGCTAAGTAAACCTTGCGCGCACCAGCGTCGCGCGCCATTTGCACAATTTCTTTGCTGGTGGTGCCGCGCACGATAGAGTCGTCCACCAGCAGCACATTGCGGCCTTTGAATTCGCTGGCAATCACGTTGAGCTTTTGACGCACTGATTTTTTACGCACGCCCTGACCGGGCATGATGAAGGTGCGGCCCACGTAACGGTTTTTCACAAACCCTTCACGGTAAGGCACGCCCAACAAATGTGCCAGTTGTGTGGCACTGGGACGGCTCGACTCTGGGATAGGAATAATCACATCGATGTCGTTGGGCGGCACGGTGGACACCACGCGCTTAGCCAAGGTTTCACCCAGGTTCAAACGCGCTTGGTAGACCGAAATGCCATCCATCGTCGAGTCAGGACGCGCCAAGTACACATACTCAAAAATACAGGGCTTGAGCTGCGGCGCATCGGCGCATTGCATGAAGTGGGCATGGCCAGCCAAGTCAATGAACACGGCTTCGCCTGGCGCAATGTCGCGCTCAAACATATGGCCCGTACCTTCCAAGGCCACCGATTCGCTGGCCACCATGTAAGTGCCATCCGCACCGCGGCCAATGCACAAAGGACGAATGCCAAATGGGTCGCGAAACGCCAACAAACCATGGCCCGCAATCATCGAAATGACCGCGTACGAGCCTTTGATGCGGCGGTGCACGCGGCGCACCGCTTCGAACACATCGGAGGGTTTGAGCGGCAAGCCACGCGTGGCCTTGTCAATCTCGTGGGCCAATACGTTGAGCAACACCTCAGAGTCACTCTCGGTGTTGATGTGGCGGTGGTCTTCTGAGAACAGCTCTGCTTTCAACGCATGCGCGTTGGTCAAGTTGCCGTTGTGTACCAGCACCAAACCGAAAGGTGCGTTCACATAAAAAGGCTGGGCCTCTTCTTCGCTGAACGCGTTGCCTGCGGTGGGATAACGCACTTGGCCCAAGCCGTTGTTGCCGGGCAAGGCGCGCATGTTGCGGGTGCGAAACACATCACGCACCATGCCTTTGGCTTTGTGCATGAAGAATTTACGGTCCAGTTGGGTGACGATGCCAGCAGCATCTTGACCTCGGTGCTGCAAGAGCAATAAGGCGTCATAAATCAACTGGTTCACAGGTGCGTTGCTTGCAACGCCGACGATGCCACACATTAGGGGAGGTACTTTCCAAAATCAGCCGGTAACACCGGCTTCAACACATGCAAAAATTGTTGCAACCATTGCGCACCCTGAGCCTGCTTCCAAGCCTCAGTTTCACGCATGGGCGTCATGCCCACCAGCACGGTGACAGCCAATAAAATGACCACACCACGCATCAATCCAAACAAGCTGCCCAGCAATCGGTCTAAAGGCCCAAGGCCCACAGCGGACACCAGCTTTTTAACCAGCCAGCTCACCAACACCGTGGCCACGAGCACCGCGACAAACACCACCACAAAACCGGCGGCGTAGCGCAACATTTGGCTACTGCCCTCCATGGGCAACCAGGCGGCAGCCGTTGGCGCGTAGATCTGCGACACATAAAACGCTGCCACCCAACCCGCCAGTGACAGCAACTCTTGCACAATGCCGCGCCATAGGCCTAGCAGCAACGACAGGCCCAAGACGGCCAGCAGAATCCAATCTACGGCCGAAAACGTCTGCATGTTCGTCTTACAACGTCAAGACTTGCGGTTGCAATTGCAACTGCTTGATTTTGCGCGCCACTTTGTCAGCTTCGTCGCGGCTGGTGAAGGGCCCGACGCGCACGCGCACACGACGCCCTTCTTTGCTTTCAATGACTTGGGTGTAAGTTGTGATGTCTGCTTTTTCCAGCTTGCTGCGCACTTCGCGTAACTTCACATCATCCGAAAACGTACCCGCTTGCACCACGAAGCGCGCGCCTGCGTCTTTGCTGTCGGTTGGCTTGGCGACGGTTTTAGCGTCTGATTTGGCATCCACCTTGGCAGGCTCTGGCTTGCTTTCGGCTTTGGGCACGACCGCGGCTACGGCAGCGGCTGCTGCAGCTGCCGTGGCCACTTCTGGTTTCACGTCAGCTTTAGGTTCGGGCTTGACATCGGGAACTACCTCTTCTTTGGCATCCAAGCCAGCGCCAGCCGACAAAGGCTTTTGCTTCGAGGTGTCCACCAAAGGCTTGGCTGTGGCGCGGTCTGGAATATCCACCGCAATGTCGACCGACACAGGGCGTGGCTGGGTGTCGAACAACAAAGGGAAACCGACCACACCCAAAACCACCAAGACCGACGCACCAATCAAGCGGTGACGGGCGCGACGGCGCATGGCGTCCACGCTTTCGGCGGGGGTATTGCTGTGGTTGCCTTGGGGCTCGCTGGTCGGTTGACCGGGCAATCGAAACTTGAAAAAAGCCATGTGAATGGGGTCTCAGGAGCTCAAATGTGGGGCGTCTAAACGGGGGATGCCATTCGCCAAAATCCCCCCGACCGTGAAGAATGATCCGAAGACCACAATTCTATCAGTGGGGTCTGCCGCAGCCACGGCCGCGTCCAGCGCGGCTTGGGGGTTGGCATGGGTGCTGGCTTGCACGTCTTTGCGAGCGTTGCCGGCTTGCCAAACGGCTTGCAACTGAGTGGCTTTAGCGGCACGCTCAGTGGGCAAATCGCAAAAGTACCAGCGGTCCACCAAAGGGGCCACACGCGCCAGCATGGGGGCCACGTCTTTGTCGGCCATGGCACCAAACACCACATGGGT